>NZ_JAAHHS010000254.1 GCF_010692395.1 Moorena sp. SIO3H5
ACAGAATAGACTCCTTTACAACACCATCGTCCAGGTCTTGTAAATAGGAATTTTCTGTTAGTGAAAGCCTGGGTTGTTGGTCAATGGAGCATTAACATTATTTTGGAATTAAGAATTAAGAATTGAGAATTGAGAATTAAGAATTGAGAATTGAGAATTGAGAATTAAGAATTCACCATTATGTATTCTGCATTCTGCATTCTTCATTCTTCATTCTTCATTCGGCATTCTGACAGACAACCTTCGCGAAAAGGCGACGCTACGCGAAAAACCCGATTACCGACTGGCAGGCAAACTGCCACCGATGAAGTGGACATCACTGAAGGTTTCAATCCATAGACGAGCGCCACAAGGCAGTGGATTATCTGGCTGATAGGTAATTCGACAAGGACCGAGGATTTCGACCTGGTTGCCATATAAATTGTTGCCACTTCGTTTTACTGAAATCACTGGTTTGCGTTCTTCCGGGCGTTTGTGGATATTCGAGCCAATGTGATTGCGGTTGACATTAATCTTGGCTAGAGCCGGAGGACGACTGGTACGCCATTTGCCTTTTGGTCCTCTAGTGCCTTTAATGATTTGAGGCATATTGTTGAACAGAGGAATAATCCAGAATTTACCACTTTTATAAGCACCCCGGACGCGACCCTTCTCTAGGAGTTGTCGCAATCGTCTCGAAGAGATTCCTAGGAGAGATGCCGCTTCGGTAGTACAAACGCACTTGTTCATAAGTTTCTTTCCCTAAACTATTCCGATAGTTGTATTATAAAGGAAAAACAAGGATTAAGACAACCCCTGATTAAGGAAAAGGAGAAGGAATAGCAGCTAAATAAACTTTCGTCTGATGATCAAGGACTAATTATCATCTAAGAAAATGGCCACGCTAGTGTTCGCGAAGCACCGATCTAGTAGCGCAATCGTTACTTTAAGTGCGATCGCGTTGCTGCAACCCTATAGGGAATTTAATAATTAGATGGGGAAAGCGCACCTTTGAATAAAATCAGCTGACCACTGACCACTGTTGGCGTAGCGTGGCCTACGGCCAACGGCTGTTGGCGAAGCACCGATCTAGTAGGGCATATGCTTTAATTTGATGCTGTGTGATTTGATTTAGGCTATGCTGTTGCTGATCAGCTTTTTTTAGCCTTTGAGAGTATTTAGTTTATCGAACTATAAAAGGGTCTAGCTACTAACCCAGTTAAGTATTTTGCTGCACCGCAAAGTGGTTATTAATATAGTAATGATTATCATAGTGATGACGCAAAACACTGATTTTTCCTGTTGCCTGTTCCCTAAAATCCTAGACTTGTGTACCTAACCTATTTGAGTAATGCTACGCGCTTTTGTATTTGAGATGTAAACCTAGGATATATTTTTTTATTGTACAATAAAACTGTAGAGTGCTTGCCCCTTTTGCTTTTTGCCTGTTGTGTCAAAGCCTTTGGCGGCAACAACAAGTGTGTTTAGAACCTAGATACAAACGCTCTATAGTCATTAGTCATCATAACTATGAATGAATTTAGTCATTTTACTAGTGACCTAGTGACCTACTTACCCACTCAGCACTCAGCCTTTTGCTTTGCTATTGATTTAAGTTACTTAAGTGTGATATTGTTCAAATTATGTATATTAATTTTTCTCTATTAAAATTATATTAACCATGACAACCAAATTATATAATAATTTGCTTACTTTTTCAGAATTATTCAGTTATTTTGATGAAAATTTAAGCAAATTTAAGTCTTAAGGCTGATATATCATAATTTGGCTTGACAATGTAAAAACTTAGTAAATATACTGTTAAGCGGAAAAACCATTTGGTGTATTTCATCATCAGGGAGCAATTAGACTGTCAAACGACTTCAGAATTGTGATTTTAGGATGATTAATTACCTGATCAGTTAGGAATTATGACGTCTATTGTCATAAGTTATAGTTTATTGATAGTTCTGAAATCGCACAGAACAACGAGTTTGGTTATCCCTGGATAAATCAGGCTCTTGAATTCCGTGCTTTCAGCAATTCTGAATAATTTCAATAAAAGCGCGATGCCTCAGGTGCTATCAGGGCTAATTAAATTCGCCTTTAGGGGACAGCCACCGGGTTTAAAAGGTGCGTTCAGGTAGTGTCTCTATCATGAGGATCGCGGCGTTGGGCACACATACCCAAAACCATTAGGGACTGCATCAAGAGAGGGTAGCATCTTAAGTAGCATCTTAAAAAGATTCAACGGCACAGAGAAATCCTAAACGTTTGGCAAATAAACTAAAAATCAGACAGTCCTGGTGCAGACTTTATCATAAATCAGCTGCTGTAATTTCTTTTTGAGCCACAGTTACTAGATTAGGGCTATCTATTAGGGTTGGAATTAGATAGTCAAAAGCTAATAGTGAGTTCCGTTGAATAATTCTCAGTATTAGGTGCTCATTAATTGTTAATTGCTAATTAGTAATTAACAATTATTAATTTAAAATTAACTCAAGCTTATCAAGCCTAGTATAAGTGATCAAATTCTTAACGTGATAGGAAAGATCAGCTAAGCCAGCTGAATTGTATCAGGTTGCTCTATTGAGCAAACTCAAAAATAAACTCTACCGTCATCGACACATTATGGAATCTTTGTCTCAACAAAATCAGCCACTTTTTGTTTTTGGGATGGAACGTTCTGGAACAACGCTCTTGCGGTTAATGCTGACCGCTCATCCTAATTTTTGTATTCCTCCTGAAAGTCTATTTTTTGTTAATCTGGAGCCCAAATACGGTTCATCCCAAGACTTAAGCAATCAAATCGATAACTTCTTGACAGATATCTACGGTGATCCAAGGTTTCGGGAGTGGAACGTTGACCGAGAGAAGTTGCGACAAAATTTGACAGCTCAGAAACCACTTAATTATTCAACAGCTGTCGCCACAGTTTATCAAACCTATGTACAGCAGTTTGATGGTCAAGCGGGTTGTTGGGGAGATAAAAATCCTTGGAACATCTATCATATTGATACCATTCTCAAGTATTTCCCTAATGCCAGATTAATTCTAATTATCCGAGATCTCAGAGCAATCTATGCTTCCCTAAAAAGAAATGAGAAAAAATTTGCCAAGACTTGGAAGGGAGCCTGTATCGCTAATGTGGTAGCAACAACCCAACAATGGCAAAATTTATTCGAAGTCATTAAAAACTATCAAAATGACGAGCGGTTTCATATCCTCTTCTACGAAGACTTAGTCACAAATCCACAAGAAGAACTCCAGGGAGTTTGTAATTGGCTCGGGGTACCCTTTAGCCAATCAATGCTGGAGTTTAACCAAAAAAATGCTCAAAAAAAATTGGTACCAACCCGCGAGCTAGGATGGCACGCCAAGACCTTTCAACCGGTTAGTAGCGATCGCATTGAGGCTTGGAAACACGAACTTAGCGATTCAGAACTAGCAGTCTTGGAGATTCTGAATTATAAAACCATGCTCCATCTAGGCTATGACTGTATTCCTAAAACGTGGCAAGTTCAAAGGTTACTCAAGTTCTACGCAGATTATTCTCAGTACATCTATTGGAGACTGTCTAAAGCTAATCTTCAACGAGTTATAGGGAAAATTCGTGAGGGTTTAGCAAGTCTAAAGACACTCCAATTATCCTTGACCAGAAAATTATCCCAAAACTCAATCCAATGAGGTTGAAATGAGTAGAAAAGCCTGACTTTACGGTCAGGCTTTTCTACTCAAGCTAATATATTAGGTGCGCCCCTTCCTGTAGGATAGGGCGCTTCGGGTCTATGGATCTGAGCGCCTTAATTATCAGCACTCATCAATGAAACCTGATGGCCTTGAGACAGCTGAGTACTAATCACGGCCTGTTGCAGTATGGGGGTATTAACAACAGAATCATTGGCCAAAGAAAACAGGGGATTGGACAAAATTCCTGCCAGGGATGTCGCAATTAACGACATCACTAAACCGACCTGTAACGGACGCATACCGGGTAAACTCCAGCGAATTTCGGGATAATTCTTCACCACATCCGACATTTCTTGAGGTTCCTTCACTACCATCATCTTGACCACACGGATGTAGTAGTAAATCGAAACCACACTAGTTAGCAAACCTATCAACACTAAAGTATACAATCCTGCTTGCCAACCAGCCCAGAATAAATAGATTTTACCAAAGAATCCAGCAAAGGGTGGAATACCACCTAAAGAGAGCAAACAAACACTTAAAACCAAAGTCAACAGTGGATCCTTGTGATAAAGACCAGCATACTCACTAATTTGGTCAGTACCAGTGCGTAGGGTAAACAGAATGACACAAGCGAAAGCCCCTAAGTTCATAAACAAGTACACCAGCATGTAGAAAATCATGCTAGCGTAACCGGCTTGGGTTCCAGCAATTAGACCAATCATCACAAACCCAGCCTGACCAATAGAGGAATAGGCTAGCATCCGTTTCATGCTCGATTGAGTTAGGGCAACCACGTTACCCAAAATCATACTTAGGATAGTTAAAGCAGTGAAGACAAAATGCCACTGATCGCTTAACAATGGGAAAGCAGTGATCAGTAGACGAATCGCTAGAGCAAAGCCAGCGGCTTTAGAACCAACTGAGAGAAACGCTACCACTGGCGTGGGAGAACCCTCGTAAACATCAGGAGTCCATTGGTGGAAAGGAACTGCTGAGATTTTAAAAGCAATACCAGCGATCGCAAACACCAAGGCAATCAGAAGACCTAGGGATTGACCGGATTCTAGGTCAGCAACGCCAAGAGCGATCGCACTCAACTGCGTTTGTCCCCCAGACAACCCATATAATAGGGAGACACCATACAAAAATACGGCTGAACTGGCTGCTCCAATCAGCAAATATTTCAAAGCGGCCTCATTGGAACGGGGGTCACGCTTCATGTAACCCGTCATCAGGTAGGAGGAAATACTGAGGGTTTCAAGGGATATAAAAATCGTGACCAGCTCTGTCGCCCCGGACAGGAGCATCCCTCCTAAAGTAGCCGTGAGCAAAATGCCAATAAATTCTGCCAAGGATGTACCCGACTGCTGCACATAACGAATTGACATCAAAATCGTTGACACAGTCGATAGGGCAATGATGCCACGAAATGCCACACTCAGGGTGTCACCATTAAATTCCCCAAAGAAGGCGATGGGATTTGCAGCATCCCATTGGAAGTACAGGGCAACTATGGCAGCAAGTAGACCCCCAATGGCTACATAGGAAATAGTTTGAGCAGACTTTTTCCCAGCAATCAGGTCAATGATTAACACTAGCAAGAGGGTAATAACTACAATTCCCTCTGGCAAAATTACCCCAGCATTCAACTGGGCGGCAAGATTGGCAAAATCCATAGGCTTTAATGATATGATCTATGGTTATTTGAGTATCCAGATTAACTTTCTTATCATATCGGTGATTGTGGCTAGTTGGGCAAAAGGCTTGTATACCTTGGAGATTGGACAAACTAGAATTCCGTATTTATGCCGTTTCACTGTCCTCTGTGCCACGGTAAGGTGAGACTAGCTGTGTCCTAAACCGCAGCAATGTTACTTTTGAAGCCAACGAACTAATTGTTTACAAATCTTTAAGCAGCAGTCAGAGGAATTGGGATAGGGGTGTACTTAGGGTTTTAACGGTGCTCTATTGGTTAGCCATCACTACATCAGCTATTCGTGGGTTACCTCTAGGTAAAGATTATTTCTAGCACAATCCGAAAAAGTAGGGAGTACTCCTGAAGCGCATATATATAAGTATAAGTAACCCTCAAATTTCCGTACCTATGGTCAAGTTGGCTCACTCCTTTTCCGACACAGTTGCTCCTTGTTCGTGTTAGCCTGCGACACAAGTGGCGTACTGTAGAAATTAATAGGCAAGCTTATACTGCGATCAGGGGGTTCTACTTAATGCTGGAAAACTATGCTGGAAAACTATGCTGGAAAACTATGCTGGAAAAGCATGCTGGAAAACCCTACCCACACTCAGTAGGGAGGAAGCAAATTACTGGCTTACTCCCTAGACCTTTGACAAAGACCTTTGAGAAATAGTATTTAAATTAGACTATTCAACACCGCCGCTATTGTTGAAACTCCGATGACAACCCTTGTAATTGTCGAATCTCCTACTAAAGCTCGCACCATTCGGAACTACTTACCTTCTAGTTACCAGGTCGAAGCATCCATGGGTCACGTCCGTGATTTACCTCAATCAGCTAGTGAAATCCCCGAAAAATACAAGGGGGAAAAGTGGGCTAAGTTTGGGGTGAATGTGGAAGCTGACTTTGAACCGCTTTACCTGGTGCCTAAAGACAAGAAACAGGTTGTCCAACAGCTCAAAGCAGCTCTGAAAGATTCTGATGAACTGATTTTGGCTACGGATGAAGACCGAGAAGGGGAGAGTATTAGTTGGCATTTGTTACAAATCTTAAAGCCCAAAGTGCCAACTAAGCGGATGGTATTTCATGAAATCACTAAGGATGCTATTCAAAATGCCCTACAAAACTGCCGTGAGATCGATGATCAGGTGGTAAGAGCTCAGGAAACAAGGCGGATTCTTGACCGACTCGTGGGCTACACCCTCTCACCGCTGCTGTGGAAAAAAGTGGCTTGGGGCTTATCAGCTGGTCGGGTACAGTCTGTAGCAGTGCGGGTGTTGGTGAATCGAGAACGGCAACGCCGTGCCTTCCGCAAGGGCAGCTATTGGGATTTGAAAGGGATTCTAGAAGCAGGAAGTTCCTTTGACGCTAAGCTAGTAACCCTGGATAAGGTTAAAATTGCTACCGGTAGTGATTTCGATGCCAATACAGGTGACATTACCGCAGGTAGGCAAGTCAAATTGTTGAGTGAACTGGAGGCTAAAGCACTCAAAGACAACCTGTACGATAAAGTCTGGACAGTTACTGATTTACAAGAACGACCTGTTACTCGCAAACCCTCACCCCCCTTTACTACCTCCACCCTGCAACAGGAGGCAAACCGGAAACTGGGACTATCGGCTCGTGATACGATGCGGACTGCCCAAAGTCTGTATGAAAAGGGTTTCATTACCTATATGCGTACAGACTCAGTACATTTGTCTGAACAAGCGATCACAGCAGCCCGTAGCTGCGTTGAACAAAAATACGGGGTAGAGTACCTTAGCCCCAAACCAAGGAAGTATACCACCAAGAGCAAAGGAGCTCAAGAAGCTCACGAAGCCATTCGTCCAGCAGGGAGTACATTCAAAACTTCTCAGGAAACCGGATTAAGCGATCGCGAATTTAAAGTCTATGACCTGATTTGGAAGCGTACCGTTGCTTGTCAAATGGCGGATGCTCGACAAACTCAAATTGTGGTTGATTTGCAAGTGGAAAATGCCGGATTTCGGGCTACTGGTAAGCGCATTGACTTTCCAGGTTATCTAAGGGCTTATGTGGAAGGGTCTGATGACCCCAACGCTGCTCTAGAAAACCAGGAAGTGATTCTGCCAGCTTTGAAAGTGGGGGATCATCCTAACTGCAGAGAACTCGAAGCTATCGGTCACGAAACCCAACCCCCAGCCCGTTACACGGAAGCTACCTTGGTCAAAACCTTGGAACAAGAGGGGATTGGTCGTCCCAGTACCTACGCTAGTATTATTGGTACTATCATTGACCGAGGCTATGCTCAGAAACTGAAAAATGCCCTTGCTCCCACCTTTACGGCATTTGCGGTTACTAATTTGCTCGAACAAAACTTCCCCGACTTGGTGGACACGAGCTTCACGGCCAAAATGGAGCGCACCTTAGATGACATTGCCAATGGGGCAGCGCACTGGCTTCCTTACCTGCAGAACTTTTATTTGGGAGAAAAGGGTCTCGACAACCAAGTCAAGGAAAGGATTAATGAGATTGACCCCATTGTTGCCCGTACTGTTGAACTCGAAGACCTTGATGCTAGAGTCCGGATCGGGAAATTTGGTCCCTATGTCGAAGTGGAAAATGGCAATGGTGTATTTACTGCTTCGATTCCCCAAGACCTCACCCCAGCTGAACTAAACATTGAGCAGGTTCACGTACTGATTCAGCAGAAAATGGAGGGGCCAGAGAAATTGGGACTACACCCGGAAACTGGTGAACCAATTTATATCCTCAATGGCAATTATGGTCCCTATCTACAGCTAGGTGACGTAACAGAGGATAAGAAGAAAAAACCCAAACGTGTCTCCTTGCCTAAGGGGGTAAAGAAGGAAGATGTACACCTAGACATGGCTGTTGGTCTCCTAGCACTCCCCCGCCTTCTCGGTCCTCATCCGGAAACAGGCAAACCCATCAAAACCGCAATCGGACGCTTTGGTCCTTATGTTGTCCATGACCAAGGGAAGGAGGGCAAAGATTACCGCTCCCTTAAAGGTGAGGATGACGTCTTGACAATTAGCCTAGACCGTGCATTAGAGCTCCTGGCACAACCTAAGAAAACAAGGGGCGGTTCTCGCAGCAAGACTAAAAAACCCTTACGGGAACTAGGGGTTCATCCTCAGGATGGGGAGCCAGTCAATATCTATCAGGGTCCCTATGGGATATATGTCAACCATGGCAAAGTTAATGCTTCTCTGCCAGAGGGAAAATCCATGGAGGAGTTAACCTTAGAAACTGCCTTGGAACTGATCGCAGCTAAGGCGTCATCGGGTAAATCTGGTCGCAAGTCCAGTAAATCAACTACTTCCACCAAAAAGAAAACCTCTGGGAAATCCACCAAGAAGACTACTAAGAAAACAAAAGATGATGAACAAGAGGCTCAGTTAGAGAGTGAATAAGTATTTGTACTTGCTGACAAACTGATTCAACTCAGGATATATAATAAGGTGTGACAACACAATTGTCAAGTGGAAATTAGGAAGTTTGAATTGAAGCAAAAACTCTTATCCTTTATTAATGTTCCTTCATCCTTCCTGCTGACCACTGCCTCTTTACTCATTTCTCTGACATTCCCCCTTTCGCCTATTCTTGCTCAAGACGAAACTAGTCTTGAGCAAACTAGTCTTGACGAAACTAGTCTTGAGCAAACTAGTCTTGACGAAACTAGCCTTGAGCAAACTAGTCTTGAGCAAACTAGCCTTGAGCAAACTAGTCTTGACCAAGTCACTCCACCCCAGCAGCTCTATGTTAAAGGTCGCCAACAGTTAAGTACAGGTCAATTACAAGAGGCTTTAGAGAGCTTCCAGAAGTACCTAGAACTTAAACGAAACATTGGCGATCGCTATCAAGAAGGAGTAGCGCTATATTTTATTGGGTGGGTTCATGATGAACTTGGTCAATATCAATTAGCAAGGTCGTTCTTTGAGCAATCCTTAGCAATTGATCGAGAATTAGGCGATCGCACCGGGGAAGGGAGTACTCTTAATAATCTGGGGTTAACGTATTCCAACTTAGGGGACGATCAAAAGTCCCTAGAATTCTATCAACAAGCCTTAGCCATCTACCGAGAAGTGAGCAATCGTGGCTACGAAGGCAGGACTCTCCATAATTTGGGGAATATATACTATAAGCTCGGTCAGGACAACCAGTCCCTGGATTCCTACCAGCAAGCTCTCGATATCTATCGAGAAATACTGGATAATTCCCAAAACAATTCTCTAGTGTCACAGGCAGACCAAGGAACACTGCTCAATAGCCTAGGGTTGGTTCACCACCGTCTAGGCAACCACGAACAGGAACAGTTGTCCTATCAGCAAGCCTTGACTATTGCCAAGGAAGTAAGCGATCGCATTTCCATGGGAATGCTTCTGAATAATTTAGGTATCGCTTACCATCGCCTGGGAAAGTACCAACAAGCATTAGAATTCCACCAACAAGCCTTAGTGATTCATCGGGAAGTGGGTTCATTAGCTGGGGAAGCATTTACCTTTAGGGCTATTGGTGCTGCACTGGCGGCACAAAACCAGCCAGAACTCGCCATTATTTTTCATAAGCAAGCAGTCAATGTATATCAGTCCCTGGGGCAAGATGTCACTAAACTGTCTCAGGAAAAACTGTCTGAGGAGCAAAAGCAGTCCTATAAACTCAACTTGGATAATGCCTATCTGAGTTTATCTGAGTTGCTTCAGCAACAAAAACGGGTGCAGTCGGCGCAACTGGTGCTAAATTTATTCCCAGTGCCAGAGCAAAAAGACGATTTGTCTAATCAAGACAAGACTCAAACTAGGGTTCACGAAAAAATACCATACTTACCTGAAGAGGAGCAAATCAAAGCAGGCTATGAAGCGATTTTGCAGCAGCAGCTTTCCCTGAGGGAACAACTCAATCAACTGATTACTATTCCGATAGCAGAAAGAACTCCTGTTCAGCAAGACCGTATTCTTGAGTTTAGGCAAAAGGAGCAGCAGCTGACCCAGGAATTTCTGCAATTCCTCAACAGTTCTAAGGTTAAGAAGCTAGTAACACAGTTGAGGGAATAGAGTGTGGGGAGAGGGCGTAGTGTGGGGAGAGAGGGGAGAGCACAAGAGTGTGGGGAGAGGGAAGAATTAGTTTGGGATTAATTTGGTATCTTTAAATACTTTTTTTCTGATGATCTTGATGGATTCCCTCATCTCCCAATTTCCCCATCTCCCCATCTGCGCATCTGCCCATCTCCCTAAAACCCAGATCGATCTAAGATTCTCCGCTAGTCATACTTTAAATGGCAAGAGGAACCGGATTCGATCCCAGAGACTGCGGTTATCAAAGCTAACTGGTCCTGATCCAAAGGTTGCTACCATCAATAATCCACCGATTAGTCCTAGATTCTTCATAAATTGAATTTCTTGCATTTGGTTAGAGAAATCTGTGTGAAAAATCAAGGTGGTGGGAATTAAAAATCCAATTAGCGCTAATGCTCCCCAACGAGCTTTATAGCCCAGTAATACCGATAATCCACCCCCCAACAGTATAATGATGGTGGGAATAATCAGTACACCAGGAACCCCTTTGGATTCCATAAATTGTTGAGTATAGGTTGGGTTCAATAATTTATCGATACCAGATTTAAGAAAAATAGCACAAAGGCATATCCGCCCTAGGAGTGGAATGTATTTTTTCATAATTTCCAGGTTTTTTGATCAGCGCTATAACGCTATATTATAGGAAATGGAAAAGCTGAAGCTAAGCTATCAGCTATCAGCTATCAGCTATCAGCTATCAGCTATCAGCTATCAGCGAACAGCGATTAGCGCTACGCGCACGCGTGCGCGTTCAGCTATCAGCCTTCATTATCGAAGCTGGGGAGATCGGGAGATGGGGTAGACTCAGCAGATGGGGTAGACTCCCTCACGGTAACCTCCTCTACTTGGGACGGTTCACTC
>NZ_JAAHHS010000255.1 GCF_010692395.1 Moorena sp. SIO3H5
CATGAGCGACTGCATCAAGACAAGGCTCAACTGTCTTACGGTAACTTCTAACCATGAGCAACTGCCGTGGTTTCCCCCATGAGCGACTGCATCAAGACGGGAGCAGGGAAAAAATACTGTTCACCTCATGAGTACTAAAAACGCTATATTTTTTTTATTAATACTTATTATTTTCAATAAAATTTTACTAAGTTAATTATTAATTTTCAATTAAATATGATTTTAACAAATAAAAAAAATCACGATGACTCTGAGGATGTTCAGGTTTACCAGCACCAGATAAAAACTCCCTATTTAGCTATTTTGGGACATCTGATTTTCTTAATTACACTGACCATCAGTAAACCAGCTTGGTCTGGATGTCACCCCATAGACAGTATTTCCCATCAGCCAGCAGTCAGTTTAGTTTTTAGTGGTACAGAAAACCAAAGTAATACTGATCAGGTAAAACAGCATTGTACTCCTAATTTATATAAAGTTAAAATCGGGAGTAGTGGAGAAGTACTATCTTCCTTTGTTGTTAGTGAGCGCTCATCGGGTTCTAGCTCAACTAAGGTAGTTGACAGGTCACAGACATCTCAAGCTAAACCTGCTTCTGGAGATAATAGTTCAAACTCAGATTCCAACGCTAATGATGGAGACCCGGAACTGGGGGTGCTGCGTTTGCGGCTCCAAGAAAAACCACCGACTCCGCGTAAACCTACAGTATATTTACAGGGTAGAGTCAGTTATTTCAGAAGCGATAATATTTTCGCTGGAGTCGATCCAGTTGATGATGGTTTGTTGAGACCAGGAGTAACCCTATTAGCTGTACCATCCCTCGGACCTGACACTAAGCTAATAACGTCGGTAAGTGGTAATCTGGTGCGTTATGGCGATAGAAGCCAACTTGATTATAATCAACTGAAAGTTAACCTGGGAGTTCGTCAGAAGCTATTAAAAAGAACCTATGGGGAGTTAGGATGGAGCAATCAACAGTTATTCAAGCAAGAGGGAGGCGATCGCTTCGCTCATTATAATTCTCTGTATCTTAGACTCAGCCGACGGGATTGGTTAGCAAAGCACTTAGCCTTAAATACGTCCTATAAGTTAACCCTACGTTTTGCTGATCCAGACACACGCTCTAAGATTAGTAATGTTTTCAGAGCATCTTTAGCCTATTACCCTTACCCCCGATTTAAAGCAGCTCTTAGTTACCAACTTGCTTTATCTGATTATACCGAAAGAGAACGGGATGATGACTATCATCAGTTAGTTGGTCGTGTCAGTTATAATATTTCTAGCAATAGTCAAATTTATCTGTATGGTGGACAAAGCTTTGGTTCTTCCTCCAACTCCAGAATTAATTTTGATGGGACAGTATTTGGTACAGGGATGAGTTTTAATTTACCTCTGTTTTGAGCAATGAAGATTGTATAATATTCCTCAGGGGGTGACAACAAAGCTCAAACCTAGATAGGTTTTAGGTTTTAGGTTTTAGGTGTTGGGTAAAATGAGCGCATCGGAGTTATTTGTATTGCTCTCTATTGAAGCAATTTTTACAAAAATTATCAATGATAGTTTTAATAAATCCATCCCGCAAGGGCAATTTGACCTAACACCTAACCCCTAAAACCTAACCCCTGTAAGATTTTAAAGAGCGCTTGTAACCCCCTGATATAATATTCAGCATTTAAACTAAATATAACCTTTGGCAGTTAAGTTAACGTTACCTAACAATTAACGGGACTTAAACAAACTATTTAGGCGTTTTGCGCCCAAAGCTTGATCTAGTAATAACTAGACCTCAAGGCGATCGCCTCTTTGGCCAGAGATGAAAGAAACTAACCCAAACCTTATACCACCTTGTTTTGAGAGATACTGTCGTCGATAGTAGATACTATTTGTAGCCGGGGGATTGGTATAAAATATTTAAGTATAGAATAATAGCAGAGTGCTTTGGAGGTAGCTTGAGGATGAATTAACAAGCTCAGGGGGTGACAACAAGACCGTGCTCCATCCCTAATAATGTGCAATAGATCCTCTATTTTTACCTAGAGCGAGTAAGGCTAACCAGGAGGGTGTTTAACCCGTCAGGTTAACAAGACACCGCTGGGGATCAGACTTTGTTTATGATGATTTTGGCCTTAATAAAATTTAAGTATTTTAAGCTTCTGTGCCAAACCAAAACCAAAAAAAGACACTTTTAAAAGGCTTGTAATAGAACCGATCTGGATTGATTATTGAAGTACAGTTATGGCAAAAGTTATTATTATTGGCGCAGGTGGAGTTGGCAATGTGGTTGCCCAAAAGTGCGCTCAAGTACAAGAGGTATTCTCGGAGATTCTCCTAGGGAGCAGAACGAAGGAAAAATGTGATGCGATCGCTAAATCTATTGCTCATCCATCCTTAACAACGGTTCAAATTGATGCGGACAAAGTGAGTGAAATGGTTGCACTCATTAAGGATTTTCAGCCTGACATCGTTATCAATGTGGCTTTGCCGTATCAGGACCTGCCGATTATGGACGCATGTCTGGAAACAGGAGTGAATTATCTCGATACTGCTAACTACGAACCTCCTGATCAAGCAAAATTTGAATATAAATGGCAATGGAACTACCATGAACGGTACAAACAAGCTGGGATTATGGCTGTACTGGGATGCGGATTCGATCCTGGAGTAACAGGGATATTTACAGCCTATGCCCTAAAGCACTACTTCGATCAGATTCATTACCTCGATATCGTCGATTGCAACGCAGGGGATCACGGTCGTCCCTTTGCCACCAATTTTAATCCTGAGATTAACATCAGAGAAATTACCCAAAAAGGACGATACTATGAAAACTCCACCTGGGTAGAAGTTGATCCGTTCTCAGTGCATCGCCCAATCAATTATCCTGAGATTGGAGAGAGGGAGTCATACCTCTTGTATCACGAAGAGCTTGAATCCCTCGTCAAGCACATTCCTACCATTAAACGGGCTCGCTTCTGGATGACTTTCTCAGAAAGTTATCTGACACACCTTCGAGTCCTCCAGAACGTGGGATTAACCAGTATTGAGCCCATTGAGTATGAAGGGCATCAGATTGTCCCCTTGCAATTCCTTAAAGCTGTCCTACCTGCGCCATCCTCACTGGGTGAAAATTATCAAGGCAAGACTTCCATTGGGTGCCATATTCAAGGGGTAAAAGACGGAAAACCAAGAACATACTATATATACAATAACTGTGACCACGCAAAAGCTTATGAAGAAGTAGGGGCACAAGCAGTCAGCTATACTACAGGAGTACCGGCAATGCTTGGTGCTTTGCTGGTCGTCACTGGCACATGGAAAGGTGAGGGAGTTTTTAATGTCGAACAACTTGACCCGGATCCTTTTTTGGAAAAGCTTGGAACCTATGGGTTGGAGTGGCATGAGTCAATTAACAACTCACAAGAGTTTTCAGATTAGTAAGTCAGATGACTGATTATTCCACAATCCCTTCCCCCTGCTATGTGCTTGAGTCCGAAAAGCTGATTCAGAATCTTGAGCTAATCGACTCGGTTCAGAAAAGAGCAGGGATTACTATCATTCTTGCTCTGAAGGGGTTTGCCATGTTCAGTGCCTTTCCGATTGTCAAAAAATACTTACAAGGTACTACCGCCAGCTCTCTGTTTGAAGCAATACTAGGGCGAGAAGAATTTGGGGGAGAGCTCCATCTTTATTCTCCTGTTTACCATAAAAATGAATTCCAAGAACTGATTAAAAAGGCAACCCATATTTCTTTTAACTCTCTCCGCCAATGGCAACAATTTAAAGAACAAACTATCTTCGCCCAGATATCACCAGGTCTACGAATTAATCCAGAGTATTCTCCTGTAGAACAGGAAATCTATAATCCCTCGTCTCCCCTGTCTCGTTTGGGAATACGCGCTGAAATATTAGGTGATCAGTTACCCGAAGGCATTGAAGGATTGCATTGCCACAATTTATGTGAAAGCAACTCACAGGCTTTAGCACGTACTTTGGAGCAGATTGAAATGCTCTTTGGGCATCACCTTCCCCATATCAAGTGGCTTAATTTAGGGGGAGGACATCTGATCACCTCTAAAAGCTATGACATCGAACACTTGATCCAAGTGATCACTAGCTTCAAAGCCCGCTATCCTCACTTGGATATTTACATGGAGCCTGGTTCTGCGGTGGCATGGGAAACTGGGTTGCTCCGTGCCACAGTTCTCGATCTGATTGAAACTTCGGGTCCTATGATTGCGATGCTTGACGTATCATTTACAGCTCATATGCCTGATTGTTTGGAGATGCCTTATAAACCTCGAATTAGAGGTGCAAGAGATCCGAAAGAAAAAGAGCCCACATACCGGATGGGAGGTCTTACCTGCCTTGCGGGAGACTTTATGGGAATGGGAGATTATTACTTTGAAACGCCGTTGCAGATTGGTGATACGATTCTCTTTGAAGATATGATTCACTATACGATGGTGAAGACTTCCATGTTTAATGGAGTAAAACATCCAGGGATTGGAATTATCCATCCCGATGGTAGCTTTAACCTGGTCAGAGAATTTGACTACGAAGATTACAAAAATCGATTATCTTAGGCGCTAAAATCACTAGTTGTAACCACTATCCCTATTCAAAATTTTAATGTCTTGATCCCAAGCGCGAGTGGGGAAAACCCCCGTGAGGCCACTGCATCGCTTTGTGACATATGGTATCCTTAGAAAAAACGTAGTCGTTATGAGTTTGTGTTTATGTCCAACTCCCCTGTAGAAAATCTTGTGATCATCGGTTCTGGTCCTGCAGGTTACACAGCAGCGATTTATGCAGCACGAGCTAACCTGAAACCCTTAATGTTTGAAGGCTTTCAAGCTGGGGGAATCCCTGGCGGACAGCTGATGACGACCACAGAAGTAGAAAACTTCCCTGGCTTCCCAGAGGGAATCACCGGACCTCAATTAATGGAACGGATGAAGGCTCAAGCAGAACGCTGGGGCACTGAATGCTATACCGAAGATGTGATCTTTGTAGACTTAAGTCAGCGTCCTTTTACTGTCCGCTCTGAGGAACGGGAAGTAAAAACCCATAGTATTGTGATTGCTACCGGGGCAACAGCGAAACGGTTGCATTTACCCAGCGAAGCTCAGTACTGGAGTAATGGTATCTCAGCTTGTGCCATCTGTGATGGTGCATCTCCCCTTTTCAGTGGTAAGGAAGTGGCGGTAGTCGGGGGTGGTGACTCAGCGGCAGAGGAAGCTGTATATTTGACCAAGTATGGTTCCCATGTGCATCTGCTAGTACGTCGGCATGAGATGCGAGCTAGTAAAACCATGCAAGACCGGGTGTTGAATAATCCCAAAATTACTATTCACTGGAATACTCAGCCAGTGGATGTGTTTGGAGACAATGGTTCGATGACTGGCGTAAGAGTCCAGGATACAGAAACTGGTCAGGAAAAGGATATTTCAGTTCGCGGGATGTTTTACGCTATTGGTCACACTCCTAACACATCCTTGTTTAGAGGACAACTGGAGTTAGATCAGGTGGGTTACATTGTCACTAAATCCGGTTCGGTGGAAACCAGTGTAGACGGAGTCTATGCTGTTGGTGATGTCCAAGACCATGAGTTCCGTCAAGCCATCACTGCGGCTGGGACAGGTTGTATGGGGGCTATGTTAGCAGAACGCTGGCTATCTGCCCAGAACCTAATTCATGAGTATCATCAACAAC
This sequence comes from Moorena sp. SIO3H5, assembly GCF_010692395.1. Lineage (GTDB taxonomy): Bacteria > Cyanobacteriota > Cyanobacteriia > Cyanobacteriales > Coleofasciculaceae > Moorena. The sequence continues at coordinate 5,713 of NZ_JAAHHS010000255.1, forward strand.
CGGCATCAGAACAGCCAACGGCTGAAAACCCTGAAGACACTGAAGAAAAAGTAGTAGCTGAGACGGCGGAAACCTTTGATATCAAGGAAACACGCCATCTGGGTGGCTATGCCTTGCGTAAACTATTCCATGAAAGCGATCGCATAATCATGGTCAAGTATATTTCTCCGAATTGTGGGCCTTGTAAGGTTCTCAAGCCCATGCTGGATAAAGTAGTAGATGAGTATAATGGCAAAATTCACTTTGTCGAGATCGATATTGACCAAGACAGAGACATAGCTGAAAATGCTCAAGTGGTGGGAACACCTACCGTACAGTTATTTAAGGACAAAGAGTTCCTAGCGGAATTTAAAGGAATTAAGCAAAAGAGTGAGTATCGTCAAGCCATTGAACGGTATTTACCCACTACTGTTTAAGGGATAGGCAAAAGGCAAAAGGCAAAAGGCAAAAGGCAAAAGGCAAAAGGCAAAAGGCAAAAGGTTCACAAGATTGTTTACCTCATCAGTATGATAAATGCTATCAGTATCAAGGATGAAGGATGACCTCAACCAAACAATCATTCCCCAGCTTTTTGTCTTTTACTAGAGGGCCTAGTCTATCCATCAAACTAATGGTAGCGGGACTAGTGATTACTGGGTGCTTTATCGTAGTAGCCATTTTCGCTCCCACCTTTCAAGCTTGGGGATGGCTACAAGACCCTACTCAGTCCCTCAGTAATCCCATTCATGAACCACCGAGCTGGAATCACTGGTTTGGTACCTCTCGCCAGGGTTATGATGTCTTCTCTCGCACCTGGTTTGGCTCTCAAGCTGCTCTAAAAGTAGTCGTTCTCGCCACCACCCTCAGCCTGATCATTGGTGTCCCTTTGGGTTTAATCAGTGGTTATCTCGGTGGCAGACTCGATCGGGTATTACTGTTTTTAATGGATACGATCTATACCTTGCCAGGACTACTGCTATCGGTGACTTTGGCCTTTGTAGTCGGTAGAGGAGTCTTTAATGCTGCGATCGCATTAAGTATTTCCTATGTCCCCCAATACTATCGAGTAGTCCGGAATCACACCACTAGCGTCAAAACTGAATTGTTCATCGAAGCCGCTCAAGCCCTGGGGGCTTCCCCTGGTCGGATATTATCGCGCTATCTATTTCTGAATGTGATTCAAAGTGTACCAGTTCTATTTACCCTCAATGCCGCTGATGCGATTTTAATCTTGGGAGGACTGGGATTTTTAGGATTAGGATTGCCAGAACAAACCCCAGAGTGGGGTCATGACTTACGTCAAGCCCTCGATGCCTTACCCACTGGCATTTGGTGGACAGCGCTCTTCCCTGGTTTAGCCATGACACTGATGGTGGTAGGATTGTCCTTAGTAGGAGAAGGATTAAGCGAGTTGATTAATCCCCGATTCCGTCAGAAAGGTTGAAAATATATATAGCACTACTGATTTAGATTAGGACATTCCTAAACTCCTAAACGTTAGTCTAGCTGACTTCTGACTTCTGACTTCTGACTTCTGACGCTAAGCGTAGCGCTATAAAACCCTTTTGCCTTTTGCCTTTTGCCTTTTGCCTTAAAATGGCTAAGGACAAATGACTCAGGATGAAGACTAAGGACGAATGACTCAAGCCATAGGCATTGATTTAGGTGGCACTGCGATTAAGTTGGGACGCTTCCGTGAAGATGGAACCGAATTGGAGTCTCTAACAGTAGATACACCCCAACCTGCAACACCAACAGCGGTGATCGAAGCAATAGTAGCAGCAATATCTCGTCTCGATACCAGCGAAGACGTAATTGGTATCGGCCTGGGATTGCCTGGCCCTGCTGATGTTGCTGGTAGAATTGCTAAGGTTGCCATTAACCTAACCGATTGGCACGATGTTCCCCTAGCCGATGAGTTAGAAGCCAAAGTCGGTTATCCCACAATTCTTGCTAATGATGCTAACTGTGCTGGTTTAGGAGAAGCTTGGTTAGGGGCTGGTCGTCGGTTTCGGAATTTGATTCTACTCACCCTAGGCACAGGGGTAGGAGGGGCAATCATTTTCGATGGTCAACTCTTCACAGGTCATCTCGGGTCTGCTGGGGAGTTGGGGTTAATTAATCTATATCCCGAGGGTCCCGAGTGTAATAGTGGTAATCGCGGTTCTCTAGAGCAATACCTTTGCATTAGGGCAATCCGACGCACCAGTGGCAAAGAACCAGCAGAACTGGGTAAATTAGCCCAAGAAGGAAACCAGGAAGCTTTAGAATTTTGGGCAGATTACGGACGCTTATTAGGGATTGGGCTAACTAGTTTTATTTATCCACTGACACCAGAAGCGATTATTATTGGTGGTGGCATCAGTGCTAGTGCCGAATTTTTCTTGCCAACAACTCTAGCAGAAATAGAGCAACGAGTTTTGCCTTCCTCCCGTACTGGTTTAGAGTTACTTAAAGCAGAATTAGGGAATCGAGCTGGAAGGGTAGGAGCAGCACGATTGGCTTGGCAAAAATATGTGAAAAGTAGAATTAAGAATTAAGAATTAAGAATTTAGAATTTAGAATGTAGGGTGTGTTAGGGGCGGGCTTGCCCTAATTTTCCACTTCGAGCGCCAGTATTAGAATAGGCCGCCCCGGATGCTGCTGGCGAAATATAAGTTAACATCCAAAACACTGATTCTGCCGTTGATTAGGTTACAAAACTATAAAATGTTTTTCGATCATTAAACGGAATATCAAGGCTTTCAGCGTGTTAAGAAATGTTTCGCCAACAGCATCGCCCCGTAACGCACCACCAGGTCTCCCCATACCCTATTGATTCTAAAAAACTATGATTGCTAATCCACAGCTTCACCGGATGACTCCGGAAGAATACCTGGAGTGGGAACCGACTCAGGAGATTCGTTACGAGTATAGCGATGGGGAAGTCTTCGCCATGACCGGAGGCTCGAAACCCCACAACCGGATTGCTTTAAATTTGGCTAGTGATCTAAATACTCACCTACAAGACAGTAGCTGTGAGGTTTATATGGTAGATGTGAAGGTAAAAATATCTTCAGTTCGTTCCTACCACTATCCAGATGTAGTAGTAACTTGTGATTCCAGAGATCAAGAGTCTAACCAGTTTATTCAGTACCCCTGTCTGATTGTAGAAGTGCTCTCACCCTCTACAGAGGCATATGACCGGGGCAGTAAGTTTGCCAAATACCGAAAGCTAAAAACCTTGCAGGAGTATGTTCTAATCCAGTCAGAGGCAATAGCAGTAGAGTGTTTTAGGCGTAATCAGCAAGGGTTTTGGGTGCTTTATCCCTATGAAAAAGGGGATACGTTTACCCTCGAAAGTGTCAACTTTTATGTAAGTGTAGAAGCACTCTATCGCGGAGTTAGATTTGATTCTAAATCCTAAACTATATAGCAATTCTACGACTTGTGAGGTACAAATATCTGGGTTTTAGGGAGCAGGGAGCAGGGAGCAGGGAGCAGAGAAGAGGCAAGAGGCAAGAGGCAAGAGCCAATAGTCAAACAATTCTGTGTACCTCATGAGTCCTAGAAACGCTATAAATTTTTTAGGTTCTTCAGTACCTACTATGCTAAATCTATAGTTATAAAAAACCAAAAAGCTTACTGTGTAAGGCTTATGAGGCTATTTAAGAATAAATTTTTATGAATACTGCCCCTTCCTCCTGCTCCCTGCTCCCTGCTCCCTGCTCCCTGCTCCCTTTGGCAAAGTGTTTATTTAGTATAACAAGTACGGAAGAGCCCAAACCTTTCAATTGCTTAAAGGTCAAACATTTTGGCTTCTACTGCATCTGGAAACTGCTCAAGATACTTTTCAAACGCTGTTTTAGCCGGTTTTTGATTGCGCTGATAAGCTGCTTCAGCTTGCATTTCTTCCACAATATCCCACGCCACAGCGCATTCCTCGGATTTTATTCCTTTTTCAGCACAAATAGCGCGAGCACTTTCTATATATTTCTCAATTTGTTCTTCAAAAATAACTTCTTGAGGATTTTCTACAAAATCACTTTTGATGAGAATATCGGTGGTGGAAATAATGCCAATTAATTTCTCTTGAATGATTGGAGCACAGCGAATCCCTGTATTAGCAAACAACCGCGCTACATACTCTACACCAAGATCAGGATTAACGGTAATGCAAGGTTTAGTCATCACCTCATAAACCCTTACCTTTTTGGGATCTTTACCATAAGCAGCCACCTTGTTAACAATATCGGTTGCCGTGACAATGCCATAAGCATCTTGTTCGTAGCGACGCTCAACTATCAGACAAATTAGGCCTTGTTCTTTCATCAAATTCACGGCTTCAGCTACTGTTGCGGAACCACCAATAGTGATTACGTTTGTGGTCATAATATCTGCTGCTTTCATCATGATGCCACCTCTAAAAACAGTAGTAACAATTATCTTTATACTTGCTACATCTAAATAATAGCTTATCTAGGATAAAATTGCTTTGTAGCAAAGTTTTTTTACTTACTTAGTAGTCGGACAAAACTAAAATTAACTGTTGAAATAGGGAGCAGGGAGCAGGGAGCAGGGAGCAGCGATGCAGCGATGCAGCGCTGTTTCCTGTTACCTTTAGTATATGACATCCCGAATACCCCGCTAATTATACTGTTGATAATTTAATTTTTTCCATCCTTGCTCAAGCTGATAACAAGTTAACAAGTGGAGTGAAATATACCTCCGACTTTTTTACCTTGTTCCATCAAACTGTTGAATAGGTCTACAGCTAGTTTAGTATGGCCGATATAATACTCAATTCCGCTTTGACGGAGCAATTGCTCAGTTTCCGGACAGGTTTGTAGCATTAGTTGCATACCACGGGACAAAACGATAAACTCTATACCCTGTGCCAAAATTTCTTCGATATCGGCGGGTTGAATACCGGGCTGATGGCGAGTACCGGTAAGTCTCCAATCCCATTCCTTAGCACCTCCCGGCCATACTTTACAATCTTTAAATTGATAAGTTTCACCGTTATTGGTTACTTCCATACGACCCCAAGAGATATGACTAATTAGGCTTGTCGGAGATTTGTTCATAACTATTGCCCATCTCGTAACTTCCCAAACTCTTACCCCTACTCCCTACTGCTGTAACCTATCGCTTCTATTCTTGTTTGGTTATAGCAGCAATACACTAATACAGTTTATTTAACGGTAGTTTTCTAAAAAGTTACCATCAAATTACCGATTTACTTTCTAACTCATCATACTTACATTATAGGCGTTATTCTTAGTTATTTGGTGAGCTAGGGATGAGATGATTACAAAACTTTGGATTTATATAACTGCTTAAATAAACAACAACTACGTTGTCAAAGTACCAAAAATTTGGGAATCGGGAATCGGGAGTGTGGGGAGGGTTAGGTACTTTCATGGCCTTGATGCACCTTTGAATGAAGAATTCTTAATTCTCCATTCTCCATTCTCCATTCTCCATTCTTAATTCTATATTCTTCCAGCAAGCAATCACAAAACGCCTTCAGTTCCGGAT
>NZ_JAAHHS010000256.1 GCF_010692395.1 Moorena sp. SIO3H5
TTTTTTGAGATTATTCGATAGGGCTGCAGGGCAGTTTTGTCTAAATAAAAACAAGCTTTAAGATGGCTACACAGTTCCATTGAATGTTGCGCTCACTTGATATAAAAATGGATGCTTGCCTGTACAGCATGGCGCTTTTTATATGGCTACATTTTAGGTATAGCAAGAAATTCAGGCGTTTCAAAACTCGGTTTCCAGTAATACTAGTGTTCACTACCCCCCAAAGCCAAGATCGATAGGACTTTTGAACTGCTAAGGTTCATTTGTACTGGAGAACTTCAGTTGTCAATTAGTTTGGTATTGGGATACCTGTAGGGAATGTTGTTATTGTTGATTTTGGTATCTAGTTTGAGCAACACTGAGCCAGGCGATCGCAGTTGATACTGACATCTGCGCTTTAACTTTTTTCTCCTTGAGGGGGTTAATATTATCCTTCTACCTGCTCCAGCTCAAATTTATTTTTTTCCAAGGCAATTAATTCCTGCTCAAAGTTGGGTTTTGGTAGTTCCTTCAACTACGGCATGGGTAGGCTGATCTGTTCAATGGGAATTTTGAGTTGATTGCCTTTGGCTTCTAGTCTTTGACCTTCAGCAGTTCTATCAGCGAGTACTTCACAAAAATTTACTCGGTCATCTTGATTGACTTTGATATCTTCTGCTAGAGTTACTGTAACTGTGATTATGTGCCTTTTAAGCGTTTCTACTTGGATAACTGTAACTTGTTCACTGTCAACTGAAACCACTGATGTCTGGTGAGTGGTGACTATGATTGAGAAGACCCATTACTGGTCATTGGTCACTGGATTTGCTACCACTACTGTTACTGTGCCAATAATGCCGATGCCAATGAAACTGTTGAAGCAATCCATTGATTAGATGCCTTCTGGTAGTGCTAGTTTCTACTCCATATTGGCTACAGTTAAAATATGCCAACATTATTGAGGCAAATTATTATGGATGCTTATATTAAGTTTGAGGGAAATGTTAATGAAGATGATTCTTATAATTTAAAAAAACTCGCGAATATCATTCAAGAAGAATGTGATTTGCCTGTAAAGGTTGAGAAAAAAGAGGCTGAACCTGGAGTAAGAGATGGAGGTTTGGCAATGGGGATAGCGATCGCTTCACTAACTCTAGCAGCAATTCAAACCTTATTTTCAGTCCTCCAATACTGGGAATCTAAGCAACCGAAATATTCTTTGTCTATATCTTTTGAAAATCAAATTATTCGAAAAACACTATTAATTGAAAGTTCATCAGCAGAAGAAATTAAAACAGTAATTTCTAATCTACAAGCTGAATCTTCTATTGACTATATCGAAGTTCAAGTTTATAGAAAGGAATAGATTTCCATGTCAGAAGACGCTCCCAAGAGAATTGCTTTTGTTTTTTCCGCTTTGACTGGGGAGGAACTGAAAGCCGTAGATCGTGATGTTGATCGTGTCTACAGGATGCTCACAAACGCAGAATTGGGCATGTGTAATCACAAGATACGACCATTTTATGGATGTACAAATAGTCACGAATTCGAGAATCATTTTTTTCCTCTGTTTGATAATTGGCGTATTAAAGATCAACTTATTTTTTACTTTTCAGGACATGGGGACATTCTTCAGGATCAATACTGTCTAAAATTAGGGACAACTCGACAAGACTTTTATCCATTTGGAAATTTAATCACTAATTTAAGAATTAAGAATGTTAAGCGTGCCATACTAATTATAGATGCCTGCCATAGTGGAGCAGCAGTTGAGGGAATAAAAGAATCACAAGGCATTTTTTCTACTATAAATCAGGGAAAAATACCAAAAGGAATTGCAATTATAGCTTCATCTCGTAAGAGTCAAACTAGTCGTGAATTAAAAGATGGATCCCACGGTGTTTTTACTAAACTGCTATGTGACGGTATTGAAACTGGACTAGAGAATAAGCCGACACATAATGGTTTAATCAGTGTTGGAAATATTGTTGATTACATAGAAGAAAAACTAACTACTGATTCAAACTACTCTGAGTTTAGCCAACGTCCAGTTTTTAAAGTAAATGCCGAGCAAGATATTTGGATTGCTAAAAATAAAAGTGAATATATCCCAAAACCAAATCAAACTTCTGGAAATGATTCTGTCATAACACCAGAAGAACAAAGGCCTATTTTTATATATATTGAAAACTATCACAGTGAAAAACCAATAGTTCTAACCGCTGATTCTGATCAAACTCCTACAATTGAAGACATTCCATGCCCTTATCTCGGTTTATCTCATTTTAGTCCCAATGACGCTGAGTTTTTCTTTGGACGAGAAGCATTTGTAGAAGAACTTGTTAAAGCTGCTCAAACCCGTAATTTTATTCCAGTATTGGGTTCATCTGGAAGTGGTAAATCTTCAGTGGTTTTGGCGGGATTAATACCAAAACTGGAAAAGGCAGGTAATTGGAAATTCACTCACTTTCGCCCTAGTAACGGTAATGATCCATTTTATGCCCTAGCCGAAGCACTCGTTCCACTATATATGTCAGAGTTGGATTCTACAGACGAGATGACTCAGGCTCGTAAGTTAGCCAAATGTTTCCGTGGAGATGAAGGGGAACTTTCTTTAGCCGAAGTGTCTAGTAAAATCCAACGTAAACACCCAAATCATAAAGTGTTACTGATTGCAGATCAGTTTGAGGAACTCTACACTCAATATTCTGACTCTGAATTGCACCATAGTTTCTTGGACTGTTTACTAGCTAGCCTCTCATCTTCTTCCCAATCCTCATCTTCCATGGTAATTGTGGCAATGATGCGCGCTGATTTCTTGGAAAATGCCCTTTCTTATCGTCCTTTTGCTGATGTTTTGCAAAACGCAGATCTCAAATTAGGACCAATGAACCACAAAGAACTTACCGACGTTATTGTCAAGCCTATAGAGAAACTGAACGAAAAGTTGAATGAAAAAGTAACATGTCAAGCAGATTTAGTAAAGCGGATCTTGGATGATGTAGAAGATGAGCCAGGAAAATTACCCCTGCTGGAGTTTGCCTTAACTGAATTGTGGAACAAGCGAGAAGGTAAACAGCTAACCCACAAAGCCTACAGGGAAATTGGTGAGGTAAAAGGAGCTTTAAGCAAACATGCTACAACTAAGTACAAAAGCCTTACTCAAGCTGAACAGAAAAAAGCAGAGCAAATTTTTATCCAACTGGTGCAACCTGGTAGAGGAACCAAAGACACACGACGGCTGGTAACAAAGGCAGATTTTGGAAATGACAAATGGTCTGTGGTAAAAAAACTAGCTGATGCTCGATTAGTTGTCACCAGTAAAAATAATAATAATATTGATGTGGTAGAAATTGCCCATGAAGCATTAATTCAGAATTGGAAATTACTCCAAGAATGGATTAGATACAACCGTGAGTTTCGTATTTGGCAAGAGCGTTTAAGGGTAGCAATTTCTCAGTGGGAAGATGCCAAAAAAGATGAAGGGGCGTTGTTGCGGGGTATGCCGTTAGGTGAAGCTAATAAATGGTTAAAAGAACGTGGAAAAGAATTGAGTCGAAGTGAGAAGGACTATATCCTGCATAGCGCAGAATTGTCCGCTCGCCTGCGCCAAGAAGAGGAACAACGTCAGCAGCGAGAACTTGAACTGATCCGAGAGAGACTAGAAGAAGAAAAAAAAGCACGCCAAGCACAAAGTGAAGCCCTTAAAGCCTCTCAGATGAAGACGAAGTTTGCGATCGCGGCATCTGGGGCTACAGTTATTGCCTTAGGAGTAATAGGCTATGCGTCTTGGCAACAACAAAAGTCGGAAAAAACCCTTGAAACAGTATTTTTGAAAACAGATCCCATCACAACTTTGAATGCTCTACCAGATTTTCACAAAAAAGCAGACAAGTTGAAAAAAGCACTAGATCAACTAAAAGACACAGAGGATTTAGAGCAGAAAGTTAATTACTACCGGGATCATAAAGAAAGTTTTCATAAGTTATTTGCCTACTACCGTAATATTATGACAGCTACAGGTAGACTAAACGAACAAGTAACTGAAACTGAAAAAAGTGATATTGAAGAAATTTCTGCTCAAGCTGAAGCATCATTAGCAGAACTGCTGAATACATACCGTATTTCACAGCTTGAATTAGATCTGAACCAGCCTAAGCCTAACTTTGGAAAACTTTTACCTAAAAAACGAAGAAGACATTTTGAAAAGCAGTATCCACCTAACAGTGCTTTACGGACAACTTATGAAATCATAATGCGTGAATCCGGAGCAGGAGCAGATATCAATAATGATGGTTTAATGAATGACAAACAGGAAGCAAAGCAAATTCCTTGTAAAACTCTCGTAAAAATTGAACAGTTATGGCGTAATGCTACTGATCAACGCTGCGGTTGGTATGGAGAATTGGATGGAGATAAAAACTTTTATAATGATCAAGATTGTTATGAATTAGAACCAGATAAAACTGATAGAAGCACTCTTTATTCGTCAATATTTGACTTTACTAATCGAGAAGTAATTAAGCGTATTGAATATTGTCAAAAAAGATGTAAAAAAAATGTCAATTCAAAAATATATAATTAATTTTTTTAAATTGAAATGAATAATTTATTCATAATTAATATAGTTACTATATATTAGCTTTTGTCAAACTCAGAAAATATATATATGAAAAAAATAATTTACAATAGATTTAAAAATTGTAAAACTATACGTAATCTCAGTTGTCTAATTACCGCTACGACAATTGTACTGTTTCCTATTTACGTTTTCGTGAAAAACCCTAATAGCTATGCTTCTAGCTCAGACATGCCTCGATATGCAACCTTCGACAGAATAGCAGGGCTTTTGAAAGTTTATCCAGGAGGAGATAAGAACAAGCAGCCTAGAAGTCCAGATGACTATCCTAAATTAAAAAGGTGGAAGGATTTATTATGGGTTTCGCCTGATTCGAAATCTTGGGCTCATCTCCAGTTTTGGAGAAATGAACCTGATGGGGGAAATGAAAATAAGATAGATCCCTTAGTACAAGTAGGTCCTGATGACTTCAACGGTGAGTCCAGTGAATATACTTTTCCCTGTCGAGAAAATCTTGGTACTGGTGTATTTGGTTGGGGTCTGACACCGGTAGACGGCGGAAGTGCCTGTGAGCGTATTGTGCTAGGTATGACTGGTTGGATGTCCGATTCGAGCAGTAATTATTGGGCAGAGAAGTCAAAAAATAAGCAGATACGAGATAATACTCCTAATTCTCAAGAAATTACTATTTCTCGAACTGAAGAACTAACTCTAACTTATGCCTACAACTTGGACAGTAAATTAACTGTCGATGTTCTTGTTGGCGCTGTGACAATTAGTTCTGTCGCTGGACAGATAAGTGCAGAAGCCGGAACTAGATATGTTTATTCTGGGGACGGTAGTCAAGGAACAGTTAGTAAGATCAATCCTGCGGAAGTCGCTCAATCAGAGCCTGTTAAGATATTCTTAGATACTGCCAATTGGTCATCAGATGTTGGTCTTTTAATAGCAGATGTTGCTCCTTTAATAGAAAGATTCAAAGAGGCTCTCACTCCTCTTTCGCCAAGGGAGCAGGAAGTTTTGAATACTCATAACAAACTGCGGGAAGAAGTCGGCGTGGCACCTTTGCGTTGGTCAAATCAACTGGCAAGCTATGCCCAAGAATGGGCAAACCAGCTTTCTCAAGAGAATAGTTTTAGACATCGTCCTGGCATCAATGGAAGTGGCGCAGGCGAGAACATAGCTGCTGGCAGTTCAGTAACTCAAATGCTGAACCTATGGGCAGAGGAAAAAGATGATTATGACTACTCTACGAATACTTGTCGTCAAGACGAAACTTGTGGTCATTACACACAAATGGTATGGAGAAACACCACTGAAGTTGGTTGTGGGATTGCTCAGCACAGAACATATGGAAACGTGATCGTGTGCAACTACAGACCTCCGGGTAATTATAGTGGGGAGCGACCATATTAAATTCAGTCCTGCCAGCAAGTTATCCGGGCGTTGCTGAATTAAGCAATTAATAGGAGTGGGGTGGGCATCCTGCCTGCCCAAAAATATCAGGAACGGGCAAGATGCCCATTCCACAGGTGCGACCCGTGATGGCAAGGGATTGCTCGCCATCACGGGTCGCACCTCTGCATCGCTTCTTCGTTGTCTTCCTCTTCCTCCCCCTCTGGCTCGTCCCATGTTTGACCCTCCTGTAAAAAACCTACCCCTGTGAGCCACCCCCAGGCTCCTCTCTCTCTTCCCTCTCTTCCCTCTCCTCCCATCCTCCCCACACCTCCCACATCTTCCACCCTCCTGGGAAACACGATTACAACCATTGCGATCACTCCCTTGCTCAGATGATGAGAGTTATGTTAAATTTAGTTAAAATAACGTTACAATAACTTGTGTTATCACGAGTTATGTGGCAATACCCCTCAAAGGTATTGACAGAAAATACAAAAATACTATAAGCAAACGGTTTTAGGGTATTCAATCAATTTTTGATCTTGAATTCTTTTGTAATCAGATCCTCCCTCACAGGGTGATACCAGCATTCGTTACCAGTAATAGAGGCGAATAACACATGAAATTTTCTTGGAGAATACTCCTACTCTGGACATTACCTGCCCTAGTCATTGGTTTTTTCTTTTGGCAGGGAACATTTGCGAGTACTACCGGGAATATGGGTAGTAATACCGCCAGTACTCGCATGACCTATGGTCGCTTCTTGGACTATATTGATTCCGGTAGAGTCACTAGTGTTGACCTCTATGATAGTGGTCGCACAGCGATTGTAGAAGCTGTGGATGTGGATCTTGATAACCGCTTACAGCGGCTGCGAGTAGATCTGCCCATTAGTGCGCCGGAACTGATTTCTAAGCTCAGAGAGTCTAATATTGCTCTGACTTCCCATCCCGCTCGTAATGATGGGGCAATTTGGGGACTCCTGGGGAATTTAATTTTTCCGATTCTCTTGATTGCGGGATTATTTTTCCTATTCCGTCGCTCCAGCAACATGAATGGTGGTCCTGGTCAAGCGATGAATTTCGGGAAATCCCGGGCGCGGTTCATGATGGAAGCCAAAACTGGGGTGCTGTTTGATGATGTGGCCGGTATCGAAGAAGCCAAAGAGGAACTCGAAGAAGTAGTTACCTTCCTCAAGCAACCGGAACGGTTTACCGCTGTCGGAGCACGAATACCAAAAGGGGTGCTGCTCGTCGGTCCTCCTGGAACTGGTAAAACCCTATTAGCAAAAGCGATCGCTGGTGAAGCAGGAGTGCCTTTCTTTAGTATTTCTGGTTCCGAATTCGTGGAAATGTTCGTAGGTGTTGGTGCCTCTAGGGTTCGTGACTTGTTCAAAAAAGCTAAGGAAAATGCCCCTTGCTTGATATTTATCGATGAAATTGATGCGGTAGGACGGCAACGGGGAGCTGGAATTGGTGGTGGTAACGATGAACGGGAGCAAACCCTAAACCAATTGCTGACGGAAATGGACGGGTTTGAAGGAAACACCGGCATTATCGTGATTGCGGCTACTAACCGTGCGGATGTACTCGATACAGCTCTGTTACGTCCCGGACGCTTTGACCGCCAGGTGATGGTAGATCCCCCAGACCTGAAAGGGCGGATTAAGGTTTTGGAAGTTCATGCTCGGGATAAAAAACTGGCTTCAGAAATTTCCATCGAAGTAATCGCAAGACGGACTCCTGGATTCACTGGTGCTGATTTATCCAACCTGCTCAATGAAGCCGCTATCCTGACTGCTCGCCGTCGCAAAGAAGCGATTACCATGCTGGAAATCAATGATGCGGTTGACCGGGTAGTGGCTGGGATGGAAGGTACTCCCCTGGTAGATAGCAAGAACAAGCGATTGATTGCTTATCATGAAGTTGGTCACGCTATTATTGGTACCCTAGTCAAGGATCACGACCCTGTACAGAAAGTTACCCTGATTCCCCGGGGACAAGCTCAAGGTCTAACCTGGTTTACTCCTAGTGAAGAGCAAGGTTTAATTACCAGAGCTCAGCTTTTGGCTCGCATTACTGGAGCTTTAGGCGGTCGAGCTGCGGAAGAAGAAGTATTCGGTGATGCGGAAGTCACTACTGGTGCCGGTGGTGATTTGCAGCAATTGACTGGGATCGCACGGCAAATGGTAACTCGCTACGGCATGAGTGACTTAGGTTCTCTGTCCTTAGAAAGCCAAGAGGGAGAAGTCTTTCTCGGTGCGGGATTAATGTCTAGGGCAGAGTACTCTGAAGAGGTTGCTGCTCGGATTGATCAGCAAGTTCGTGAGATTATAGAACATTGCCATCAAGAAGCACGAGAGATCATTCGGGATAATCGAGATGCGGTTGACCGATTGGTGGATCTGTTGATTGAAAAGGAAACTATTGAGGGTGAAGAGTTCCGTCAAATTGTGGCTGAGTACACCGATGTGCCTGAGAAGCCACAGTATGTACCTCAGTTATAAGGATTTATTGAAGGTTGTTCGCGTAGCGTGGCCAAAGGCCAAGGTTTAGTGTTGAATGTTGAATGTTGAATGTTGAATGTTTAATATTTAATGTTTAATATTGATGTTTATCCTGAATCCTTAATAAACAGCCCGTTTATCCAATGTTTGAGGAGCTAATACTTGAGGCTACAGCCAACAAATTTAATTGGTAGTTGAGTGGGCATCGAACCCATGCAATTACCTACTATGGTTCCCCGGCTTGTTCACAAGTCGGGGATTGTTGTAATTTTATTCAATCAAGTATAGCGTTTACTAGTATAGTCAGGTACATATAAATTTTCTTCTTTCCTCCCTACTCCCTACTCCCTACTCCCTACTCCCTGCTCCCTAAAATCTAGAAATTGTGTACCTCACAAGTAGTATAATTGCTAGATCTAATCCAAATATGGCAAGACTACTTGAAACTTTGTTCCCACACCAACTTCGCTGTCCAGGTTAATTTTACCCCGATGCAATTCAACACATTTTTTAGCAATAGCCAAACCTAATCCTGTTCCTTTTATAGCACCAACATTAGTGGCTCGATAGAAAGATTCAAACACTCGTTGCTTTTCTTTTGGTGGAATACCAATCCCTGAATCCCGAATAGTTAAAATCGCTTCTTCTGGCTGACAAAATACGTCAAACTTAATGATGCCTCCTTGGGGAGAATATTTAACCGCATTAGATAGTATATTAGTCAAAATTTGTCCAACTAGCTGTTCATCTAAATTAACTTGACTAGAATTACTCTGACTGGAAAAATCTATTTTATAGTCACTAGTTAAAGTAACCTGTAAATTATTAATTATTTTTTGGCATAGTTTATCTAGATTCAAGTATTCAGGATGACAATCAAGTTCCCCTGATTCAGTTTTATCTAGGAAAATCACATTGGTCAGGAGTTGATTCATGTGTTCAACCGCCCATCCAATTTGTTGAAAATGTTTCAGTTTTTTATCGTCTGACAATTTCTCACTGTACTTAGCTAGCAATTCAGTAGAGGATTGAATCATCATCATTGGAGTACGAAACTCATGAGATATCGTACTAATAACCCGAGATTTAAGTTCACTGAGTTCTTTTTCCTGTTCTAGGGATTTGCGAATGATTTCTGAGCGACGTTCTCGTTCTTGGATATCCGCTTCCAATTTTATTTTCTCTTTTTCTAAAGCTTGAGATTTTCTAAGTTCAGTGGTGTCTTGTAGCATACCAGAATAACCGGTAACCACACCATCAATAATCAAACTTGAATGAATATTAATCTCTCCCCAGCGGCACTTCCCTGTTTTGGTAACATATCTTATTTCATGTTTAAAGGAATCCTTTTCACCGTTGACTAGAGACTGCCACAATTGTTGATAACGTTGCTGATCATCAGGATCAATAAATTTTAAGCAATTTTTCCCTAGACTTTCTTCTACAGTAAAGCCAGTGAAAGTAGTCCAGGCAGAATTGAGGAATTTCCAGTGTCCAGTGGCATCAACTTGAAAAAACACTTCTTTAACACTTTCTACTACAGAACGATATTGTTTCTCCCTCTCCCGTAAGGTTTTTTCTGCTCGATTAGCTTCGATCAGACGACGGACACGCTTCCTTAGAACTGATGGTTGGATGGGTTTAGTGATATAATCCGTTGCTCCGACTTCAAATGCCCAATCAACGGAAGCTTGGTCATTAAGTCCAGTAATCATTAATACTGGTGTTGATTCATTTTTTAGTAGCTTTTGGATTTGGGCGCAACACATAAACCCATCCATCACTGGCATCATAGCATCCAGTAAAACTATATCCGGTTTTAGTTCAGTATAAGCTGCCAGACACTGCTCGCCATCCCCTACATCTTCGACATTATATCCCTCATTTTCCATAATTGTACGCAGCATTGTCCGCGTTTGTGTATCATCATCGGCGACCAGAATTATAGGAGCATGGTTTTGTTCAGGATTCATCATAGTTAAGTTACTTAGTATATACTGTTAATTATTAATAGACTTCTTGCAGAAGTCGGGAACAGGGAACAGGGAACAGGGAACAGGGAACAGGGAACACTGGACAAGAATTGATTAAAACACTATCATAAAAATAATTTTGCAATAGATATAGATAATATTTAATTTCTTATTTATGCCACTATTTTTTGAATTAATTGTCACGTAAAATTATTAACATATTTTATATATTATTAATATTTTTTTTCAATTTATTAGCCTATAATACTTGTAAAGATCTTGAGAAAACTTGCTATAGTTGTGAAGCTTAGTACAGTAATTTTGCCTGCACAAGCATGATGCTCACAGGAAAAATTTATTTGACGAATCAAATCGGATAGTAGTTTGAGAAGGGATAAAAGTACTCAGCTTTATCTTCCTGGATCATCTCTAGTTGATAAAACCGTATTTTTGGGGATTTTTTTGAGATTGTAGTCAATTAATATCTACAAGAAATTACTCAAAGTTTTGATTTTTTACTGTTGACTGTTGACTGTTGACTGCTAATAGTAACGTTGAGCCAATGCATAGCCTACTCAAATAGTTGAGGGCTTCGGTGCTTGATCAGGGGCGCTTCATAGGCTGCTGAGAACCCTAAAGCCTATTTTTGGGATGAATAATTTTTGGGATTAAGCGTTCGCGCAGCGTCGGGCTTTGCCCGAATCGCACTGCCAAAGCGGCGTTGCGTCAGTCTTTGAATGAATAGGAGTAGAGTGGGCA
>NZ_JAAHHS010000257.1 GCF_010692395.1 Moorena sp. SIO3H5
TGGTTTGGGAAGCTAAGACATCACGCACTTGAGAAGTACCAATTCCAAATGCGATCGCACCAAACGCACCATGAGTCGAAGTATGGGAATCCCCGCAAGCCACCGTCATGCCTGGCTGAGTCAACCCTTGTTCCGGAGCAATCACATGGACAATGCCCTGATTCCCAGAGCCGATATTATAGAATCGAATCCCAAACTCCTTACTACTGTTTTCCAACGCTTGCATCATCTCCTCTGCCAAGACATCAGCAAACGGACGACCTTGGTTTTCCGTCGGAACAATATGGTCTACCGTTGCCACAGTTCGTTTCGGAAACAGCACCTTCAATCCCCGTTCCCGCAGCATCGCAAAGGCTTGGGGACTAGTAACCTCATGAATTAAGTGTAAACCAATAAATAGTTGAGTCTGACCCGAAGGCAACGTGCCAACACTATGTAAATCCCAAACTTTGTCAAAAAGTGTTCTCGCGCTCATTTCGAAAAGGCTTCTTACCTGGAATCCAAGAAAGGGGTAATGTATTTTATCCCCAGATTCTACATTTTATTCTAAGATATGTCCTGTTCAACACAGGTTTTACGTTTTTGCTAAAAAAATTAACAGCATCCCCACAATTATTCAGCTATCATCTATCAGCCATTAGCGAACAGCTTAAGCGCTACGCGCACGCTACGCGAAAAGCTTATGGGCTATTATGGGCAAGCTACGACAACAGCTTTTGAATAAAACCGGTAAATTTATTTAATCAAATTTAATCAATGTTATTGAAAGCTGACTGCTGACTGCTGACGGCTGAAGGCTTACCCATCCCCACCAATCACTAATCATCAAATAAACCTAAGATTGGACCAAGGATAGCTCCGAACACAAATCCACCAGCATGAGCCCAGTAAGCAATTCCTCCCCCCTCCATTCCCACTTGAGCCTGGGCTCCCAGACTAGCTATGCCATTAAACGCTTGCTGTAGAAACCAAAACCCTAGATAAAATACAGCTGGTATCCTAGCTACGAAAAATATTATAAATAGGGGCACTAGAGTCAGGATTTTAGCATTAGGAAACCTGATAATATAGGCCCCCATCACTCCAGCAATTGCTCCACTAGCTCCTAAAGCAGGAATAAGAGATCCTGCCGAGAAAAACCATTGAGCTAAGGCGGCTAAAGCCCCACAAGTGAGATAAAAAATTAAAAACTTAATCCCCCCAAGTTTTTCTTCAATGTTGTTACCAAAAATCCACAAAAATAACATATTGGAGCCAATATGAAGAAAGCCAGCATGGAGAAATTGGGATGTGATCAGAGTCAAGGGTTCTGGCACAGGCTGGCCCACAGGAAAACCCTGGAAGCTAGCGGTTAACTCCCTAGGTACCACAGCATAAAGCCTAAAAAACGTGTCGAGTTCTGGTTGACTTAACCTCAGTTCATAAATAAAGACTATAATATTAATAACAATCAGAAGTATAGTAATATATGGCGTGATTGTGATTGGGTTTTCGTCTCTTAGGGGTACCATAATTCGTTTTTATTTTATGAGTTCACCGAAATAGTCACACCAGATTCTAAAGCAAGTTTACAAAATTAACTAATATTTGATTTTTGGCTAAGCCGTCAGTTTTCAACCCCCGTCTATGATCACACTGTTCTCAAGTTAACTAAAACTTGATTGGTTAACTATAATAAGTCAGCTGATTTAGGAGTGTTAGATTTTGGCGTTGCTGATCTAAGGAATAATATCAAGTCTAGTTGGGTCAGTTACCAGTTACCAGTTACCAGTTACCCTCAATCATGCCACAATTGAGCAACGCCATATTCTATTTAGCTTTGGTTGAATCTACCACTTCAGAAGATTAAATTGTTCCATATCTACCGTATCCCTATTACGATATATCGACAGCACAATCGCTAAACCTACCGCTGCTTCTGCAGCTGCTACCGTAATTACAAACACGGTAAACACTTGACCCTTAATCCCGGCTGAGTCCATAAAATTAGAAAACCCCATTAAATTCAGGTTGACCGCATTCAGCATTAACTCAATAGACATCAGCACTCGCACGGCATTGCGGCTAGTCACTAGACCATAAATACCAATGCAAAACAAAGCAGCAGCAAGCAGTAAAAAGTATTGGAGTTGAAGTTCCATAAATTATGATGTTTTATGTAGGGAATAGTAGTTTTTCAATGGGTAATTAGTGGTTGGTTGTTTACCATTGAGCGTTGACTGTCAACCGTCAACCAAACACTAACAAATACTAAACTGTTGTCTTATTTAGAATCCCCTGGCACAGACGCAAGCTCCCGAGGACGCTCCGGCAAGGTCAAAGCTGTAGCAATTTCCTGGTCTCTCGAAACCAATTCCTCAGGAATATAATCCCGACGAGCTATGATAATTGCCCCTACCATTGCCATTAACAAAAGTACAGAAGCTAGCTCAAACGGCAATAAAAAGTCACTGAAAAAATGCTGACCAATCTCCACAGCAGTATTAGTAACAACCATAGCTGGAGCAATTTCAACTGACCATGGCGTTACCAAAACCATTGTACTCAGAAGCGCAAACAAACCAATACAGACTATAGCCGTTGACCCAGTGCGCACCCAGCGCTTAGTCATTGGTGTAAAATCCTCTCGCTTATTCACCAACATAATGGCAAATAAAATTAGGACATTAACCGCCCCAACATAGATTAATATCTGTGCTGCTGCTACAAAGTCAGCATTTAGCAGAATATACAATCCAGAAATACCGATGAAAACACCAGCCAGTAAAAAAGCTGAGTATACAATGTTGGAAAGAAGGACAACCCCTAAAGCCGCCCCAATCATGATCACCGATAGTATGGCAACAGAAATTAACTGAACCCCTTCCGCTAGATTCATGCTTAACTTATCTCCTCGCGATATATTTTTGCCTAATCTTTATTAGTGATAAGTCATTGGTCACACTCAACAGTCACTGAAAAGACCAATGACTAACAACTAACTCTTAACGTCTTCTTCTTTTGATTCCATTTGATCGAGAATTTCCTCTGGACGCATACCAGCCCTTTGAGAACCTGCTGGCAAATCATGAGGATCCATAACCCCCTTCGGTAGATAAGCTAATTCCCGTAGAGGAGTTACCATCGGGTCTTGGGTAACTTTATAGGGGAGGCGTCCCAGGGCTACATTATCATAGTTCAACTCATGACGGTCGTAGGTAGAAATTTCATACTCTTCCGTCGCTGATAGACAGTTAGTGGGGCAGTATTCAATGCAGTTAGCACAGAAAATACAAACTCCGAAATCTATACTGTAGTGCTTGAGATTTTTCTTCTTAGTAGATTTATCAAATTCGTAATCTACCACTGGCAAGTTAATCGGACAAACACGCACACAGACTTCGCAGGCAATACACTTATCAAATTCAAAATGGATCCGACCGCGATAGCGCTCAGAGGGGATTAGTTTTTCGTATGGGTATTGTACTGTAATTGGACGCCGTTGCATGTGATCAAAAGTCACCGATATCCCTTGACCAATGTAGCGAGCAGCTTGCACAGTTTCTTTAGCGTAGTCGCCAACCTGTTTTAGGAACTTCAGCATAATAGTTTAGTGTCTCTCTCTTGATTGTATTGCTGAGTATTGTATTACTGATTTATGAATCCTGATTTCTGTCTTTTTTAGCAAAAATATCCTGTCCGTTTTACTACTTATTAGTATCGATTATTCTTTACTTGTTAGTTGTTATGTTTTACTAAACAAGTAGACAGTAAACGGACTTGATATAACTAATAGCTAACCACCAAATGCAATTGGAAATGCCAATTTAAGAGCAGCAGTTAATAGAAGATTTACCAAAGCTACTGGTAGTAGAAATTTCCAGCCGAAGTTAAGCAATTGGTCAATCCGAACCCGGGGCAGTGTCCAGCGTAACAGAATAGCTGTAAAGATCAGGAAGTAAGCCTTTAGCAGGGTCATGGTAATCCCTAAAGAAGCAGTAATCACCTGTAACCAGGAACTGGTTTCACTCACCCCTAGCCAGCCCGCGAGTTTATCCAGAGGAATGGGGAACTCCCACCCACCCAGATAGAGCACTGCTACGAGCAAGGCAGACAACACGAGATTGACGTAGGAACCGACATAGAACAAACCAAATTTCATCCCAGCGTATTCTGTCTGATACCCAGCCACCAGTTCTTCTTCTGCTTCGGGTAAGTCAAAGGGGAGTCGCTCGCATTCTGCCAAGGCCGAAATCCAAAAAATTAAGAAACCCACTGGTTGACGCCAAATATTCCAACCCAGAATGCCGTATCCCGATTGCTGATCAACGATGTCAATGGTGCTGAGGCTGTTGGACATCATGACAACAGCTAGGACTGCTAATGCTAGAGGAATCTCATAACTAATAGACTGAGCTGCAGCTCTTAAGCCTCCAAGTAAAGAATACTTATTATTAGAGGCGTAGCCAGACATTAACAGACCAATTGGCTGAATGCTCGACAGGGCAATCCAAAGGAATATGCCTGTGCCCACATTGGTAATTACCAAGTTCTGTCCAAACGGTACAATCAGATAGGAGATAAATACTGGGAGGACAACGAGGATTGGTCCGATGGTGAATAATAAAGAGTCAGATTTGGCTGGAATAACATCTTCTTTGAAGACTAGTTTGATGCCATCTGCTACAGGCTGGAGTACCCCTAGAGGACCCGCGTATTCTGGACCAATGCGCTGTTGAGCAGCAGCAGAAATTTTTCGTTCTAACCATACCACTACCAAAACCCCTACGGTGGCAACGGTAATCATTAGAAATAAGGGTAATGGCATCCAAATGGCTTTAGCTGCACCAGCGGGGATGCCTAGATCACTCAGCGATTGAATAAAACTGCTTTGGAGGTCAATTCCTGGATTCATATTTTCCCATTAAGGTTATCATTGAGACCATCGATACCGCTGGTATCAGTTGGTATAAGTTTCTTTATGAAGATTTTTTGAGAACTTCAGTGTCTAGTATATACTTGAGAGCTGAATTTCTCCCCATTACCCAATCACTCATTGTCTATCCTAGACCTAAAGCATTGCTAGGATAGGTATATCGCTATTGTTTTTATATATAGGGTTCATCAGGAATTGGATGGGAATGCGATCGCGCTGTATTGATACCGCTGCTCCCGATCCCGCTTTTCCTCTGATTTTAGAACTGCAGGTAACGCATTTATACTTCAAACTTCTACTTAACAGACTTCAAGCTAAACTTTCAAGTAGATCGACCCATCTTTGACCCCAATGAGCCTGTGCATAAATCCTGGGTGTACTCAGCCCGGTAACCCTGATACGGATCTATTCTGCTCAAGCTGCGGTTCTGAGTTATTGCTGGCGGGACGTTATCGGGTCAGCCGATTACTCGGAGAAGGTGGCTTTGGACGAATCTATGAGGTGACTCACAAGGGAATTGTCAAGGTTCTCAAAATTTTGATTAACGATGAACCCAAAGCTGTGGAACTTTTTGAGCAAGAAGCCAGAGTTCTGACTCACCTCAATCACCCAGGTATTCCTAAAGGAGAGGAAAATTTTACCTTTTTTCCCAGAAACCACCAAACCCCCCTATACTGTTTGGTCATGGAAAAAATCTCTGGGCTGAATTTAGAGGAATATCAAGAAAAGCGAGGAAATCGCCCCATTGATGAAAAATTAGCCTTGGATTGGTTATTTCAAATCGTTGATATTCTCCAAGCAGTTCATCAGGAAAACTTTTTCCATCGGGATATCAAACCGTCCAATATTATCCTGCGTCCAGATGGACAACTAGTATTAATTGATTTTGGCACAGCACGCCAAGTTACCCAAACCTATATGGTAAAACAATCTGCTGGGAATGTTACCAGTATGATTTCCCCTGGGTACACTCCCCTAGAACAAATCCATGGTCAAGCGGTACCCCAATCGGATTTCTACGCTTTAGGACGGACATTTGTTTATTTGCTAACAGGGCAAGAACCCTCAGATTTATATGATGCTGGCAATGATATCTTGATGTGGCGACCCCATGCACCACAGATTTCTTCGGAGTTAGGGGATTTTATTGATAGTCTGATGGTGCGAGTTTATCAACGTCCTAAGGATACTCAGGTTCTTTTAGAAAAGTTACAAGCAATCAACTCCGAACTTAATCCTTCAAGGCCATCCCAGAAACCAGATGATTCTACTGTTAATAGACCGCAATCAAGTCAAGTGGGGGGGTTTGGCAGTTTAGGAATAGCTGTAGCTGGATTTTTTAACCAATTCCAAAACTCTGACCCCTCAGCAGTCGAGGGAGTGACCCTAAACTCTTTTGACTTCGATGTGGTAACTCTAGATAAATACGGTGAGATTAAAAAGCGCCGCCGTCACCAAGCCCAATATTTCACAGAATACTTAGGCAATGGTTTAGGGCTAGATATGGTCTACATCCCTGGGGGAAGATTCATCATGGGTTCACCAGAAACTGAGAAGGGACATAGCGACGATGAAAGTCCACAGCATTGGGTCAGAATTTCTCCATTCTTCATGGGAAAGTTTACGGTTACCCAGGCCCAGTGGCGGACTGTAGCAACCTTATTCCAAGTCTCCCCTCCCCTAAACCCCCAGCCCTCTAAGTTCAAAGGCGATACCCTGCCAGTGGAAAAGGTATCTTGGTATGAGGCGATGAAATTTTGTGCTATACTATCTAGGCTGACTGGACGAAACTATCGGCTTCCCACTGAGGCGGAATGGGAATATGCCTGTAGGGCTGGTACCAGTACCCAATTCCACTTCGGTGAAACCATTACCACCGATGTTGCCAATTACGATGGCAACTGTAGATACAGCTCTGAGCCAGAAGGAGTATATCGAAAACAAACTACTCGTGTAGGTAGCTTTAGTGTAGCCAATTCCTTTGGTTTGTATGACATGCATGGGAATGTTTGGGAGTGGTGTACTGACCATTGGTACCCAAACTACCTAAGGGCTCCGGTTGATGGTAGTGCTTGGCTCAATAGTATCAATGAGTATGATCATCATTCCCGAGTTTTGCGTGGTGGTTCCTGGGATATCATTCCTGGGATATGCCGCTCTGCTTGCCGCTTTAGCTATATCCCAGCAGACGATATCGACGTTAACATTGGTTTTCGGGTAGTGTGCGATGTGACTATGGCTTGATGGGTTCACCATTGGTAATAGCCGTTGAGGGAGTTTTGCTGGTCTGGTGTTGCTGGTCTCAATGGGAGCAGTAGCAAAAACTTACGAATGCGATCGCCTTTGGCGCAGCAAAGCTGATCGCTAGCCAACGCCCTTCGGGCTAATCGCCTTTGGCGCAGCAAAGCTGATCGCTAGCCAACGCCCTTCGGGCTAATCGCCTTTGGCGCAGCAAAGCTGATCGCTAGCCAACGCCCTTCGGGCTAATCGCATCAATCAACATCCTGCAAAACCCGATAACCAATATCCCGACGGTAATACATCCCCTCAAACTGGATACAATCCATAGCGCTATAAGCAACTGATAAAGCTTGCGCTATTGTTTTACCCGTTCCGGTAACCCCCAAAACCCGACCACCACTAGTAACTAGCTCCTCCTGCTTCAAGGTAGTACCAGCACTGCAAACTACTGCTCCTTGTTGCTCAGCTTTTTCGATACCAGTAATTACCTTACCCTTTTCGTAAGCTCCCGGATACCCCTTCGAGGCAGCAATCACACAAGCAGCAGCCCCTTGTTTCCAAGTAAGAGTTGGTAATTCCGCCAGTCGCTGTTGGGTACAAGCCAGAAGCAACTGATCTAGGGGAGTTTCTAGCAACGGTAGGATAGCTTGAGTTTCTGGATCCCCAAAGCGACAATTAAATTCCAGAACCGTTGGGTTTCCTTCTGGAGTAATCATCAATCCTGCATAGAGAACTCCCCGATAATCAATTCCCCTGACCTTTAAAGCCTCAAGGGTAGGATTAAGAATTTCCTTTTCAATCCGTGTGCTTAGCTCTGGGGTAACAATCGGTGCAGGAGCATAAGCTCCCATCCCTCCAGTATTCGGACCGGTATCCCCTTCCCCAATTCGCTTATGATCCTGAGCTGGTAGTAAGGGGCGAACAGTCAAGCCATCCGTAACAGCCAAAACCGAAACTTCTTGACCGGTGACACACTCTTCAATCACTACCGTCTCAAAGCCATTCTGAAAGAGTGACTGCACAGCCAGCTTTGCCTCGTCTATGGTAGCCGCAACAGTTACCCCCTTACCCGCTGCTAAGCCATCCGCTTTGACCACAATTGGTGCTACCTGGGTTTTGACATAAGCCAATGCTGGTTCTGCTTCGGTAAACACAGCAAAACTTGGGGTAGGAACACCAGCCGACTGCATCAAATCCTTGGCCCAAGACTTACTCGACTCAATTTGCGCTCCCTCCTGGGTCGGACCAAATACAGGGATATGTTTACTTTGGAGATAGTCTGTAATACCTAAAGACAGTGGGAGTTCTGGACCAACCACCACTAGAGATATATCGTTAACCAGAGCAAACTCAGCAATTCCATCAAAATCTTGAACGTTTAATAAACGATTTTGGCAACCTGTTAGTGTAGCGGTGCCACCATTACCAGGAACACATATCACCTGCTCAATAGTTTGAGATTGCAGCAGTTTCCAGGCCAGGGCGTACTCTCTTCCCCCATTGCCAATTACCAAAATCTTCACGTTTTTTCTACACTCTGTGCTGAATAGTCTATTTTATTCTATGAGCTTACCAAATTATTGAAGCCATTTTTACTAAAAAAAAAATTACTCACAATTTTAGATATTGTGCCAGACTATATTTAATATACATTGAAAAATAAACTAGTCTGACCAAAGCTTAACCAATAGTTTTAAATCTTAAATTTTATGGCTATTAATATCGTTACGGGTGCTGCGGGTTTTGTCGGTTCTCACCTAGTAGAAACCCTTTTGAATCAAGGTGAGCGAGTGATTGGTATTGATCAATTTAACGATTATTACGATCCCAAGCTAAAACGCCGTAATATTCAAAATTTTAAAGACCATCCCGCTTTTGAGTTAATCGAAAGTGATATTCAGACCTTGGATTGGCGATCGCTCCTAACCGATGTAGAGGTAGTCTATCATCAGGCAGCACAAGCTGGAGTTCGTGCCAGTTGGGGGGATGGTTTTCGGGATTATACCGAGCGCAATATTAATGCTACCCAAATCCTACTGGAAGCCGCCAAAGATGCCAAACATCTGACCCGATTAGTCTACGCTTCCAGCTCTTCAGTTTATGGTAATGCCGAAGCCCTACCGACATCTGAAACCATTCTTCCCCAACCGGTTTCCCCCTATGGAGTAACCAAGCTAGCTGCAGAACACCTATGCTTACTGTATTACCATAATTTTGGTGTACCGGTTACTGCCTTACGCTATTTCACCGTATACGGACCCAGGCAGCGCCCAGACATGGCATTTCACAAATTCCTAAAAGCCATTCTCACCGATGAACCCATTAGCATATATGGTGACGGAAAGCAAACCCGAGACTTCACCTTCATCAAAGACATCATAGCCGCGAATCTGGCTGCAGGTACCACAGCTGCTGCTGTTGGAGAAGTGTTTAACATTGGTGGTGGTAGCCGAGTGGTCCTAGCGGATGTTCTCGACACCATTGAACAAATTGTTGGACATCCCATTAAGAAAAACTACATCGAAAAAGCCAAAGGAGATGCACGTCACACTGCAGCAGATATTACCAAGGCCAAAACCCTGCTCAGTTATCAACCTCAAGTATCCCTATCCGAAGGCTTAGCCCAAGAATGGGAATGGATACAGACTCTTTACGCTCCTGTATAGCGCTACGGGCAAGGGCAAAAGGCAAAAGGCAAAAGGCAAAGGTGCGCTTTCCGTTGGCGAATTAAATTCGCCACGGGTCGCACCTAAAAGTTGACTAAAACAGCTTTTGCTGCTTGTATCAATGTCAAAACCTTAATGGGTACTCCTGTATAGAAATTATCTAAAGCTCAACCCCAGCTATTTCAAAGGCTTGTCTAATTGCGCCAGCTAATTCCGATTGATACTGTTGCAGGTAATTTTTCTCAAAACCCATCCTTTTTTATCAATAATTTTACATAATTTTTTGCCAGAAACAGATTTTATACTGTAACTTCCACAATTTTGCTGTTAGGTTCAGGAATATAGGAATTGCTAGCAACTTCTAACCAACCTTCAATTGCATCTTGAAGATTTGCTAAAACCTCTTCCATTGTGTCTCCCTCAGTAATGCAGCCAGGTAGTGCGGGTACTTCTGCCCAAAAACCACCTTCTTCTGCTGGATGTATTGCAACCTTAATCTGCATTTGGGTTTGCTTGATCAAGAGTTTTTTGTGTATTTTAACTCATCACCTCTGTACTTTTGTCAAGCTTATGCACACCCTGACTACTCTTACTTTTCGCTCTTTCCACTTCAACTTTTGTCAGTAAACCAGGGTCTTCAGTTAATTGACATATCTGTTTTTTTATAATTAAATAAATACGACTGTCTCCCACATCAGCCACTAGTAAGTTGTTACTAATCCCTAAAATTATACTTAGTGTAGTTGGGAGTAGGTCAAAGTTGCAGAACAAATGAACTATGTACGATATGAGCTTGCTTAAACCGATGAGGAGGCTAGAGATTTAGTACAAATGTTCTGCATAAGTGACATGCTCCCGAACTATATCAATCTAATTGTAGTCCATTATAGTGAATTAAATTATTTCAATAAAGTGATATAGCCATTCGATTTTATAGGTAAAAATACTATTAACTAAAGGCAAGAGTTCCTCAAGTATATAGGGATTTTATAAATACTATTTCGGGGCACCCTAAGACCAACATTAATTGTGATCTATAGTACTTACCGATTGGCTGATGTGCCAATTACTGGGTTTTAGGGAGCAGGTACTCAGGCCGTCGGCACGCTACGCGAACGGAGCAGGGACCAAGGAATTAGTATCAGTGCTAAGATAAAAAAATAACCAAGTTAACTGCAAGTCAGCTTAGTATTTTTAAATGATATGGAAACATATAATGGATAAGGAAAGGGAATATAAAACAGGTAACAGCTACCATTAGTAAAGAGCTTTGTAGAGTTTTTGATATTATGCTAAATCACCCATATTCTTCATGACCTATTTGTAAA
>NZ_JAAHHS010000258.1 GCF_010692395.1 Moorena sp. SIO3H5
TTGATATAATTCTGGTACCATTTTCAATTGATAGGTCGTATTGACAAGTTATGACCTATCTTTTTTTACCATAATTCGCTCAATTTAAGATATATCAAGGGTTACAGGGCGCTTGTCGCCCCCCCAGCTTATAATTACATCGTTACCTTCAGTGGCAGAGAGTCCTTGTTTCCGTCGTTGTCTACCAATCGTAATAGTTTTTAGCCCATAAGGTGCTTGATAGGCATAAGGAGTTCCTAAAATTCGGAGGTATAATAATCTAGATACATCTGTTGACTTTGGAAAATTGCTACTCATTCCAGGCAGTGATTCTACTGTAATCGAACCACCTCCAGAATTTATTTGAGTCAGTACAATTTTCCTCAATTCAACAATTGCCTTGTAT
This sequence comes from Moorena sp. SIO3H5, assembly GCF_010692395.1. Lineage (GTDB taxonomy): Bacteria > Cyanobacteriota > Cyanobacteriia > Cyanobacteriales > Coleofasciculaceae > Moorena. The sequence continues at coordinate 386 of NZ_JAAHHS010000258.1, forward strand.
ACAGGCATTGACTTGGACATTGATCTTAATAATCCATTTGTAATTGTTAGAGCTTTTGCTAATTCACCTCGTTGAGCAAGTTGACGTGCTTCATCTAAGGACAATTTTGCATCGAATATTTTTTTTGTACGTTTTGCTTGAAAATCATCGTACTCTTTTTGAAGCGTATTTCTGTACTCTATAATTATTTGATCTTGAATAAATCTAGAGATATAAACCATTAAAACCAAAATAAAGGTTAAAGGTAAATATAAAAAATATTTTCTTTCCCATTCAAATACTAAACTCTTCAAATCAGGAGACCAATAAGTTATTTTTAATTGCAATAATCCTAATAAATTGTAGTTTTCAATTGCTATCCAGAAAGAATTTGAATGTTGTTTTTTGAAATCACCCCTTTCATCAAATTCCCAATAATCAAAATAGATGGTTGTATCTACTTTTTTTGATAATCCTGAATTCTCAATGAAGCCCCAGAGCACTTGTTCTGAATCTGATGGTTGTCGTGTCAAAATAACTTTAACTGAACTGGGTGAAACTTGAGATTTTTCTCGCCAATGTCTATTGTTTTTATTTTGAAAGTCAAGAAGACATTGATTTACCCATTGATTCAGAACTTTATTAGGACTGGGATTGAATAAAGTAAAATGAAAAATTGCCGTAACTGATAAAGCAACAATACCGAAAAAGATATTTAATTTCCAGAGATAGGGAGGAACAGCACCTTCAGGTGGTCGTTTTATTTCTTTTTCTTCTGGCTCTAATTTACTTTCTAAATCATCATCAATAGCATATGTCTTACCCAAAGTAGTTTTTGGGACTATGTTTAATATAGTTATTCCAATTTTAAAAAAATCAAGAGTTAATTCACTATTATGCTTGAGTAACAATTCTTCATTATTGAGATTTATAAAATAAAACCCATCTGATTGTCTGATTAAACTTCCTAGAGTTTTTGATTCTATAAATTTTGAAAATCTGACAACTTCATTAGTATTTGTCCCAACGAGAACTTTTCCTTTTGGTACGATTATATATCTCCTTACTTCTTCTCCATCAGAGTCATGCTGAATAAGTACGCCTGGAGATAATGGATCGTTTTGATTGTGTTCAAATAAAAATGAAAAAGAAGAACATAACTGAACTCTTGCCCCTAAAAAAAGTTTAGTCTTATGGTTAATTTTTTGATCATCAACATATGTCCCATTAATTGATTTTAAATCTTCAATCCAATAGTCATTAGTCTCTAATTTATAATAAATAGCAGCGTGTAAGTTACTGATTTGATGAGAATCATCATCAATCCAAAAACCACAATTTGGCGACCGTCCGATAATAGCCCAATCTTTAAAAACGCAATGAACTTCGTTGTTGCTCCCTTTTAAGTTTAAAATAATTCTATCTTCTTGAATAAAATCTATTTTTTGTTCAAGTTCAGAGCGCTCTCTCTCAGCTTCTTCTAGTTCTCTTTGATAATTTAATTTATGAGTAGGATTTGGTTCAGTAGCAATAGCCTTTCTTAAGCTGCGAATTTTTGTAGATAATACTTCCCATTGTTCTTGAAACTCAATATGTTTATCCATAAAAGTAATACCTGGTTGTGATATCTAGCCAAGCTGTTGTTCAATTTCATCAATTTTCGACTCAATTTCATTAAGTTCTCTCTTGGTTTCTTCTATATCTACATCTCGCTTAAGCTGCACAATAGGATCGACTTCACGAATACGACTATTACGTAACATAGATAGTTTTTTTATTAAAAAATTGTCATGCTCTTGCAATTCACTCAGTTCTCGTTTTAAGCGACGACGTTGGCTAGGTGTCAAACTAGTTAAAGGAGCTTTAGAGGTATTCGCCATCCGACTCCATTGATCTAATTCAGTCAAAGTTTGTCTTAAGACTTTAGTAGAAATCAGAAAAGCAGCCTTCGCATTTTCTCTTCGTTTCTCTGCTGCTACTGCCATACCTACTACTCCAGCTAATTGCTCATCCCACACGGGCGCACCACTAAATCCTCTCTCCACTTGATAACCAGATACTTTGGTATCTTCTATCTGTAGCCAGTTTTTTCCAGTTGTGTCTCGTAATACCCCAGATGCCCAAATCCCATCATTATGCCCTTTGGGAAAACCAAACACTCTGATTGGATGCTCCCACAAATCCTCCGCTTCTACTAAACGTACAGGTTGAGTAGTATTTGGTAACTTACTATTCAGCTTTAATCCAGCAATATCTTCCACTAATTCGGTTGAGGAAACAGGTCGCCAAAAACTCACCTGTGCCTGAAGTTTATTTCCAGGGTCAATCAAGGGAAAATCCAAGTCAATCCAGCTGCTAGGCATCTCTTTCGTATTTTCGGGAAGATTCAACGTTTCAGTAATGACATGAGCGCAAGTTAGCACATACTCGCCAGATACTAGAAAACCAGAACCAATGACTGAACCATCGCCATGATAAATCCGAGCAATAGAAGCTTTGAAAGCTTTGAAATCGTTAGTTTGATTATTATCCATTTACTTCCATAAATGCTAATCATGCAACAAAATTTTACTTTAAATAACTTTACACAAAAGGGTGTACTACTCCTTCATTACTTAGTTTAACCAAGTGTCACTCAATCTTTTAAACCAATGAATATAATCAGGGTAAACTTATCTTGTCAATAAACCATGACTTAGGGTGTTTGTTGACAAGGCATTTTCCACATATATAGCGTTTTCAAACGAGTTGTAAAGTCAGAGATTCTCGAAAAAGGCAAGAGGCAATAGGCAATAGAGGCAAGAGCTCCAGAGTTTTTTAGTCAAATAAAAGAATACCTTTTGAGTTTACATCTCAAATGAAAACGCTATAGTGTTTTCAAAAAATTAGATGCGTTTACCCTGGAACCTAAGGGAGGACGCGGTAGAAAATTTTTAGACAGATCCAATAGCTTGATTATTATAAATAATCAAGTATAGGTTTTTTATAAATTACTTAAGTTAGATGCGTTTACCCTGACTTTCGTCGCTGTTTTACGTGTTTAGAGTGCTAGCTCTACTTGGGCTAGAACTAGGGAAGCTGCTACCAAGGGCGATCTAGCTCGAAATGCTTGCCCTGTAAGAATTTCAATTAACTCTGGGTCACTCACTGATTAGATGAAGACAAAAAGGGAGTACTAGTGAAATTGTAGCTAAAAATTAAGCAATTGCGGAAAACCCTTACCCAATTTAATGTAGTGTATTCAACTACAATTGAAACCGTCTCTGGATATGGATTACAGCAATTAAACCAATAGTCACGGGAATTGGTGCGATCACGAAAAGCCTCAACCCAGCCTCCCCCTGTCTGATCATTATAATTCCTATAATTACAACAAACTTGAAAACCCCTTGAGACGATTGACCCTTAACTCAACCCACCCTACGGAAACGCCAAGGGCGAACAACCAAACAACCAAACAACCTTAAACATTAAACCTTCAACCAAACAACCAAACAACCTTAAACATTAAACCTTAAACCTTCAACCAAACAACCTTAAACATTAAACCTTAAACCTTAAACCTTCAACCTTGATATCCCCCAGTAACCAATAAGATTAATCCACTCTAACCATTTCACGGGATTCTTCCTTCTTATTCATCTCAGAAGGTTTCAGCTTCTGACCCCTAAAGTCTCCTAATAATCCCATCAATGCTGGAACTACTGTAGGTGTCAGTAATGTAGACAAAGCTAATCCGCCAGTCAAGGTAATCCCTAACCCTTGATATAATTCAGCTCCTTTGCCTGGTATCGCTGCTAGCGGTAACATTCCTAGTACTGTAGTTCCAGCAGACATGAATATTGGTCGTAAGCGATCGCATACAGCTCTATACAAGGATGTATCGTAATCTATTCCTTCTCGCTGTAATTGCAAGGCTCGGTCTACCAAAAGGATGGCATTATTCACCACAACTCCAGTCAGAATCACAAATCCCAACCCAGTAATCATATCCAGCGGTACTACAACACCAGGAATTCTGTTCACTATCACCAAACTCAACAACGCTCCGGTTAATCCTATCGGTACGGTTGCCATAATTACGATGGGATAGAGAAAAGAACGGTAGAGTGCTACTAGCAACAGATAGGTAATCAGTAAAGACAGAAGAAAGATTGACCCCAACTGAACTAAGGTTTCTGATAGCAAATCTGCTGAACCAGCTAACTCGACACGATAGCCAGCAGGTAGATTTTTCCGGAAGGGTTTGAGAATTTGCTCCTCTGTCTGTTGAACTAGTTTGCCTAAGGGAGCTGAGCGCTCGACACTAACGGTTAGGGTAATAGAACGCTGTAAATCCACTCGGTTAATCCGATCGGGTCCGGTGGTATCTAGTACTTCAGCGACATCAGCCAGTTGTACTTTCCCTCCATTGGGAGTATAGATCACTAACTGACGCAACTGCTCTGGGTTTTTGACAACGGTATGTTGTAATTCAACGGTCACATCCAGTTCCCGTTTACCATCCACGAATTCTGAGGCTCTAATGCCACCGAGAGCAGCTTCAACCATTCTCCCTAAGTCAGCTTCTGACAAGCCCACTTCTGCGAGTCGCACTCGATTGGGAATTACTTGTAATTCTGGCGCACCAGTAACAAAACTGGAACGAGCATTGCGCACACCATCGAGTTGGCGCAATTGCTTAAGAAGATCCTGACCCCACTGGTTTAATTGATCCAGGTCTTGTCCTACTACACGGACGGTATAAGATTTGCCTGGATTCCGAAAAATGGTAGCGCGCCTAGCAACCACAAAGCGATAACCAGGGAAATTGGACTTTACCTTTCCCATCCGATTCATCATGTCATCGAGATTCCTACCAGTAGCTAAGTCTGGCTTGAGATAGACTAAAATCATTTTCCGTCGCGAGCTTGCTATTACCAAGGTTCGGTGAATTTCCGGCTGCTGTGCCAAGAACTTTCTGGCCGGTTTGGATAGCCGTAGGAATTCTGGAATACTGGTGCCTGGAAAGGGTTCCGTTAACCACATAATTAAATTACGGTTCCCTTCTGGTAGGTAATCCATGGGGGGGAGTAACCGAATACTGACAAAGAGCAATACTACAGGAATCAACAACACAGCCAAACGCCTTCCGATCCGTTTGCCACCAACAGACCAACGCACGGTTTTTAATAACAATCTCTCTAGCTTGCCTTGCCATACTCGAAACACTGCTGAAGTTTTCGCTACAGCTAGCACCAGGACATTTTGGATTTTGGCTCCTCTATTTCGCTGCTTTGGGCGCAATGGTTTTGGGTCTAAACTTTGGGTGCCGACATCCCCCATCCCCTGCAAAATCTGTTGCGCCTCCGCTTGATTAAGAAACAGTCCCGATAGCATAGGCACTAGGGTCAGAGCTGCAAACAGGGAAAACAATACCGATGTCGATAGAGCAATACCAATATCAAAGAAGAGCTGTCCTGGCTGCCCTGTCACTAAAACAATGGGAGCAAATACTGCTACCGTAGTCAGAGTAGAGGCTAGCATGGCTGACCACACTTCTTGAGTGCCGTCAATAGCAGCTCGGATCGGATTTTTTCCCCGTTGCATGTGGGTGAAGATATTTTCTAGCACCACAATGGCATTATCTACGACCATTCCCACTGCAAATGCTAATCCTGCCAGACTAATCACATTCAGAGACCGACCTAGCAAGGCTAAGACAATAAAGACGGTAATAATAGTAGTCGGAATAGTCAGGGCAATTACTGCTACGGTGCGCAATGACCCCAGAAACAACAGCAAGACTAGGGATGCTAGTATTGCACCCATGATCAAATTTTGCTGCACTAAGGAAATAGATTGGTTAATATAGTCATTTTCGTCGTAGTTAATAAAGAACTGGACACCTTCCCCTTGCTGTTCCAGTTGGGCTTCCATTTCCTTGAGTACTGCTCTGACCCCCTTAGATATCTCTGGGACATTGCCACCAATTCGTCTTTCGATACCAATGCCAGCGGTTGGTTGGTCATTTGATACAAAAACTGTACTTTGAAGCTTGCGACCAATTTTGACCTCAGCTACATCTCCCAAATAGACGATTCCTGATTGGTCTCGGCGCAACACAAACCCTTCCAACTCCTTCACATCCTCAGAGCGACTGACGGTGCGGACTCGGTATTCCCGTCTTCCCACTACCATCGGTCCACCGCGAATATTGCGGTTATTATTGCGCAAAGTATTCACGACATTAGACAGGGTTAGATTGCGGTCAGCTAAGGCTTTCGGGTCTACAATCACCTCCACTTCCCGTTCCCGTCCCCCAGGAGTAATAATCTGACCCACTCCTTCCACTTGCCGTAACTTGGGTACGATGGCATCTTGAAGCAAGTCACGGTAATGGTCTGGGTCAGAATCATAGCCTTCTTTGGGCATTAGGACAATCCACATCATGGGACGGCTAACACCGCTGACCACTTCCGCAGAGGGGTCTCCTGCTTCTGGGGGTAGAGACGACACTCGCTGTAATTTGCTCAAGACATCTACTAAGCGAGCATCAATATCTGTTCCCCAATTGAATTCCAGAGAAATGCGACTGCGTCCAGAGCGAGAGCTACTGGTAATTTCTTTAACTCCTGTGACTTCTTCGACGGCTTCTTCGATCGGTCTAGTAATCAGGTCTTCTACTTCCGTCGGTCCTGCTCCACCGTAGGAGGTGCTAATGGTAATTTCTGGGGTATCACCTCCCGGTCGAAGTTCTAGAGGAAGCTGGAATAGGGCTAAGATGCCACATAGGGCTAGGAGGCAGAACAGAACAAATGTTCCGTGTCGCCAGCGGACAGCTGTTTCGATAAGTTTCATCAAATTTGGCCGAAGTTGGCAACTTAGGAACTATAGAATTTAGAATGGGCGAATTTAGAATTTAGAATGCGCGAATCGGGAATCGGGAATCGGGAATCGGGAATCGGGAATCGGGAATCGGGAATCGGGAATCGGGAATCGGGAATCGGTAAAGATTCTAGAGACTAATACAGCACGGCGGAAATCAATATAATTTTCAAAAATAGCAAAACTTTTATATATTAAACCTTTAATCAGTAAACATGTAATAATTTTGAATTTTGAATTTTGAATTTTGAATTCCGCACAGCGGTACTAGTTTTAAAAGTTTGGAATAGGTGTGATAATTATGAATTAAGGATTAGTAATTTTAACGGTTGAACCATTTTTTAATCCTTCACCGCCTGACACAACTAGGGGTTGATTGGCTTGTAATTGTTGATTAGTGATCACAACTTTTTCCCCCATGTCCGCTAGTATTTCTACGGTAAACTGTTGTGCTTTGCCTTGAGAAATGGTATAGATTAGAGATTGGTTTTTTCGTTTAATGATGGCATCACGGGGGATAACAAAACTAGGATCTACATCAATGGGTAAATCTAAGGTGCCTTGAATTCCCATTCCAGCTAATAAGTCTTTTGGGGGATTGTTGAGATTTATCCTTACTAGTTGTCGCCGTGAGTTGGCATTTGCTGTAGGCACAACGCTGGTAATCTCTGCTCGTTGCTGCCAGTTAGGTAAACTTCGCGGTGCAGTTAATTCCACATACATCCCTGGTTTGACCTGATTAGTAAACCTTTCTGGTACTTCTAGAAAGATATCGAATTGAGTATTATTGACCAAGTTAATGATGGCATCGCCACCTTCAACATAGTTGCCAGTATCAACTTCCCTCGATTGCACAACCCCGGCTGTAGGCGCTTTAATCGTGGCTCGTTCTGATGCTAGTTGAGCTTGGTCAACCGCTGCCTGAGCTGCTGCTACTACCCCTTTCTGGGAATCAATTTCTTCCTGGGTTGGTCCGACTTGGGCTTCAGCTAACAGAGCGGCAATGCGCAACCGCTCACTCATGGTGGCATCAAGGGTACTTCTGGCTTCAGCAATATCTTGCTGGGTTTTAGTTTGTTCTGCACTTAGGGCAGCTTCAGCCCGTAAGCGATCGCTGGTGGCTGCATCAGCTCCTTTTTCGGCTTCCACTTTTGCTCGTTCAGAGAGAGCTCCTTCCAGAGTTAGGGCTTCAATGCGTTTTAGGTTATCCTTTGCTTCTTGTTCGCGAGCTTGAGCCGCATCTATTTCTGCTTGCCGTTGGGCAATTAAATTGGGTTGGACGGCTATCATACCATCAAGGTTGTCCTTTGCTTCTTGTTCGCGAGCTTGAGCAGTATCTAGTTCTGCTTGCCGTTGGGCAAGAATTTCTGGACGGGTTCCCACTTGTAATCGAGCCAGATTACTTTTTTCCTGAGCAAGCCTTGCCTTAGCTTGGGCGAGGGCTAACTGTTGGTCAGCACCATCAAGAATAGCAATGGTCATTCCTGGTGTAACGCGATCGCCTTCTCGGACTTTGACTTGTTGTATCACACCATCCACCTGAGATTTAATCGTGATTTTTTCACTTGCCTCTACCTCACCCAGTAACTCGATCTGTTTAACTCCTTTACCTAAGGTCAGGGGAATAGTTTCTACCGGTCGCGGCGGTATCTGTTTGGTTTGCGTCTGGGCTACAGGGGTTTCTGGTACTGTCGAGATTTGCAACAAAGCTAGACCTCCTACCAAAAAGAGGACTGTCAGTAGCCATGCAGAGGATTTGCCTTTGGTTTGTTCCTCGGTTTGGTAATTTGACTCTGGTTGATAGTGATTAGACACTTGGGGATTTACAGGTTCCATGGTGATGCCCTGACAAAAAGATGTCAAAAAGATGTTTATAGGATAACTTTGCTCAATCCTACTGCTGGCCTGATTAACTCGATCAGAGCAGTTGACTTAGATAGGAATTACTCTAGCTTTACAAATTTTAATCAAAATTTAATGGTTATGGCATGAAAGTTTTTATATTCTTAGGAGAGGAATATTAAATCGATGAGTGAAGCGCTACTTTGTGTCGAAAACCTGCAGGTGGCCTATCCTAGCAGCCAATCCCTTGAAAAACCGGCTTGGGCAGTAGATGATGTTTCCTTCATGCTAGATTCAGGGGAGCGACTGGGATTAGTCGGTGAGTCAGGCTGCGGTAAGTCTACTCTGGGACGAGCTATCATGCAGTTGTTACCACAACGGTCCCGAGTAACAGGAAAGGTAAGGTTTGCTGGAAAGTCGGTCTTTGACTTAACTCCTGCACAGCTGCGTCAGTTTCGGGGAGAAGCAGTAGCGCTAGTCTTTCAAGACCCGATGACTCGCCTTGATCCTTTGATGAGTATAGGGGAACACTGCCTAGAAACTCTCAGAGCTCACCAACCCCAGTTATCAGGACGTGAGAGTAAAGCAAAAGTACTAGAAACTCTAGATGCGGTGAAAATTCCCGCTAATCGCTTCTCTCAATATCCCCATGAATTTAGCGGGGGGATGCGGCAACGGGTTGCGATCGCATTAGCCTTGTTGCTCAATCCCAAGTTAATTGTAGCAGATGAACCCACCACTAGCTTGGATGTTACGGTCGAGGCACAGATATTAGAAGAATTAACTAGGTTATGTCGAGAGCGGGACATGGCACTGTTACTGATTTCTCACGATTTGGCCATGATCGGGGAATATTGCGATCGCATTGCGGTAATGTATGGTGGCAAAATGGTGGAAACCGGGCCCGTGCAACAGATTCTGTGGCAACCTAACCATGACTATACGCGATCGCTTTTAGAAGCAGCTCTACATCTGCAGGCAGTTAAAGACCACACTGACACTAATAACCCTGACACTAATAACCCTGAGGGGAATTCCAGCTCTGGGATTCCTACCCCTTTGCTAAGGGTTACTAATCTCAAGCAATATTATACCTTAGAAAGCAACTTTATTCAGCAACTAGTATCTCAAGAAAAAAACGTTATCAAAGCTGTGGATAACGTCAGCTTTGATTTATATCCTGGGGAAATTTTGGGACTAGTAGGAGAATCCGGTTGTGGGAAAAGTACTTTATCTCGCACTATTTTGCAATTAGTTCGTCCTACCGCTGGAACCGTTGAGTTTCAAGGCACAAATTTAGCTACACTCAATCGACATTCCCTACAAGAGATTCGTCGTCAAATCCAAATGGTATTTCAGGACCCCCATGCTTGTCTTAATCCTTTAATGACTGTGGGAGAAAGTATTGCCGACCCTTTATTTATTCATAAATTAGCGGCTAATTCAACAGCAGCTAAAAATCAAGTCAACGAAATGCTAGAACGAGTAGGATTAACGCCTGTAGAAGATTACTATAATCGCTATCCCGCTGACCTTTCTGGAGGACAACAACAACGGGTTGCTATTGCTCGGGCATTGATTACTCATCCTAGTTTGGTGATTTGTGATGAACCAGTGAGTATGCTGGATGCTAGTGTCCAAACTCAAGTATTAGAATTAATGTTAGAGTTGAAAGAAGCCTTTAATCTTACCTATTTGTTTATTACTCATGACCTCTGGGTAGCACGGTTTTTCTGTGATGGAATCGCCGTAATGAATAAAGGTCAGATTGTTGAAAAGAAACCAACTCATGACCTGTTTACTAATCCTGAGCATCCTTACACTAGAACCTTGCTAGAGGCAGCTCCATTGTTAGATAAACAAAGGTGATTGATAAGCAGTCAGCCGTCAGTTATCAGCCATTGGTAACAAGTTAAGCAAAAGAGCAATTTGTCAAGCCCTCTGAGTCTGGGAAAGGAGACAAATCAAGGGGAGGTTTTTTTCTCCTGGTACGAGGGGCTTTGACAACCCCCAAATCTTGGTTCTCTTTAGCAGTTAAATAGGCCACTGGGTCAGTGGCTTTCCCTTGATGATAG
>NZ_JAAHHS010000259.1 GCF_010692395.1 Moorena sp. SIO3H5
TCTTCTGAGGTTCCCCTTACCAAAAGGGGAACCTCAGAAGCTCAACTAAACTTCCTGCTCACCGACAACCTACTGTTACAGTTGTTAGTAGTGATTTTGGCTTTGACTGCTGATATATTACTAGCTATTCTGCTAGGACGAGCCATTGCTAAACCGATCCAACAGCTACAAAACTTAGCCGAGCAATTTACTCAAGGGTCACGTCACCTCCGAAGCAATCTGATCACTAACGATGAGATCGGTAAGCTCGCCAAGACGTTTAATGAAATGGCTGACAGTGTTACCAGTCAGCAAAAGGTGCTAAGTCAAGAGGCAAATCGGGCAGAGGTAATTATTAACTTTGCTACTACCCCGATTGAAAAATCTCTTGACCTCAAAGCTCTCTTCCAAGAAGCGGTGGAAAAAGCCCTCAATCAATTGAATGCTGACCGGGTAGTTATCTACCGCCTGAATCCTGATGGTAGTGGCTACATTGGATTCGAGGCAGTTCAACCCGGTTGGCCCAAAGCAGTTGACAATATGCTTAAGAAAAAAATTGAAGATGCTTGTATTCCACAGCAGCTGATTGATGGCTACAAACATGGACGTGTCGTTGCCACCAATAATGTCTTTGAAGCAAGTTTTCATCGTGACCACCAGAAGTTGATGGAACTATTGCAAATCAAAGCAAATTTAGTGACACCAATTGTCCACGGAGAAACACTCTACGGTTTACTTATTGCTCATCATTGTACGGCTCCACACCAGTGGCAAGAGTCTGAAATCATTTTCCTGACGCAGTTATCTGTTCAGCTGGGTAATGTTATGCAGCGAGCCACATCCTTAGAACAAATGGAGGCAGCCCGCCAAAAAGCAGAAAATCTTGCTCAGGAACAGCGCCAGCTCAAAGAGGATCTGCAAAAGCGTGCTCTAGAACTGTTGATGGAAGTAGAGCCAGTTAGTAAAGGAGACCTCACAATTCGAGCCCACGTGACTGCCGATGAATTGGGAACTATTGCCGATTCCTACAATGCTACCATCGAAAGCTTGCGAAAACTTGTACTGCAAGTCCAACAGGCAACCAAGCAAGTCACTACCACCACTACTCAAGATGAAGCAGCGATCCGAGACCTATCCACAGAAGCTTTACGACAGGCAGAGGAAATTGCTAATGCTTTACAAAAAATTCATGACATGACAGTCTCAACTCGCTCTGTGGCTGTCAGTGCTTCTGAAGCCGAAGCTGCAGTCAAACAAGCAGCTCAAACGGTAGAAGCCGGAGATGCTGCTATGAACCGCACTGTAGAAGGTTTTATGGCCATTCGGGAAACTGTAGGTAGTACGGCTAAGAAAGTCAAACGTCTTGGGGAATCGTCCCAAAAGATTTCTAAGGTAGTCAACCTGATTAGTGGTTTTGCTGAGCAAACCAATATGTTAGCCCTCAATGCTGCTATTGAGGCAGCTCGTGCTGGGGAAGCTGGTCGAGGCTTTGCGGTAGTTGCTGATGAAGTACGAGCCTTGGCCCATCAATCGGCGGAGGCAACGGCGGAAATTGAAAAGCTGGTAGCAGACATTCAGGCGGAAACCAATGAGGTGGCAGCCGCTATGGAAGAGGGAACTGAGCAAGTGGTAGTTGGGACTCAACTGGTGGATGACACCAGGCAGAGTTTGAATCAAATTACTGCCGTAACGGTCAAGATCAATGAGTTGGTCAAAGCAATTGCCATCACAGCTGTTGAACAAACCCAAGCGAGCGAATCAGTTACTGAAACTATGACTGACGTAGCAGCGATCGCGAATAGAACCTCCACAGAAGTCAGCCAAGTATCTAACTCGTTCAAAGAACTGCTAACAGTGGCTGAGCAACTCCAAGATAGTGTGGGCAAGTTCAAGGTGAGTTAGTGTCATTGTAGTGATTAGTATGTTGTTAATGACCAATGACCAATGACCAATGACCAATGACCAATGACCAATGAATAACCATGGCAACTCACTCTGAGATCCAAGACCAAGCCTATCAGTTTTTTATCGAAGAGGCACCAGAGCTGTTGCAACTGATCGAGACAGGCTTACTGAATCTCCAGCAAGAACGAACCACGGCTAAGATCCACGATTTAATGCGAGCCGCTCACTCCATCAAGGGAGGTGCTGCCAGTGTTGGGCTAGAGGCAATTAAAACTTTGGCTCATCGTCTCGAAGATATCTTCAAGGCTTTCTACAGCGACGAGGTACAACTTGATACTGAACTAGAAAGCTTGCTGCTCAAAGCTTATGACTGCCTCCGGAACCCCCTAATGCAGCAAATTGAGCAAGGCTATTTTGACCCAGAGCGAGCCCTATCCACTGCTCAATCCACTTATGCCCACATTGAAGAACGACTTGGTGATGCCCTGGCACAGGTTCATAACTACATTCCTAGTTCCGGTGACTTAGGTATTGATATTGTATCCTCTATTTTTGAGGTTGATGTGGCTCAGGGACTAGAACGTCTTGCTGCGGTTTTAGCCAATCCTCAAAATTATGAGGTCGTGGGGGAATTAAAGGCACAAGCAGACGTATTCGCTGGCTTTGCCGAGTTACTGAACTTGTCGGGATTTGGAGCGATTGCCGAAACCGCTGTAGCAGCAGTAGAGCAACATCCCCACCAAGTGCTGAAAATTATTGAACTTGCCCTAGCTGATTTTACAACAGGACGCGCTGCTGTACTAGCAGGCGATCGCACTCAAGGGGGAAATCCATCGACTGCTCTAGTGGCTTTAACACAAGCCCCTGCTACTCCGGCTAATGACATCACAAATAGTATAAATACCACCACTGAATTTGAAGATATCTTTAGTGACTTTAACCTAGGCGAAGCAACCAATTCTTTTGAAGACTTTACCTTATCTGAGCAAACCGCTACCCAAGCATCTCAACTCAATCCACTAGCGGAAGAGATTTTCGAAACCTCACCCACCCTTGCCCATCAAGAAACTGACTTAGATCAAGCAACTGTTGACCCACCATCTTGGAAGGTTACCGACTCAGTTGATGTTACTGATATTTTTAGTAATTTTAACCAAGATCAACAGACCTTACTCTTTGAAGACGTTGCTCTAGCCCAGGAAACCACTGCCCAGCAGCCCCAAGTGAACCTGTCAGCTGAGAAAGTTCCTCTGACCCCACCGATTGTTGCTGATCTCAAAACTAGTGACTTGGCGCAAGTCAGTCAAGACCTACCATCTGATCAATCTACGCCTTCAGAGGATCAAGTTAACCCAGTCCAAGAGGCAGAAGCATCTTTCCCAGAGGAAACCATTTCCCCGAGCACAGAAACTGTCCCACACTCCGAGCAAGACCTGAGTAACGCTAAGGCTGACCCTACCCTAGGATCTAAACCAGTAGCGAACTCGCCCAATCCATCAAGCACTGCTTCTGCTCCCCTCAAGAACTCATCCCTAGAGGTACCAAAAACCCTGGAAGCTGCTGTGGAAAAGATTGAACAAATCTTTGAAAGCCTGCCACCGCTCCAGAATATGCCTGCTTCAGATGTTCCATCATCACCAACGCTACCAGCAGCGGCATTTTTAGCCAATGAATTAGCTATTAACCAACCCACTAAATCGGCTAAATCCCAGCAGCATCAACCTATTCAAGCTAATCGAGCTACTTCTAAGCCATCAGAGCATCCCAGCCAAAGTCCAACCTCTATTTCCCCTGACAGTTCAGTCCGAGTTAACTTAAAGCGACTAGAACGGATGAACAATCAGGTCGGGGAACTGGTGATCAACCGCAATAGTATTGGCCTGCAAAATGAACAATTACAAGCAGCAGTGCGGGAGCTCACCCAAAGATTTGACCTTTGTCAAACCTTTGTTAGTCAATTACAAGAGTTATCTGATCAGAGTCTAGCGAGTGCCTCAAGTGCTGGATCAATGGTCTCAAATCCTAGCTTTGCCTCCCTTAGTAAGAATGAGTGGAATCAGCAAGGGACGAATTCTGTCGGTGAGAGAAACTCACCCCAGCAATCGGTAACGTGGTCAGGCCAAAAGAGCCTAGACAGTGAATCAGACCCATTGAACAAACCCCTGTTTGATTCCTTGGAAATGGATAGCTATAGCAATGTCCATTCTTTGATCCAAGGACTACAAGAAGAAATGATGCTGCTTAAAGAAGCGGTGGGGGATATAACCCTATTTGCCCAGCAGTCTGATCACACCTTGGAACAACAGCGGCAAATGCTTTCTCAGCTACGAGACGAGCTGATGTGGGCGCGGATGTTGCCTCTGGGTCAAGTACTCAACCGCTTTCCTCGGGCTTTACGGGATCTTTCTACCCAACACCACAAACCAGCCAAACTCAAGCTTAGTGGTACAGGGGTTTTGGTGGATAGAGCAGTCCTGGAAAAACTCTATGACCCCTTACTACACTTACTCCGGAATGCTTTTGATCATGGTATTGAATCCCCTGAAATTCGGCGGAAACGAGGTAAAGCAGAGGAAGGGAAAATTGAAATTCGGGCTTACCATAAAGGCAATCAAACCATCATTCAAGTCAAGGATGACGGTGAAGGTCTCAATATTGAACGCATTCGTAACCAAGTATTGGTCAATGGATTGTTGTCAGCCAAACAAATTGCTAAAGCTCCCCCATCCCGCCTGTTAAAGATGATTTTTGAGCCAGGATTTTCCACCGCAGCTAAAGTCAGTGAACTGTCTGGTAGGGGAGTAGGTTTAGATGTAGTACGCTCTCAAATTCGAGCTCTCAAAGGTAAAATCTCTGTCACTTCATCCCCAGGTAAGGGTACAACCTTTACCCTACGGCTGCCGTTAACTCTAACCATTGCTAAATTACTAATTGCTACAGTCGGTCCAATTGTTATCGCTTTACCATCAGACAGTATTGAAGAAATTGTGGTTCCCAAGGGGGATCAGATGCAAAAATCTGGGACAAAACGGTTTTTGCTCTGGCGCGGACAAATGGTTCCCACTTATACCATGTCTGATCTTTTGGAATATAACTGTCCAGTCAGAGAAAGTACTCCTAGCAAAGCTTTAGTTTATGTTCCGACCCCTGAAGATTGGGCGTTACCTATGGTAGTAATGCGTCGAGACCAGCAAGCTTTTGCGTTAGAAATCGATCGCGTGATCACAGAGCAAGAGCTAGTGATTAAACCCTTTGGCAAAGCCCTTGCGGCTCCCAGTTATACCTATGGTTGTACCATCCTGGGGGATGGTAGTTTAATTCCGGTGATAGATAGTAATGCCCTGCTAGAGCAATTTTTAGGTCAAAGCCATCAAGAGACTAAACCGAGAAGCTTGTCTGATATACTCAAAGCTACCACTAAGAAAAAGTCATCGGTTAACCGGACTCAAACTCCTGCTCAAACTGCTCCAGTTCCCACAATTTTAATTGTTGATGATTCGACAGGTTTACGACGAACCTTGGCTATGAGCTTGCAAAAAGCAGGTTACCGAGTGTTACAAGCTCGGGATGGACACGAAGCTTTGGAACAATTGCGGCAAAGTTCCAAAGTCCAGATGATAATTTGTGATATTGAAATGCCGAATATGAACGGTTTTGAGTTTCTTGGTCAACGTCGCCAAGACCCTCAGTTATCAAAAATTCCTATAGCAATGCTTACCTCCCGTAGCAGTGAAAAACATCAGCGTTTGGCAATGCATTTGGGGGCTAATGCTTACTTTACTAAACCTTATATTGAACAAGATTTTCTTGGGAAAATCAAAAATCTTATTAAAGAAAGTAAATCTGAAGTTTAAGTATTCATTGATAAGCTAATGCGCTACAGTGCTACTTGATGTACTATCAGCCATTCCTCATCAGGCTTTAGCTCAAAGCAATAAGCAATTAGCTTATTGAAGGGTGTCCACGACTAATCAGTTATAGCGCTACGCGCAAGGCAATAGGCATGCTAGCAAGAGGCAATAGCTTACTACAAAAGCTTTTGAGCTTTTAGCAATGTCCTAACTTTAATTTGTAGTGCTATACTTGCAAATATATCCTTGAATTATCCTCCATCATTATACTTTTAATCCTAAGTTTACAAACTTAGTTTGGTGAGTTACTCCATTCAATTCCTATTGCTTCTAAATCTTGATCAGAATACTTATATTTTTTCATCCTTCATACTTTTTTTAATACGATGAATCGACATCATGAAAAATAATTTAATTGACTCCCAGCTTAGTGATAATAATCGATTGACAAATCAGAAGGCTACATCATTATTGAAATTAGTGGTCTTTAGAATAGAAACAATCAATTTCGCCTTTCCGATTGACCGTGTCAACAAGGTAATTAATTACACAACTGTTTATAGTAGTGGACTTAATGATATAGGCATTGCCCATATCGATGACGACGAAATTCCTATTATCGACTTGCATCGCCGGTTATTTAAATCTACCCAAATCAGCACTTCTAACCCAGCACGTTTCCTGCTGATTGTTCAAAATACAATGGGTGAAGGATTTGGTATCCCTGTACTCAAAACACCGAATTTGATAGAGGTTTCCATGACTGATATTCGTACCCTACCAGAGTCTTTTCGTCAAGCTGATACCCTGGGAATTGCTAGTCATGTTGCGGTGATCCCCCAAGAAAATACATCTTTGACTGTCTTTTTGCTAGATGTTAATCAATTGCTGCCTTGGGTTTCTCAAAGCGCGAAAAGGGGTTAAGCATTGAGGAATCAGCAATCAGCTATCTTCACCTCTAGCTTTATGGCATGGGAATAGTCCTAGTCGATGAGATTTCTGTTATACTTGAAATTGTGTGATAGCTATCTGCCAGAATTAATGGTTAGGGAGGGAGTACCGCACTCTATCCGTGCTTGGTGAGCGTGGTATAGGAGAGCCTTTTTCTGGGAATTGTGCTAAGAAGTTGGTAGCATCAAAAACGCGCTTTGACGATAACCAAGTCAAAAAGCTTCGTTGGCAAAAAAACAACCAAGCAGTATCATCGGTCTTAGAAACTAGGACTGCTGGTAAGGACAGGAATATAAGACCTGGGTTTGGGGAACTAAATTTAGGCGATTCCTTGTTAATTCCGAATCGATTGCTGTAGCGTAAGCTCAGCCTATGTAAGTTAACAGGTTTAGCTTCCACCTAGGCTTTTATCTACGATGCTTAGCAATATAAGGGTGAAGTAGAAGCAGTCGGAACAAGTATCCGACAAAACGCATCTATAGATAAGATGTAGCATAGTAAGTCTTATCTCTAGCAGTAGGACTTATGGCGAGTCCATCTGATGTGAAACAAAACGTTTCTATTGGGTGTAGCTCGCCGGTTCACCCATAAACCTGCCAGAATCCCCTAGCTTTAGCGATGGGGAGTCGTCAATTTCAAGCAGTACGACCTAAGAGTCTAGTCAACTGGTGCTGCTATATTTTAATATATGGTGTTTCCCAAAAAACTGATTAAGGGCGGCTCTAAAGTATCTAAAGTTATAGATTTACCTAAATATGGTGTACGCTCCATTCTTGCTAAAGGGGTGCAGATGGACTTCCAGTCAGGACAAAACCGTGTTCCAGTTCTCAAAGGAATAGACTGGGAAGTCAAACGTGGTGATATCCAACTTTTAATGGGACCGTCTGGCTCTGGCAAGACTACCTTTTTGTCAATATTGGCGGGATTACTGACCCCGACACTCGGAAAAGTCTATTTACTGGGTCAAGAAATTACCAGTATGTCTAGAACTAAGCTGGCAGAGTTTCGCCGGGAACATATTGGCTTTATTTTCCAACACTTCAACCTATTTCCGGCACTGACAGCAACAGAGAATGTGGAAGTTGTGCTAAACATTAAGGGAATTCGGGGGTTAAATGCTCGACAGCAGGCAAAAACGTTATTAGAGCAGGTTGGTTTAGAGGGGAAAGGACATCTTAGACCGAGTGACTTGTCAGGGGGACAGAAGCAACGGGTAGCGATCGCGCGGGCTTTAGCTAAAGAGCCACCCCTAATTATGGCAGATGAGCCAACAGCAGCCTTGGACTCTCACAGTGGTCATACAGTGATTGAGTTGCTGCGTCGTCTGGCTAAGGAAAAAGGCTGCACAGTGCTAATGGTAACCCACGATCCTCGTATTATCGATGTAGCTGACCAAGTGTCTTATATGGAAGATGGTATGTTGAAGGTTGAAGGTTGAGGGTTGAACGCGCACCCGTGGCCGTTCGCGCAGCGTGGCCTACGGCCTTAAGGCCAGGGTTGATAGGTAACAGTTGATAGGTGAAAGTTGACGGGTGAAGGGTGAGTGTTAATGGTTCACCCTCAGCATCTTAGTTTTATTTGTACCTACCTAATTATGATGTGAATGGGCAATTTGCCAACACAACAAGTTACTGTTCACTCTAGGCATCATAATCATGTTCATGGTAGATTTCTGGCTAGGTATAGGAGTTTTGGGACTGGGTTCTATTCTGTGGGTAGAACTGGTGCGAGACTTCTATCACCTCCTGTCCCATCACTGGACACCTCTGTATCGCTTGCATGTGTGGCATCATCGGGTCTTCCGTCAGGATTTAACTGCTGTCAGTGATACCATATACCGACAGGCGCACTGGCGTAATGATGTACCAGAAGCCTTGGTCATGCTAATGTTAGGCTTGGTGCTATGGTGGTTGGCTTATACCTGGACACCAGATCTGCATTGGGCAGCTTTGACTGGTTCTGTGTACACTATGGTATTTCTATTGGGTGCGATCGCTCGTGGCTATGGCATCAAGGGAGCCGATAAGTTGACTGATATGACCCACCTTCCGGGTCCATTCCTCTATCCTCCTTCCCCTTGGATGGTGAATCGCAGCTACCATTGGCGACATCACTTTGATAACCAAAAGGCTTACTATGGCGGCACATTCACTTTAGTAGACAAACTGATGGGGACAGCACTATCCCTCCAAGGAAAAACTATTGCAGTGACGGGAGCATCGGGAACTCTGGGACAGTCACTGTTGTACCATCTCCAGCAACGGGGAGCAAAAGTGATTGCTCTGACCTCCCAAGAACAAACTGTTACGTTAAATGTCAATGGTGAAAGCTTGCCAGTAAAAACCTTGACTTGGCAAGTGAGTAAAGAGTCTGAACTAGCTCCACATCTGGAAAATGTGGATATTCTAATTCTCAATCACGGCATTAATGTTCATCAAGAACGGACAGCCGATGCGATCGCAAAATCCTACGAGGTCAACACATTATCAAGTTGGCGGTTGCTAGAGATGTTTTTATCTACTGTTCGGACTAATCAAGATATTGCTCGCAAGGAAGTTTGGGTTAATACTTCGGAAGCGGAAGTTAATCCAGCCTTTAGTCCTTTGTATGAACTGAGCAAACGTACCCTAGGAGACCTAGTTACCCTGCGTCGTCTAGATGCTCCTTGTGTAATACGTAAAGTAATCCTCGGACCATTTAAAAGTAATCTCAATCCAGTTGGGGTCATGTCAGGGGATTGGGTAGCCCAGCAAATCCTTAATCTAGCCACTCGTGATGTGCGTAACATCATTGTGACGATTAATCCCATAACCTATTTAGCGTTTCCAGTCAAGGAATTTTTTGTCAGCCTATACTATAGGCTGTTTAGTCGTTAGTCCTTAGCAACTTGCCTTAATTATTAGTTAGTAATTAGTGCTACTAATTACTAAGGGTGGCGTAGCCAAAGGTGACGTTGAATTTACGGCACCAAATGACTACAGAGCTAAAGTCTTCTGGATTAACATCAGCAGGGATACGGTACCGTTGAGTGCCACTGACCTGCTGAAGACGACCAAGACTTTCATAATTTTCCTTACTGTAGGATTTGGGTACAGTTTGGCGGTGCAACAGCACCATTAGATCGGGTCCGTTATCTGTCTTAAAGGTTTCGTCAAACTTCAGGTAACGTTGTCCATTGTCTGTGACTAAACTTACCATGCCTTGAGTAGAATGGGCTGCTGTTACAAAATTTCCTGATCTACTTGTTGCCTGTGCCACTGTTCCAGTTGGTTCAGCAGCTGGAACGGTGGACACATCGATCTTGGTTGTCCTAGACGTAGAGGTAGAGGGTTTTGCCTGAACAGTACTCTGATTCTCAGGTACTCCTGCTACACAACCTACGCTTAAAAAAGCAGTAGCACCAAAGATGGCTAAATAGTTAAGCTTCATCAGATTATCTATCTCGTGGAAACATTACTCTATTTGCTATTATGTCTAGTCTTCGCTGGCAGTAGCCTGAGTTTTTGTTAAAAAATTTAGTGAATAATTCTAAACTCTAGCTAATCAATTTTTTTGGATAGATTAATAGATCCCGAAATAGGCAAGTTAAGTAAATTTTAATAGTTGGCTCAGGTTATATTAATCTCTTATCAATATAATCTAGATTATTGCCATCCTATTTTAGGATTTAGGTTGAGTTTAAAATAACAGGTTATAAGATGGCAATGGGTGTAATGGTGTTTAAAAATTCAAGGATTAAATAATTGCTATAACCTTTATTATACCACGCTTTTTAATTTCCTATTTACTATTTTCCGCACACAGCGCTATACCTGTTTTTAGATATGACAGTTCCCAAAGTTAGCTACCCAAACTCTAGGTGTTCTTCTAACAAACGACTATTTAGGTTACGAGCTGCAACGGTCGTGATCCTGATTTTAGTTACTAGTTTTAGTGCGATCGCTCTAGCTTGGTTGGCTGGTCAGGGGCAGATTACCCAGCTATTTGCTCAGCTGGATATCTGGCAAAGAAACCCACCGATGTGGTTGGAAGCACCAATTGTTAATCAGCAACACTATTTATTGCTACCAACAATTATCTTAATGGTAGTTGTTCTGGGGGTCACGAAAATCTCTCCCCGTCCTCGCACTTGGTCTAGAAATCTAGTGGTGGGGGTTTTGCTAGCACTATTGGCACGATATCTGCTCTGGCGAATCTTCTCTACCCTGAATTTAGTGGATCCCCTTAATGCTTTCTTTAGCCTAGGATTATTTTTCCTGGAAATGTTGTTGCTAACCAGCAGTATTATCCAGCTATTTTTAATGTTAAGGGTGAAAAACCGTAGCGCTCAGGCTTCCCAGTTATCATTAGATGTCATTTCAGGAAGGTTTAATCCTTCTGTGGATATCTTAATCCCAACCTATAATGAACCTTGTTTTATACTAAAGCGAACAATTATAGGTTGTCAAGGGATAGATTAT
>NZ_JAAHHS010000026.1 GCF_010692395.1 Moorena sp. SIO3H5
CCTTGTTTAAGGGGGGCTAGGGGGGATCTATTTACCTAATTACAAAGGTGACATGCTCCCCTTGCCTCTTCTCTCTTACCTGCTCCCTGCTCCCTGCTCCCTGCTCCCTGCTCCCTGCTCCCTGCTCCCTGCTCCCTGCTCCCTAACACCTAAATATTTGTACCTCAAAAGTCTTAACTTGCTATTATAATCAGGATTTAATACTGATTATAACCTGAGAGATTAGGCAAGCCTATCAGAGGTTTTAGGTACTTTTTAAACCAATGACGAACTATACCAATGGCAAACGCAAGTCCGCTGTAAAAGTAATACAGCCAGTGCCATGGAACGGTTCGTATAGTGAATAGTAGACCACGCTTTTTATAAAAGAATTGGTAGACAGGTCTGTTGAGTACTAGCAGGGCGAGACTAAACACACAGGTAGCAATAGCAATCAGAGCACTAGACCACCAATAAGTTGTAACTAAAGCACCTAGTAGAGCATAGACCAACACCACACTAATACGACTAGATAGTTTTAGGTTCAAGTCACTGATAAACTCACGACAGTTTTCTGGACTTGCGTCGCGAACCTTAAGAATTATGGCAGTCCAGGGCAAGGCGCGGTAGAAAAAGTCAGCTCTAAGCAGAGAAATTATGCCCCAGCGCTTGAGATGTTTCACCCGTAGAGTCTTACACAGCTTAATTCTGTAACCTTTTTCCTTGAGTCGATAGCCTAACTCAATGTCTTCAATACAAGGTTGACGATAATTTTCCTCAAAGCCACCCATGGCAAGAAAGATGTCACGACGGATTGCGCCACAGGCACCCCAAAAGGTAGATGCTTCTTCAGATGCAGTTTGGTGAGTGTAGTGATGGAGTAAATTTTTGTACTGGGAAAGGAAATTAGCAGCACCGGGAGCATCGTCATAAGAACCAATTAAAGCGGTTAAATTAGGTTCATTGTTAAAGATTTTCACCACTTGACTAATAGTATCCGGATAGATTGCTACATCAGCATCTATAAAAAACAGGATATCGCTCTGTGCTTCTTTCGCTCCCAGGTTTCGGGCTTTAGCGGGACCCCCTGCTGTGGGTAATCGAATTACCGTGGCTCCAAAATCTTCGGCTAGACGCCATGAGCCATCAGTATCGCCATCAGCTACTACAATCACTTGATCGGGAGGGGGTTCAGCTTGAGATAGTCTGGCAAGACATTGGTGAAAGTCTTCGCCTCCGTTGTATACGGGGATGATGACGGAGATAGTGAGTTTAGCAGAGTCAACCATTCTTTAGAGAATTTACCTTCAATTACTAATTGATATTTTGAGATTAAATTCTTACTCTGCATCTCAATAATACCCTCGGATATTATAACATCATTTGAAACAAAAATATCAGTTTATAATAAATTTAAATAACTTCTTGAGGGGCTTTAACAAAACTACCGAATAATCACCAATAGAGATTTTATTTTCAAAAAGTCCTGAATTGACTGAGTAACTCTGTACTTGTAATAGAGGTTGTGTCTACAGGTTGATCAGTCAGCAATCCGCTATCAGCAGTCAGAGGATAATCCTATTTGATATAGCTAAATGCTGATAGCTAAATTAAAAGCTCAGTTTATCGGGAGCATGTCAAATTTGTAATTAGGTACATAGATCCCCCCTAACCCCCCTTAAAAAAGGGGGGAATTAGATTGAAAAGTCCCCCTTATTAAGCGGGATAATGGGGGATCTGAATCAGGGATTAACAAAACTGACATGCACCCCAGTTTATCCCTGTGGAAAGTATAACTATAAAATTTAAATCACCAAATGTCGGTTGTTAAAACAGTTGATAGCTTACCACTGGTTTCAGTGATTATCCCTGCCTATAATACAGAGCAATTTATTGAAATCACATTACAGTCTGTTCTTTCTCAGACCTATAAAAACCTGGAAGTGATAGTGGTAGATGACGGTTCTCAAGACCGCACTGCTGAGATTGTTCAATCTATTGCGGAGGAAGATCAGCGTGTTATATTACTACAACAACCAAATTTAGGGGTGGCTGCTGCTCGTAATTTAGGGATTAAAAACGCGAAGGGAGATTATATTGCTCCCCTGGATGCTGATGATATTTGGTATCCGCAAAATTTAGAAAAGCAAGTTAAACGCTTCTTGGCAACCGATCCAGCGGTAGGGTTAGTTTATGCTTGGTCGGCGGATATTGATGCCGAAAATTCACTGACTGGAGATTTCCGTGCCTCAACTATAGAGGGAAAAGTTTATAAAACTTTGGTATGTCATAATTTTTTAGGCAATGCTAGTGCATCTGTAATTCGCGCTTCTTGTTTTGAAACCGTCGGTGGCTACAACTGTCAATTGAAAGCACAACAGGCTCAGGGGTGTGAGGATTGGGAGCTCTATCTGCGAATTTCAGAACATTATGAATTTGCTGTTGTGCCGGAATTTATGATTGGCTATCGCAAGATTATTAGTAGTATGTCTCGCGACTACAGCCAAATGGCTAAGTCTCATGGTTTGATGCTACATGACGTTCAACAAAGGCATCCAGAGATTCCAGCAGCACTTTATCGATTGTCTAAAAGTAGTTTTTATATGTATTTGGCACGACAAAGTAGTCAGTGTAGTAGCGATCGCAGTACATTATTTTGGCTATCTCAAGCTTTGAAAGCGGATTTTATTACCCCTATTTTTCGCTATGGGTTGTATATCTTGTTCATTAAAAGCCTATTTAGAATGATCACTAAGCTTAAATCTGATAATTATGTTAATAAACCGGGTTTATCAGTCAGTTATGCGGATTTAACGAAACGCCGAGGTAGTCTATATTTCAAGCTCTTGCTTGGAAATTTATTACACCGTTCACTGCTGATGATATAAGAGATTTTTGGTTATGCTTTATCCAATCAAAGTAGTGGACATTGAGTTGAGCCGCCCCCTGACTACTCTTAATGGTTTGGATGGCTATATGGCAGTGCAAGGACTGCTTCGCTTCCATGGTGCGCCCATTGGATATGTTAAAGCACCGATTACTAATGGTCACTGCACAGCACAAACCTTAAGTAAACGTATTCTGGAAGACCATAGCGAGACGATTATCAATCGTCTTTTGTACAATGGATTATCCTTACCCCTCGGACGGGAAAGCTTGTGCCTTGAGGATTTGTTTGATGTGCCACCACCGGAGTATAAGGGCAAGTTGCCGTTAGTAACAGTTGCCGTTTGTACTCGCGATCGCACTCCTAATCTTTCTCTATGTTTAGACGCTATCAAGCAACTGGATTATCCTTACTTAGATATTATAGTTGTTGATAATGCCCCTACCAATGATAGCACAAAAAAACTGGTAGAAACTTATGCTAATATTCGTTATATCTGTGAACCTCGTCCGGGTTTAGATTGGGCAAGAAACAGAGCTGTTCTTGAAGCTAAAGGAGACATTATTGCCTATACTGATGATGATGTAGTAGTTGATTCAGCATGGGTTAAAGCATTAGCGCTAGTGTTTATTAAACATCCTGACGTTATGGCAGTGACTGGGTTAGTTGTGCCTTATGAATTGGAAACCGAAACACAAGTGCTGTTTGAAATGTATGGTGGCTTCGGGCGAGGCATGAGCCGTAAATGGTATCAGGTTAATCGAGGCAACAAAATCCATTGGAGACTCCTAGGTACTGGAGAATTCGGTACAGGGGCAAACATGGCTTATCGCCGCTCAGTCTTTGATGATATTGGTTTCTTTGACCCTGCCTTGGATGTGGGTACCGTCACTAATGGTGGTGGTGATTTAGAAATGTTTTTCCGGGTGCTTAAGGAAGGACATACTCTGGTCTATGAGCCTAGTGCCATAGTGCGCCATCGACATCGACGGAATTATGCTCAGTTGCGTACGCAAATTACTAATAACAGTATTGGTCTGTTTTCTTACGCTATCCGTAGCGTCTTTGCCTATCCAGAGGAGTTTCTGTCTTTCTTCTTGCTTTTGCTCTGGTGGATAGTTTATTGGAATTTAAGACGTCTGTGTCTTGATTTCAAAAACCCCAATCGCTTCCCACGGGATTTAATTCTGGCTGAATTCAAAGGCTGCTTCACTGGTTTAACTCGCTATCACAAAGCTCGCCACACTGCTGCTGAGATTACTCAATCTTTCGGTAACCAAAAACGAGAAACAGAAGTTAATATAAATAGTGATCCCTACCCGATTTTTTCTGACCCTATCTTTCCTGCTCTGACTAAGGAAGAAATACCAAAGATTAAAACCAATCCAGGTATGGCAGTGCGCACTGTCGATCTACGGGAACCTTTACAGGCATTAACTGATGTAAAAGAGTATTCATCAGTACGAGTCTTTGTGAAATGGCATGATCACCTTTTAGGTAGCGTTGATATTGCTAACCCTGATCGAGGGATTAGCAAGAATCGCTTAATTGAAGTTATTGTCAATCAGTTTGGTCATAAGCTGCTGCAAGTAGACGTTAACTTCAGTAGGTATTACTATCATAATCAAGCACTATCTATCTTACATAATCACTATAAATCTAATGATAAAGAGACTAATTTACTAACCTCTTTCCCAAATACTATACCAGTTTCTATTATCATCGCTACCTATGACCGACCCCAAGATTTGCGGAAGTGTTTGTCGAGCCTAGTTGCCCAAGAGTCTACTCGACAATTGGAAATTATTGTAGTTGATAATCATCCCGCTTCTGGTTGGACTCCACCAGTGGTTGCGGAGTTTCCTGATGTTATTTTAGTTAGTGAATCCCGTCAGGGATCAGCTTATGCTCGCAATGTTGGCGTTGTTGCTAGTACCGGGGATATCGTGGTTACCATAGATGATGATGTTACTGTACCACCAGATTGCTTAGAAAAGCTGGTCGCTCCTTTTGCTAGACCGGATGTGATGATTGTCACAGGTAATGTTTTGCCCTTACAGTTGGAAACCAATGCCCAGCAGTGTTTTGAAAATTATGGCGGCTTGGGACGGGGCTTTGAACAGGTGGAGGTTAATGGAGATTGGTTTGAATCCTTTTTCTACAAGCCTGTACCAACTTGGACGTTAGGAGCAACGGCTAATGTTGCTTTTCGTAGCAGTATCTTTCGCCATCCCAAGATTGGCCTGATGAACGAAGTCCTCGGTGCTGGTATGCCTTCAGGAGTTGGTGAAGATACTTACTTATTTTATAAAGTACTTAAAGCTGGCTACACCCTGGTCTATGAGCCAAACGCTTATGTCTGGCATAAGCATCGCACTGAAATGACAGCGCTACATCGTCAGCTTTACAACTACAGTAAAGGTCATGTTGCTTACAATCTCACCACATTACTAGAAGATGGGGATTGGCGAGGATTGGTGCAAATAGTGCTGGGATTGCCACTTGCTCATTTATGGCGCATCTCTGAACGGCTAAAAGGTTCGAGCAATTATCCGATCTCCCTAATCTGCTTGGAAATTACAGGTAATCTCGCTGGAGTTTGGTCTTTGTGGCAATCTCATCTACGGGTTAAACGTGAAGGTCGTATAGCAATGGGAGTAGGGAGTAGGGGGTAGGGAGTAGGGAGTAGGGAGTAGGGAGTAGGGAGTAGGGAGTAGGCAAGAGGCAAGAGGCAATAGGCAATAGGCAAGAGTGAAAAAATCTTGTGTACCTCATAGTTATGAAAAATACTGTAATCTCAGCCAAAGACTGAAACTTTTATTTCATCAATGTTTTACTATTTTTTTAAATAACTAAAAATTGAAAGCACAATTGGTTAAATAAAGCCCTGTCAAGCTTTTATTGACTGTTTTATTACAGTCTAAATAAATAATAATATAGCATTTTAAAAGAGATCATCAAATAATGATATCTATTTCTTACTATTCTCTATTTACTGCTCCCTGCTCCCTGCTCCCTGCTCCCTGCTCCCTGCTCCCTACTCCCTAAAACCCAGGAAGAAAGTATCTAAACCAATTGACAACTGCTAGAAAATGCTATATTACTCCAATGTCTTCAATAAAAAAACGAAAATCGAAAATTAAACCGTTGTTTAAGTGGCGGTTTTATTATCTTTATGATTTGCTACGAGAGCTAGTTAATCGGGAGATGAAGCTACTCTATAAACGGTCAGCTTTAGGAGTAGCTTGGATGCTGCTTAATCCACTACTTCAGTTAGCTGTGTTTACCTTTGTTTTCAGTTTTGTATTGTCGGTTGATATTCCTCAATATACTTCATTTGCATTTTCTGGTTTGTTGGTATGGACATGGTTTAACAGCTCTCTTTTTCAAGCAACTGGCGTGATTATTCATAATCGCCCCCTGATCCGACAACCGGGTTTTCCAAACGCTATTTTACCAGTGGTGACGGTAACCACAGGTCTGATTCACTTTATTTTAGCCCTGCCAGTATTAGTTATCTTTCTGTTAATCGATGGTGTTCAGTTACAGCCAGTAGTTATACTGTTACCCATCCTACAAGCTCTCCAGTTTGCCGTTACCATTAGTTTAGCCTATCTACTAGCTGGTTTTAATGTAACGTTTCGCGACACCCAGCATACTATCGGTGTACTTTTACAGCTACTTTTTTATGTGACACCGATTTTTTATGATATTACTAATGTGCCTAAAAATTATCAGTTTTTGTATTACCTTAACCCGATGGTGCATCTGGTTAATGCCTATCGCACTGTACTAATTAAAGGCACAGCACCGGATTGGCTAGCTCTGCTAGTTATGGCTTTGGTCACGTCAGTATGTTTACCTATCGGTCTTCAAATTTTCCGGTGGCAGAGCGATCGCTTTGTGGAGGAATTATAGATGGTTGATGCAATTATTGTTAAAGAACTTGGTAAACGCTTTAACAACTATCATCCTGACCGACCGTTTACCATTATGGAGGCGGCGCTGTCGGGTTTTCGGCATATTATGGCAGCGGAAAGGTTTTGGGCGTTGCAGAATATTACCTTCACCGTTTCCCCAGGCCAGATGCTGGGCATTCTCGGTCACAATGGGGCTGGTAAATCAACCCTGTTGCGCTTGATTGGTGGGGTTGGAAAACCGGATAAAGGGAAGGTTACGGTTAATGGCTCCATTGGAGCGCTGCTCGATTTGGGAGCTGGTTTCCATCCAGATTTGACTGGGCGAGAAAACGCTTTTGTAAGTGGTGTGGTAGCAGGTCTTACTCGTGAAGAGATGGGGCGACGTTTTGATGAAATTGTGACGTTTGCTGAACTTGAGCCGTTTATCGATAATCCAGTGCGCACTTATAGTACAGGAATGCAGATGCGGCTGGCGTTTTCGGTGGCTGTACACACAGACCCAGATGTGATGCTAGTTGATGAGTTTCTGTCCGTTGGGGATTTGAGATTTCAGGCTAAGTGCTTGGAACGAATTGCGCAGTTGAAAGAGTCTGGCTGTGCTATTGTCCTAATTTCTCACAGTAGCGAACAAATTGAGCAACTTTGCGATCGCGCTTTGTGGCTACAACAAGGACAAATCATGGCTTACGGTGAGCCAAAAGTGGTAGTAGCACAGTATGTCAATCAAATGCGATCGCAAACTCAGCAACGCACTTCCAACGGATCCTCTCAAGTGACTAGGTCTGGTGTGCAACTGCGAATGAATCAAAACCGCTTTGGCTCTCTAGAAGTAGAAATTACTGATGTGTTGCTGTTACCTAGCTTAGAGATTAATAGTGGTGATTCCTTAGCCATTGACATTGAGTACTTTTCACCTCAACCAATTGATGGACTAATTTTTAGTGTCCTAATTAGCACTGAAGATAGTCAAGTTTGTCTTGAGACTAACACAACTACCATGGGAGTATCAGTACCAGGTATTAAAGGTAAAGGAAAAATCCAACTCCATCTATCCCGCTTAGATTTAAACAGTGGCAAGTATTTTGTTGATGTTGGGGTTTATGAACCAAATCGGGCTTATACCTATGACTACCATTTGCGTGTTTATCACTTTTTAGTGCGTTCAAACTATAGTGAAAAAGGTATGATTAGCCCACCGCTTCGTTGGGATGTTGTTGAAGGTTTAAATTTTAGTGAAAACAACAGTAAATAGCTTACTAAAACTGATTAAATCACTAAGTTTAGCTCTATTAATTCTTAGTGTTTCTGTACTTCCCGTATTTGCTGAGGAATCTTTGAGTGTATCTAATCGGTATTTGCCGATGGTATCTACAACCGATGATTCCCAGGTAAAACTAACTAAATTCAAGGATATAGAAGAATTTAGTGACGATTTTTTTGTCAATCAAATGACAGAAAATAATATTCCTGGTGCGGTATTTACCTTAGTAAAAGATGACAAGATTATATTCTCGAAAGGCTACGGCTACGCGAACCTTAAGGATCAGATACCGGTTATTCCTAACAAAACTCTGTTTCGTGTAGGGTCTGTATCTAAACTAGTTACCTCTACGGCAATAATGCAACTAGTCGAGCAAGGTAAGCTTAAGCTAAATGAAGATATTAACCAGTATCTTAAGGAATTTGAAATCAAGACTAATAAATTTAAGCCAATCACAGTTGATCATCTCTTAACTCATACTCATGGATTTGATGTAGCTTGGGCGATTGGCGGAGCAACTCTTTGCCAGTCTCAGCTGCCATCCTTAGAAAAATTTCTCACAGAAAATTTACCAGAGCGAGTGCGACCACCAGGTGAATTATATGTTTATAGTGATGTGGGATTAGCATTAGCCGGTTACTTAGTCGAAGTAGTTGGTGGAATTCCTTTCAGTGACTATATTGACCAAGCTATCCTACAACCTTTGAATATGAGTCAAAGTAGTTTTCAGCAACCATTACCGTCTCAGCTGGCTGCTGATTTAGCTGTGGGATATCAGTACAAAAATGGCAATTATATAAACCAACCCTTTACCTGTAATAAAAGTGTTCCTACTACAGCGTTAAGTACTACTGCTGAAGACATAGCTCACTTTATGATTGCTCATTTACAGGGAGGTCGTTATGGTAGACAGCGTATCCTGAATGACACTACAGTAAAGGAGATGCACCGCCAACACTATACTAATTTTCCCAACCTTCCTCAAGTGGCAGGATCTACTTATGGTTTTTTTGAGCGCTTTGTGAATAATCAACGGATAATTGAGCATGGCGGTAGCATGTCAGGGTATACTAATCTGCTATTTTTAATCCCAGAACAAAAGTTAGGTTTCTATATTGCTTACAATCGTAACACTCTTAATGAAAATTTGCGAGACGACTTGGTTGAACAGTTTTTAGATCGTTATTATCCTGTAAATGAAACCATTTCGTCACCTACTGAAACGATTAATAAAGCTATCCTTGAACCTAATAGTACCCAGCAGTATAACCAGCAATATGAACAGCAATATAAACAAATAAAGGGCGGTTATCGCTTCATTAGATATCCTCGAAACTCCCTGGTTAAACTAGCCATGGTTTTGCTAGAATGGGGTAAATTGTTGATTATTCAAACTAATAAAGACCACACGTTAACTATATTTCCAGGTAGAAGTACATGGGAGGAAGTCGAGCCACTCCTATTTCGTGCTACTGACAGCAGTATGTATATAAATTTTCGGCCAGATAGTCAGGGTAACATTACTGGTATGTCTATGAGTAGTCATGTCCATTTAAGCTATGAAAAGTTACCCTGGTACGAAGCTCCTGTTTTACAGCTTGGACTGGCAGGATTTTCTGTGACCATCTTCCTATGGGGATGTTTAGTTTGGCTAATTAGACCATTAATTACCCGCAAAAATAAAACCTTATCTCTAGTTTCACGACATACTCGTCTGGTGGAGTTGAGTATTGGTCTTATTAGTCTGTTGAATTTATGCTTTTTGATGGGAATAGGTATAGCTATTAGTACAATAGATTTCTGGGAATTTTTCTTCGGAATGCCCCCTGTGATAATTGCGTTACTTTATCTACCCATTGTGACCACAGGCTTGACTACTATAGTATCGATTATTGCTTTACTGGCTTGGAGAGACAAAAACTGGTCTTGGATTAGACGAGGGTATTATTTTTTGAGTATGCTAGCCGCATGGGTATTTATATGGCTCCTAAATTCTTGGAATTTATTAGGATTTAAATTTTAATTTTTGTGATTATAAAAGTGGTCAGGATATCATAAAGGCTTTACCAAAATTATACGATATAAATTCATAATCAATTCATACTTGTATAAAATCTTTGGGCAGCAGTAGATTTAGGGTTGGTCTGTGCTCAATTAGCATCATTTTGTCCGGAAGACCCAAAGTTAGACTGTATAGTAGTAGGTAAGGTCTAAAGCCAACTACCTCGTAATGAAGCAACTAATTCTGGGTACCTTCCTTGGGAAACTGGCAATGGCAAGCCGTGATACAATAGATAGGGTAAAAGGGGCAGTCACTAAATCGGAAAGTTTAGGAACTATAATTAACGATCAGATAGCGACACATTTAGTCACTCAATTATGTGATCACAACAAGACTTTTATTGATGTTGGGGCACATATTGGTTCAATTATAGCTTTAGTATCTGATTACGATGCAAGTATAAAAGTGATTGCTGTGGAGGCCATACCCGATAAAGCTAGGAAACTTCGTCGTAAGTTTCCTGGGGTAGAAGTACATAACTATGCGGTTGGTAACAGAGAAGGAGAAGTATATTTCTATATAAATACCAGAGAATCTGGCTATAGCTCCCTCAGGCAACCTAGTGAAGATAAAAAATCAATTTCAGTTGAAATAAAAGTTCCAATCGCAAGTTTAGACAGCCTTGTATCATCAGATGACATTGACGTGATCAAGATTGATGTGGAAGGTGCTGAATTAGAGGTTCTTCGCGGAAGTGAGACTATCATTACCAAAAATTTTCCAGTGATAATGTTTGAAAGTGCCCCATCTCAAGAGGATGATTGGAAATCTACAAAAGCAGATATAGTGTCCTGGTTAAATGATTATGGTTATGAAGTGTTTGTACCTAATAGAGTTGCACACAATGGGCCTGGATTAAGTCAAGAATGCTTCATTGATTCCCATTATTATCCTAGACGAACAACTAACTACTTTGCCATACCAATTCAGCGCCTAACTGAGATAAGAGATCGAGCACGGACTATACTTGATCTTTCTATTGGCTAATTCTCAAGGTTTGCCTTTGACATTACAGCGGTTTGCAATTGCTGTTAGGTACTTTCGTTCTGGGTTTTTAGGGAGCAGGGAACAGGGAGCAGGGAACAGGGAGCAGGGAACAGGGAACAAAAATTATCACAATTCATTAATGACCTTGAGGTTGATGTCAAGGTCATTTTAATCAAGAATCAGAAAGCTCAGATAAAAGCGATTGGCCGTAGGCCACGCTTCGCGATCGCTTTTATAGTATCGTGCCTATTGTTCAGCTTCAAACCCCTCCTAAAACACTACCCATCGCACGAACCATATTCTGGGGCTGAAACGCATCCATAGCCGCCGTCGGCTCATACCCACAATGGACCATACAATCGGAACACTTAGGATTACCACTAGCGCGACCATACTGATCCCAATTCGTTTCCTCCAGCAATTCCTTAAAAGTGGCATAATGCCCTTCATTTAACAAATAGCAAGGCTTTTGCCACCCCAAAACACTGTAACTAGGACTTCCCCAAGGGGTACACTCGTAATCTTTCTCCCCGATCAGGAAATCCAAAAATAAAGGATTATGGTTAAAATTCCAGGTTTTATTCCCAGCCTTCAAAGGCGCTAAAATTTCCCGGAACATCGCCTTAGTCTGTTCCCGCTTCAGGAAATGCTCCTGATCTGGTGCCCATTCATAACTATATCCAGGAGAAACCATCATGCCGTCAATACCCAACATGGCCAGGAAATCAAAGAACTCCTGGATTTCCTTAGGATCAGTTTCTTCAAACACCGTCGTGTTAGTAGTCACACGAAATCCTCTAGCTTTAGCGGCTCGAATGGCCTGCACCACCTTATCAAATACCCCCTGACGGTCCACACAGTGATCATGCCGTTCCCGTAAGCCATCCAAGTGAACGCTGAAAGTCAGGTAAGGGGAAGGTTGGAACTTATCCAGACACTTCTCTAACAACAACCCATTGGTACAGAGATAGACATACTTTCGCCATGCCACCAACCCCTTGACAATGTCGTCAATTTGTGGATGAAGCAGAGGTTCTCCCCCCGGAATAGAAACCACAGGAACACCACACTCTTTCACCGCAGCAAAGCACTCTTCAGGAGTTAGGTGGCGCTTGAGTATTTCTTTAGGATGCTGGATTTTGCCACAACCCGAACAAGCTAGATTACAGCGGAACAGAGGTTCCAACATCAGCACCAGGGGAAAGCGTTTACGACCCAAAAGACGCTGGGTCACAATATACTTTCCGACATCAAGAGCTTGTTGTATTTGAATAGCCATAATTGTCCTCACACCATATAATTAACGCTAATCATGGAGGGTAATCATGATTACCCTACAGCTTGAACTATGATCAGCTTCGCCGATAAATTATACCGAGTTGCATTCAAAGAGAGTAGATTGGTTGGATAGGGAGATAGGGAGATAGGGAGATAGGGAGATAGGGAGATAGGGAGATAGGCGGAAGAGAAAGTTGTACGTTTGACCGCAACTTGGTATTAATAATACTGTTCGTGAATTGCTTAAAATCCTAGACTTTGCCGCAGTTGTCAGTTTCCCTATTTACTGGAGCCAGCGGTAAGTACCTAGAGATAAATAAACCCAACTGTGTTAACTTGTGTAAAGCTCCCAAAAGTTTATCTATTCCCTGTTCCCTGTTCCCTGTTCCCTGTTCCCTGTTCCCTTACCTAAACCAATCAACAGCATCCTTGAGCGCTTTCCTAATGGAAGATTGGGGTAACCCTAACTCTCTAACTGCTTTCGAAGCATCGTAATACATCGGGTGTTGTGCCATCCGCACCCCATTGAGCGGAATAGAAGGGGTTTTCCCGAAAGCAGTCAACACGCACTCATCAATCCAAGCCATACTCAACGGTAGCCAGACCGGAACAGTTTTTTGAGGCGCACTCAATCCAGTAATTTCTGCAAGTTGCTCCAATAAGGATTTGAAGGATAGATTTTGGTTACCTAAAATATAGCGATCGCCTTTTTTCCCCCGGTCCAACGCCAACAGGTGACCCTGAGCCACATCCCGCACATCAATAAAATTTAATCCCGTATCCAAATAAAACGGCATTTTCTGCTGTAAGAAGCGCACAATAATTTCTCCGGTAGGAGTTGGCTTAATATCCATTGGACCAATGGGAGCGCTAGGATTAACAATCACCACATCTTGACCAGATTCAGCGGCCTTGATCGCTTCCCGTTCAGCAAAAAACTTAGATTTTTTATAGTCACCCACCAATTTCTCAACAGGACTCTGATGGGTTTCATCCACAATTTCCCCAGGTTTACCCACACCAATAGCCGCTACTGAACTGGTGTAAACAGTGCGTTCAATCCCAGCTTTAGCAGCACTTTGTAGCACATTACGGGTTCCCTCGACATTGTTACGATAGAGTAAATCTTGATCCGCTTGCCACAGGGAATAATGGGCAGCGACATGAAATAATACCTGACATCCCTGCATCAGTTCGGACAAGCCTGGATCGTTTAAGTCACCAATAACGACTTCTATATCTAGACCTTCGATGTTATCGAGTTGGCTAGTAGGGCGCACCAGAGCTCGCACGGAGTATCCTGCTTCAAGTAGCGATCGCACAACATGAGCACCGATAAATCCTGTTCCTCCAGTGACGAAAGCTTTGATTGCCATTGACGCACGCTCCTCTGTTTCCCGATTCCCTATTGCTTACCAGAAAATAATCCTAGCCAGCAATCTTCCAGCAGACTATACAATACTGGTACAACAATCAAACTCAATAACGTAGAGGTAAGCAATCCACCAATAATTGCCACAGCCATCGGTTGTCGCAATTCTGCTCCTGCGCCAAATCCCAATGCCAAGGGCAACATCCCCAAAATTGTCGAAGCAGTAGTCATTATAATCGGTCGCAAACGCACCACTCCCGTTTCCAGAATTGCCTCAGTGCGACTTAAACCACCTCGACGAAGTTGGTTAACATAATCCATCAGCAAAAGGGCATTTTTGTCAAGTAGTCCCAGCAAAAAAATTAGACCAATCAGGGAAATCATGCCAAAATCACTCTGGGTGATCAGAAGTGCTAGCATTGCTCCCACAATAGATAAGGGCAACGACAAGCCCACCACCATCGGTTCTAACAATCGACCAAAAGGCAAAATCAGCACTAACAGCATACAGGTAACAGACAAGGTCAAGGTGCCAGCAAAACTCCCCAGCACATGACTACTCAGAGCCGAATCCCCCCACAGTTGTAACCTCACACCATCCGGTAAAACTGATTTGGCAAGCTTTACCACCTCCTCAGTCGCATCTCCCAACCTTTGACCCTGGTTAAGGCTAGCACGAACATAAACCCCTCGCTGACCATTAACATGCTCAATCTCAGTAATCCTATTCCCTCGATTATTCTGACCCGTTGCCTCTACATCCACTAATCCTGGTAATCTCTCAATCCGAGTTTTGAGATCCGCAGCCGTATTGCCTAACACCTCTAAATCATCACCCAATAAAGCAACTTGAACCGGTTTTTGAGTAGGTAGTTCAATAAACTGAATATCTTCAACACTAGTAGTTACACCAGAGATCTTTGGCAAAGCAGCCCGCATTTTTTCCTGAACCTGAGCAGTAGTATATTGGCGATTACGTTTAAGTTTGACCTGAAGGTTTCCTTTGTTGGGATCACCCTGTACCCCCACAACTGTATATACCGATTCCACTTCAGGGAAAGCCAGCACTGCCTCTTCCAACTGCTTAGCTACCTGCTCAGATTGCTTCAGTACCAATTGCATCCCACTTTTAATTGGAAATAGACCATTAAACCCTGACTTTGATAGTTGTGGTTTTGATAGTTGTGGTTTTAGCTGCTTGTTAGTATCTGAATTAGTATCTGAATTACTTAATGACTTTGACTTATCACTATTAGTATCAAACCCTCCTAAATTCAGAATATTATTAATTAAATCACCAAATTGAGAGGCACTAGGTATCTGAGGCAACGGTGCCCGATAGGTAATCATAAATTCCCCTCGGTCTAGGGTAGGAATAAACCCCTGAGGAATTAGGGGAATCAGAGAAATCCCAGCCACAAAGCTCAATACCGCTAATGCCACTACAAATTTCCGATGCCCCAGGGACCAGCGCAGCAAATCAGGGTACTTAGGATTAGACCTCAACCAAAAGTCGAAAACTACTCTTGAGAATCTTGCCCAGTTCCCTGTTCCTTGTTCCCTTTTCCCGTCTTGATGCAGTAGCGAGTGGGGGAGACCCCCAAGACCGCGCTGCATCGCTGTTCCCTGTTCCCTGTTCCCTTCTTCTCTCAATAATCTTTCCCTGCTCCCGTCTTGATGCAGTAGCGAGTGGGGGAAACCCCCAAGACCGCGCTGCATCGCTGCTCCCTGCTCCCTGTTCCCTGCTCCCTGCTCCCTGTTCCCTGTTCCCTGTTCCCTATTCCCTATTCCCTGTTCCCTTTTCCCCTGCCTAGGTTTAAGCCAATAAACCGCAAGAACTGGGCATAAGGTTCGAGCAACCAACAAAGAGGTAAGAACTGCTGCGGAAACCGTCAGACCAAAAGGTTTAAAGAACTGTCCTAAGTTACCACCCATTAAACCAACCGGTAGAAATACCGCCACAATGGTCAAAGTAGAAGCAGAAACCGTCAGACCAATTTCATTAGTAGCAGCAAGAGCAGCTTGTCGAGGAGACTCCCCAGCCTCCAAGTGCCGAGAAATGTTCTCGACTTCTACAATGGCATCATCAATGATAATCCCAATTACCAGAGCCAAAGCTAACAGAGTAATGGTTTCGAGATTGAACCCATAGATCGCCATCACTATAGCGGTTCCGAGCAGGGAAATTGGAATTGCCAAGGCAGTAATTAGGGTGGCACGCCAGTTACGCAAGAAAGTAAAAATTACCAACACTGCCAGAACAATTGCCAGTACTAAACCATCAATAGTAGATTGAGTCGCTTCGCGGATATAGTTAGCTTGAGTTACTGCTAAGACTAACTGCACCTCTGGCAAACTACCTTGTAGTCTTTGCACTGCTTCCTCTACTCGACTAACCACATCTAAAGTGTTAGCATCACCCCCTTTGATTACCTGAAAAGCCAAAGCTTCCTGTCCATTGAAGCGAATCCGAGTCGGGGTAATGGGTATGGGAGATTCGGGACTATCTCGCTGCTGTTCCTCCTTAATAATTTCTGGTGCTTGTTTGGTCAACTCTGAGCCAGAATTGAGAGCCGTAAACGTAGTTTCCCCCCCTCCCAACAAATTGACTTTCAGAACTCCTGGAAGTTGAGCAATCTCTGGTAAAATACTAGTCTTAGCAATTTCAGCTAATTCCTTCAGGTCTTTAGTATCACTCTTGATGGTGTAGCTAACCGCAGAGGATTCGTTCAAATTGAAGGGAATAACCTGAAACGTTGCACCTTCAGGAAGAGCAATTTGCCACAGTGTCTTTTCCACCTCCATTGAAGAGGAGTTGAGATTGGTTCCGACATCGAAATAAAGGGTAACTACTGTTCGACCAGGGTAGGTTGACGAAACCATCTGATCGAGTCCTGCCAAAGGCAAAAGCCTTTCCTCAATCGGTTGAGTCAGTTTCTGCTCCGTTTCCACGGCAGTCTCCAATGGCACTTGAGCATTGACCACCACCACCGGAAAGGTAATATCGGGGAATAGGGCATACTTAAGGGAACTGAAGGCCAAAAGCCCAGCCACAACCATTGCGATCCAAAAACCTATGGTTACTCGGGAATACTTAATGGCTAACCGAGAAATATTGAACCGCTCTCTTAAGACCTTGAGGGAACTCAACTTGACCATTGAAGAGAATTATGTTATTTCACTGCTTCCTTAGGATATACTTTGAGCGATCGCCTATAAGAAAGGCCGTAGGCCACGCTACGCGATCGGATTAGTATCAAGACATGGGAGTGTCAACCAGTAGCGCCACACTTCACTAACGCATTTGCTAGCAATGGATAAAGCTTTAGATCAAGCGATTGAGTTTTTAACAAGCCCATCGGTTACACCACCGACCTCATCAGCTGTAGTCGAGGCACTACTTCAGGCAGAGAAAACAGCTAAACGAACCAAAGTCAGCCATGCCTATTCACAACTGATCGGAAATTGGCGATTAGGGTTTATTACAGGGACAAAGCGATCGCGCCAACGAGCAGGGGTGATCTTGGGTAGCGGACGATTTCTGCCAAAGTGGATCAAAATTTACCTATCCTACTCCCCATCAGAGTCTTCTCAAGACCAAGGCACGGTTCAAAATGCTGTTCAATTCGGACCGCTTCAAATAGTTCTCACCGGTCCTACGAAGTTTTATCCTAAGACCAATATCTTAGCTTTCGACTTTAGTCAAATCAGGATATCGTTATCTGGTCTAACACTTTATCAAGGTTACATTAAAGGTGGACAAGACCGGGAAACTAGGTTCTATGAGCAACCCTTAAAAGAACAAGCATTCTTCACCTACTTTTTAGTGGAAAACCGTTGCATTGCTGCTAGAGGTCGGGGAGGAGGTTTGGCTATTTGGAGCAAGTAAGCCCTAGCTCAGTTAGACTGCTCATCAAAGGAACAGGTTTGTGCTATTGCTTGCTGTAACAGCAGACTATACTCTTGCTCATTTACCGTACAGGCACCAAACCGTTCTAGGTGAGAATTCATCATCTGAGCATCAAACAGCAAAAAGTTGCGATGGCGCAACCGTTCTACCAACTTAACCATCGCCACCTTTGAGCCCTCCGGAATCCGATAAAACATCGATTCACCAATAAACGCTCCACCAATTACAATGCCCAGAATTCCTCCTGCCAGCTGATTTCCCTGCCAAGTTTCAAAGCTGTAGGCCCATCCAGCCTTATAAAATTGCCAATAAATCTCCTTTAGTTCTGGAGAAATCCAAGTAGTTTCACGGTCAGCACAACCAGTCATTACCCCTAAAAAGTCTCGGTTAATGCTGACACTAAATCGTTCCTGATTTAAGACACGACGCAGAGATTTAGGATAGCGAAACCGCTCATCCAGAGGAATTATAGCACGTTTGCGGCTTGAGTACCAGCCTAAATTACCAGTATCATCTGCCATCAGGAAATAGCCTTGAGCATACCCTTGAATTAAGTAATCAATATCGATTTCCATTAACAGAAAGAAGTGTGTAAGGAAGAACTAAACTAGTTAAGTAAAATTAAACTTAACATACTAGCGGTTAACACTTCTGTACAAAAAAATTGGCTTTAAAGAAATCAGGTTTATTACCTAGATTAAGGGGTATAACTAAGTTAGTTTTAACAAACCCGGTTTTTTAACAAAGTTCTCCCCCGTCTGCCCAATCTGCCCACTATACACCCCTCTTCCGTTTCCACTTTCCCTTTTCCCCTAATCGTGGCAAGCTGTTGATGATTAAAGGTTGATTGGCAACAAGTGCTGTATTGGTTCGGTTCCCCCCTACTGGAGAGATAAAGTCATGGTTACAAATTCTAATGTCAAACAGTTGCTCAAAATTTTAATCGGTGCCGCCTGGATAGACGGTAAAGTTCAGGCAGAGGAACGGGAATATCTGTATAAAGTCGCCAAGGAATATGGAGTTGCTGACGACCCAGAGATTAAACCGTTACTGTATGAACTCAAAGCTGTGTCAGCAGATGAATGCTACAGTTGGGTGGAACAATATTTAGGCGATCGCCCTAGTCCAGAAGACTATCAGCGCTTGGTTGAAGCCCTCAGTGCCTTAATTTATAGCGATGGGCTGGTAGACACAGAAGAAGCGAAACTTCTCAATCGCTTGCAGTTACTCGACCCCAGCAATCCATCTCAGCAGTCGAGTAGTCAAAAAGTACTCAAAGCAATTCAAAAAATTTACCGCCGGTGGATTAATAAGCAGTTTACTGATTGATTACTGGGTCAGTAGATCAGTGGGTAACTGTGTCATAGCTTACTTCTGACTTCTGACTTCTTACTTCTTACTTGCCCGTAGCGCTATACCCAGCAACTCTAGCTTTAGGGTCTCGCTCCGTACTCTCCTACTACACTCCACACGCGGTTAACCGGTCACCCCACCCCCTTGGGCTAATGTGACAATTTTTGATCTGGCAAGTGGTTGGCAACTCATGGAATGTTACTAGCGTCAAATTACTCAGATTGTGCCGAAATGATTGCTATTAAACAGGCATAATCTGGTTTTTTATGCTTATTTTTAGCAAAAAAAACAATTTTATTGAACCTAGGAACATCTAGCATCTGATTGGTTCTATTTACTTAAGAACACATTAATTTAAGAGAATGCCTTCCATGCTTAACCTAAATCATTTTCAATCAGGAACTGCTGCTGTTTTAGCCCTTGGACTCACCGCCACCACCATGGCTCCCCTAGTCGCACCTGCTCCCTCCTTTGCCCAAAGCACTAACTTTATTGATGTTTCATCCAACTACTGGGCAAGTGATTTTATTGGGGAATTATCCCAGCGCGGTATTATTGCCGGATTTCCTGATGGCTCCTTCAGACCAAATGCACCAGTGACCCGCGCTCAGTTTGCAGCAATGCTGCGTAAAGCAAATCAAGATTTCAATAAACCCGCCATTCGCGGTGGCAACAGTTTCGTGGATGTTGCTTCCAACTACTGGGCAAATCCTGCCATTCAGGAAGCCTACCAAACCGGATTTCTGAGTGGTTATCCTGGTAATATCTTTAGACCTGAACAAAATATTCCCCGTGAACAAGTTTTAGTTGCCCTTTCTAATGGACTGAATTTCTCTTCCAGCGGTTCTACCTCAGAACTGGTCAGTTTCTACCGGGACGGCAACCAAATTTCTAACTTTGCCCGTGCTCCTATCGCTGCTGCTACAGAAAATCGTTTGGTGGTTAATTATCCTAACGTTGCCTTTCTCAATCCGACTCGGAATGCAACTCGTGCAGAAGTTGCAGCTTTTATGTACCAAGCGCTGGTAGCAACAGAACAAGCCCCAGTGATTAGCTCCCAATACATTATCGATCCCAATCCAGCACCTGTAGCCTTCACAATTCCCGCAGGTACTTCTATTCCGGTTAAGTACAAAAAAGATAAAATTCTCCTGGCCCAAGAGGAAACTATTCCCCTAACCCTGACAGTGGATTTAAACATTACCACTGCTGATGAGGGCAAGTTGCTGATTCCTGCTGGTAGTGAAGTGGTTGGTGAACTGCGTGCTACAGAAAAGGGAGCTCAGTTTGTAGCTCAGCAGCTGTTGATCAATGGTGAAACCCTATCCTTTAATGCCACCTCTGAGGAAATTACCACCACTGAAACCATTCGCAAGGGTAGCAATCCAGGCAGTATCCTAAAAGATGCAGCAGTTGGTACCGCTGCCGCCGCTGCTATCTCTGCCGTTACCGGTGACCGTGCGATCGCTACAGAAGAAATCTTGATTGGAGTTAGTTCTGGTATCGCTTTAAATATCGGCAAACGTTTATTCGGTAGCAGCAGTGTTGACCTATTTGTGGTTGAACCAGAAACTGACTTACAGCTTACCATCGACTCTGACTTGGTAATTAGCAGTCGGTAACTAGAGATGTGGAGAGTTAACTGTTGAGAGGATCATAAATTCACAAATCACAGCCAACCTCTCAACGCTCAACAACAACTATCTACTGAGCAATTACTAAAGGTCTACTGAGCGTAAGTCAACCAAACGATAAAGGTTGTTCCAATCCTTGAGTTATCTTGACCATGACTAATGGATAATTCCCCATTTTCCTCAGTCGATAGTAGTTTGGCAGGACTCAAAACTTCAATATCACCCTGCATGTATGCCATCAGTTCTTTTGCGATCGCTAATCCTAAACCAGTGCCAGGGATAGGACCATTAGCTTGAACTCCCCGATAATGCCGCTCAAACAGATGGTCTAAGTCTTCTGGAGCAATACCTGGACCAGTATCACTAATTGCGATCGCTATGGCATCACCATGTGAAAGCCATTGTCCAACACCAACTTGGATATCAATTTTTCCCCCTGCTGGGGTATACTTCAAAGCATTGTCAATCAAATTACTCAACACTTCCCGTAAAGCCTTAGGATTCCCTTTCACCAAAGGTAAGTTAGGGGCAATAGAGCAATGCAACTCCAAATTAGCCTCTTGAGTAATAGCGTCAGCAGATATAAGCAAGGGTTCTAAGACATCCTTGACCGCAAATGGTTCCAACGGAAGAGTTTTGTCCGTTAGTAGGGGAAATTCCCCTGGGGTGGAGTGTGGTTCGGAGTGACTAGTTGGGTAAATCTCCCCAAGATCATCTGATTCTCGGGATGAGGAAGCCTCAGCGGTAGTTACAGGTAACGTGAGGGATGCTGTATCGGTTTGGTTCATATCCAGGCAAGCATCAAACTGTTGCAGCAACTCCTGTAAGCGATCGCTTTCTCGTATAATGCTCGAAGCCACTGGATAGTTTTTATCTCCTGGGACCAGTCGCTTCAGCAATAGCTTACCAAAGGTACGTAACGCCATCAGGGGATTACGAAATTGATGGAGCAGATCATCAAGCATATCCCGTTGTTTGGCCTGTAGACGTCTTTGCTGAGTCAACTGCTGCTCAAACCAACCTTGACGCTGTTCTATGACATATGCGATCGCTAAGGTTCTAGCAATGCGTTCTACACTTGCCTGTTCTGTGTGATTCCAAGGTCTATCATCACGAACACTCACCAATAATCCCATCACTATCCCTTCATGGATTAGAGGTAAAACGATTTGGTGCTGCTGCTGTAGAGAATTTTCAGATCCTACAAAAGAGGTTGAACCCAA
This sequence comes from Moorena sp. SIO3H5, assembly GCF_010692395.1. GTDB lineage: Bacteria > Cyanobacteriota > Cyanobacteriia > Cyanobacteriales > Coleofasciculaceae > Moorena. The sequence continues at coordinate 21,867 of NZ_JAAHHS010000026.1, forward strand.
ATCTTGCTCTTGGTTATTTCCCTGAGGCAGTAGCCGAGGTAAGCTGCTGGATAATCGAGGAATCTGATCAATCTCACCTATTTTCTGTGGCAAAACCCAGTCAGGATCACTCATATCCCGCACAGTACTTGTTTCCGGATAAACTACCACAGGAATTAGCTTTGCCTGATTGCCCTCAAGGAATTCTTCCGTTAAATATACAGCACCACTAGCTGCTCCCAGTCCTTGGGTTAATAAAGCCACTTGGTTTCGACACAGGGAGACAAATTCTGAACTGACGCGAGTGAACATGAGCAATAGATGAGTGATCTGGGTTAATCCTACTGGAAGTTAAGCCACTATCAGCTTTACTTCTATAATGTCGAACCCCTTAAAGAATTGACTATTATGCTAAGCATGAGCTTTAGTCATCAGTAATCAGTCATTAGACCTCTGGCAAATATCTGTTACATCCGTTCGCCTATCATCCCATCACCCCATCACCTGATCACCCCATCAGTGTAATTGTTGGATGAGTTTAAGGCTATTTTTTCTAATTATATTGAATTTTTATTAAATATATTAAATTTTTGTATTAATTTTCCGGAGGTAATCAGGAAAACAAAAATCCCCTAACCTATTGGTGTCAAAGGTTTCAGCCTGGTTGTTTAGTTCTATGACAAGAGCTTGATCTTTTTAGAAAGAGTCGATATAATTTCGACGGCTTTTGTAACTATCTTTACAATTGCCAGCAAAAAGAGGAGGTAAAAAGGTTGGCAAGAAGACGTAAGCGTAAGAGTCGCCGCCGCCAAGAAGGGCGCAAGATACTTGAGCATGTACCTCAGTACAATCTAGAAAGTGGCGAGTATAAACCGGTTACAGCAGCACGCGCATACATTCGGTCACAAGGGATAGTTCCACCTGCCCTACTACTGGTCAAACGTAACGAGCATACCACAGACCGTTATTTCTGGGCAGAAAAAGGGCTCTTCGGTGCCCAATATGTGGAAGAGAATCATTTTCTGTTTCCCAGTTTGCGATTAATCAACTCTCCCTTAAAAAAGGTAGGGGTTGTCGCTCGTAGCCGCTGAAACCTTACTGGTAATATTTATTGAAAGTGCTTTTACTTAGCCCTCCTCAAACTCAAAGGCTTGAGGAGGGCTAAGTATCTTGGTAAAATTACCTATTATGGTTATAGTGTGGGAAGATGTCAAACCCTGCTTGCTTACGACAAGGGTTTTAGTTTGAGAGACTGTTGAAGTTGTATTAGTTCATCGCGATGGCCAGTGACTATAACCAAACATTGCTCCGCAGCGGCTTGATCCCCAGGGGCTTGGGTAGACGCTGATTCTAATTTTAGAGATACCTGTTCGAGTCGCTCAGCTTTTTTCCAATAAAAAACCCCTGCAGCGGGAGCTAGTGCCACTAGCCCCAAAAAGACCTTAGTCAAAGTCGGAAACAAAATAGATAGCACTAGGGATAAGCAGAGTATACCGCAGGCAGCCAGGACGGTTAAAAAGATAGCCATAAACCAACTCGCTCGGACTATCCCCTGGAACGTGACTTGATTAGTAGCAGCATCGACCGCCACCACCTGGTAGGCTCTTTGATAAAAATATTGCTTCAACTGGTTTAGAAGCGATTCTTCTGTTTCTGGGGAAGCTAACTTGACTTGTTGTATTCGGTCTTTGACAGAGGCTCGAATAAAGAAAAACAAACCTACTGCCAATAAAAGGGTTAGCCAAACTGTAGAAGCAAGAATAGTTGTATTCACTGAATATTAACTATAAAAATACACATCCTCTGCTACTACTTTACAATTTATTAGACACGCTTTGGTCAGGTAAAGCTACTCCGTACCCACTAGCTAGAGGCTGTAAGATGCTGGTATGGGTAGATGGCTAGCAGCTAGCATGTCCTGAATTCACCTGAATTCACATCTGGGCAAGACAATGCATCACCTGACTTCTGTTATGCCACCAGGGTTTTGACGGGAAAGCACCCTGGAAAAAATTGCTACTTCCCTACCTAACTGACTCAACAACAGACTGGTGGCAGGGAGTCCTTGATTGAATTTTACCCACTGTTTCCTCAGCCATATAGTCATGCCAAAAACTGGCAAGTTCTATAGCTTTCTCCTGCCACTCTGGGCAGATTTGATACATCCTGCGTGGGCGTCCTCTTCCTTCTACTTTTTGCCAGTAGGCTGAAATTGCCTGTTTTTCTTCAAGAAACTTCAGTGCACTGTAGAGGACAGTATCTGAAAGTCGATAGGTGGGGTATTCTTGTTCTAGTTGTTGGATCAGTTGTGTTCCATAAGATTCTCCTTGCAACAACACCGAGAGAACATAGCATACGGCTAATTCTTTATTGAGATAGTTGGGTGGAGGATCTTGGAAAAAGCTATAGATATCTTCGAATTTCATCTGCATATATAGTTGGAATTCCCAGTTCTTCTACATGGGATTAGAGGGTTTTCTGGCAAATACTCATGGTTGGAGGCACCCTGGGAAATTCACGCGCGTTTTGCAGTGAGTTTTATTTAAACGACTAACCTGTGTAGGTACATCGCTATCACACTTTATAACTTAAAAATCTCTGGCGTAGGGTTTAAATACCTCCCTAATTTGATGAAAGTTTAATGAATTTTGGACTTAACACACCTAAAAAGTAAAGATCAACTTTAATAATTGCTCGAAACCCTAATCCTAAACTTCTGACTATCAAGGGGAACATCGGGAAGGAAGACAAGACAACGATGGGAGCTAGAGACAATGATCGAGGATGGATGGAAGGATGGGGGGATGGAGGAATTAATATCTAGCAATCTTTGTGGGGGTTGGTATAAGTGGGGGTTGGTATAACACAAAAGTAAACCATTAATGTGGATTATCTCACATACCACCGATTCAGGCAGGTTTTTTAGAAAATTAACGGTTCCGCTAAGAAGTCCCTCAGCGCTTTATCTGGGATTTAGCTGGGGATGAATTGCGAGTGTGATCAATCCTTGTCACAATAAAGTCGTTGGTTGCTGACCCTGCCCGACCGACCACAAGGGTGTTTAGCTTCCAGCCCAAGATTAGCCCTACGTCTTTTCGCGTTTTGGAGCGCGTGGTAGGCGGTTCAAAAGTGATTACTCAAGGGACACAGCCCCCATGCGAGAAATATCTGACACTTCCATCCCACCAGCTCGTCAAAAAATTGCCCTAACCCTGCGCAGATTCGGTTGGATTTCCTTCTGGACTCAGTTAATCCTAGGGGTTATTTCTACCCTGATTTTAGTATTTGCAGGGTTTACCCTTGCCACCCCTCAACCTGACAATCAAGCGGGTCAAGGAATCGGCTTCGGTCTTTTTTTCGTAGTTTGTGGACTAGTGGCTTTAGCTATAGGCATTTATTTTGCCTTCCGTTACACTGGAATCGCTAGTCGGCTGCTAGCTGCCAATGGGTCAGACATACCAAGCAAAGCTCAAACCCTTCAAACGATTAGGCTGGGCTTGATTGTCAGTTTAGTAGGAATGTTATTGACCATCATTGGCTCATTTGCAGTCATAGGCAGCCTTGTCGCCCTAGCTCTAGCTGAGCAACAAAATCCAGTTGGGTTGGCTTGTAATGATGTTCCACCGATAGACCTGTTTGTTGTACAGGCAAACATCAACACTATTTTTGCTAATTTTGTTGGCATAGCCATTTCCCTGTGGCTATTTAATCGAGTCAGTCGCTAGGGAACATACCCGACTCCCGACTCCCGACTCCCGACTCCCGAGTCCCGAGTCCCGACTCCCGACACCCGACTCCCGACTCCCGACACCCGACACCCGACACCCGACACCCGACACCCTACTCCCTACTCCCTACTCCCTACTCCCTACTCCCTACTCCCTACTCCCAAGAAAACTTAATTGCCGTTGGCAAGAAAACTGTGGCAAATTGGTGAAGTTAGATCCATGTTGCTCAGATGAGTACCGATCATGCGATCGCGCCATTTTAGTAGAGAAAACTCGTGCTTGACCTAAAGCAAATTCGGGAAAATCCACAAAAGGTTCAAGAACTACTAGACCGACGTAGTATCAATCAATATGACCTACAACCTATCCTGGAACTGAACCAGCGTCAGCGGGAGCTGGAAACATCCCGCACCCAGTTGCAGGCTCGTAGTAATGAAATTGGTAAGCTGATTGGTCAAAAAATCAAATCGGGTAGTCCTCCACAAAGCCCAGAAATTCAGTCGCTCAAGGAAGAGGGTAACCAAATCAAAACTAAGTTGAGCGAACTCGAACCCGAAGAAAAAGACCTAAAAGACCAGTTGAACACCCTCTTGCTATCCCTGCCCAACTTGCCCTGGGAATCCACACCGATTGGCAAGAGTGAAGCCGAAAATGTAGAAGTCCATCGGTGGGGTGATGAGTACATTCCCAAGGATTTCCAGATTCTCCCCCATTGGGAAATTGGCGAAAAACTCGGCATTCTTAACTTTGAGCGAGGGGTTAAAATCGCTCAGAGTCGATTTGTGACATTGATCGGGGCTGGTGCTGGTTTGGAACGAGCACTGATTAACTTCATGCTTGACCAGCAAATTGCTGCTGGCTATACCGAAGTGATGCCACCAGTACTGATCAACAGTGAATCCCTAACCGCTACCGGTCAGTTGCCCAAGTTTGCCGAGGACAGCTTCAAGTGCTCTGATGATGATTTGTGGTTAGCACCAACAGCAGAAGTCCCATTGGTCAATCTCTACCGAGACGAAATCCTCGAAGCATCCCAACTTCCCATTAATGTCTGTGCCTTTACCCCCTGCTTTCGCCGGGAAGCGGGTAGCTATGGACGGGATACTCGGGGTCTAATTCGACTACACCAGTTTAATAAAGTTGAGCTAGTGAAAATTGTTGAGCCGAGTACTTCCTCCGAAGAGCATCAGAAGCTGCTTAAGAATGCTGAGGTGATCTTGGAAACCTTGAAATTACCCTACCGGACTGTAGAACTGTGTACAGGGGATATAGGTTTCTCAGCCGCTACAACCTATGACCTAGAAGTTTGGCTGCCTTCGCAAAGGACATATCGGGAAATTTCCAGTTGCTCTAATTGCTTTGATTTCCAGGCACGGCGGGGTAGGATTCGCTTCAAAGAGTCCGGGAAAAAAGGCACTAACTTTGTTCATACTCTCAATGGCTCAGGCTTGGCAGTGGGGCGTACTATGTCAGCCATTCTGGAAAATTATCAGCAACCCGATGGAACCGTTAAGATACCAGAGGCTCTACAGCCTTATATGGGGCGCGATTTGTTGTAATACCATGAGCCTAGAGCCTAGAGCCTAATTGCAATGCCTATACAATAGAAAAATGAAGTTAACATTACATTAAATAAATTCTTATATGTCAATTTTGGCGGCGATTGCAGTTTTGGCAGTCTTGATTCTTGTTCACGAGCTTGGTCATTTTATGGCAGCTCGTCTGCAAGGAATCTATGCCAATCGCTTTTCTCTTGGCTTTGGTCCAATTCTCTGGAAATATCAGGGTCCAGAAACTGAGTATGCAGTGCGAGCGATTCCCCTAGGGGGGTTTGTGGGTTTTCCTGATGATGACCCCGATAGCGATATTCCCCCCAATGACCCCAATTTGCTCCGCAACCGACCGATTCTAGACCGGGCAATTGTGATTAGTGCTGGTGTCATTGCTAACTTAGTCTTTGCTTACTTCCTGCTTGTGACTCAGATAGGAATGGTTGGCATCTCCCAATTTAACTACCAACCGGGTGTGGTAGTGCCTACACTTGCCCCAGAAAGCAGTTTAGTGGCTACAGAAGCAGGCATCAAACCAAGAGACTTAATTCTCGCCGTAGATGGTCAAGAGTTGGAAGCAAACCGGGAAGGGATTACTTTCCTGATGAAAGCGATTCAAAATCATCCCAACCAGCCCCTCCAAATGCGGATTCAGCGTCAAAAACAAACGCTACTGTTGAAGGTGGTTCCGGAACCAGGGATAGATGGGAAAGGAAAAATTGGTGTACAACTTTCTCCCAATGGAGAGGAAGTGCGTCAACGTGCTGGTAGTTTGCTGGAGGTATTCAGTCGTGGTGCCGAAGAATATCAACGTATTACAGTCTTAACCTTGGAAGGCTTTGGTCAGCTACTGAGTAATTTTGGCGAAACGGCGGAACAAGTGTCAGGTCCAGTGGCAATTGTGGCGATTGGAGCCGATATTGCTCGTTCCAATGCTGTCAATCTTTTGCAGTTTGCAGCTCTGATTAGTATAAATCTAGCGATTATTAATATTTTGCCCCTACCAGCCCTTGATGGTGGTCAGCTGGCTTTCTTACTGATTGAAGGACTTCGAGGTAAGCCCTTGCCCATGGAAGTACAGCAGAATATTATGCAAACTGGGCTAGTGCTGCTTCTGGGTTTAGGTGTCTTCTTGATTATTCGGGATACAGCTAACCTGGGTTGGGTACAAAACTTATTCCAGTAACCCGTGTTTGGTTGTTACAGGTTGCAGGTTATAGGTTGCAGGTTATAGGTTGTAGGTTATAGGTTTCAGGTTATAGGTTTCAGGTTATAGGTTGCAGGTTATAGGTTGCAGGTTATAGGTTGCAGGTTATAGGTTGCAGGTTATAGGTTGCAGGTTATAGGTTCAAAGATTTCTTGACCTAGGGAACGTTTATCCTGTGGGTTTTACTGGTATAGCTTTAGAAGAGATTTACCCGAGATCTTCTCAACATTGAACCTTCCAACCTTCCAACCTTCCAACCTTCCAACCTTCCAACCTTCCAACCTTCCAACCTTCCAACCCATGAGTATTACCCGTAAATCGTCTGCCAAGCAGCAACGATCCCTAGAAATTCTAATTCGCCTGAAGCAACTCTATCCGCACGCTACCTGTACACTGAATTACGAAACGCCAGTACAGTTACTGGTGGCAACCATTCTTTCAGCTCAATGCACTGATGAACGTGTGAATCAGGTCACACCAGGGTTGTTTGGCCAGTTTCCTGATGCTGTTGCGATCGCTAGTGCTGATATAGAAGTCTTGGAAACTTTAGTGCGCTCTACTGGCTTTTATCGTAATAAGGCGAAAAATCTTCAAGGTGCCTGCCGCATGATTGTTAAGGAATACGGTGGTCAGGTACCGAAACAAATGGACAAACTCCTCAAGTTGCCCGGAGTTGCTCGTAAAACCGCCAATGTAGTACTTGCCCATGCCTATGGTATTAACCAGGGAGTCACTGTAGACACTCACGTCAAGCGCCTCAGTCAGCGTTTAGGATTGACAGAATACACCGATCCCATCAGGATTGAGCGAGATTTAATGGGGCTTTTGCCCCAGGAGGATTGGGAAAACTGGTCGATTCGGCTGATTTATCATGGTAGAGCAATTTGTAAAGCCCGAAAACCTGATTGTGATGCTTGTGTTTTGGCGGATTTATGTACCAGTGCAGATCTGCCTCAGGTAACGACTACTAAAACAGATACCGGGAAAACTAATTAAGGCGATCGGATAAGATAATAAGGCAGTGTCTTGTTAAAGAATAGAGTTTCGAGAATTAATGGCTAAAAAATCAATGATTGAGCGCGAAAAAAAGCGCAAAAAAATGGTAGAAAAGTACGCAGCTAAGCGGGAGGCGCTCAAGGAAGATTTTAAAAATGCTGCGACTCAACGAGAAAGGTTAGAGATCCACCGGAAAATACAACAGCTTCCCCGCAACAGTGCCCCCTGCCGTGTGCGGAACCGTTGTTGGGTTACAGGGCGTCCTCGAGGTTACTACCGAGACTTTGGACTATCTCGCCATGTTTTGCGGGAATGGGCGCACCAAGGTCTATTGCCAGGTGTAGTTAAATCAAGCTGGTAGATTAACTGGTTGCAGGTTTTAGGTTGCAGGTTACAGGTTGCAGGTTACAGGTTGCAGGTTACAGGTTACAGGTTACAGGGTAAAAGATTGTCTAACTTACCGTAGTCTACCCTTCGGGTTTTCCTACTGAAGAGCAGCATAGCCACTCTCCCTTAATCTTCAACGGGCTCTTGCATGACCCTCTCGGAACTTTCAACCTTAAAACCTTTAACCTGAAACCTTTACTGCCCACAACAGCGGTCAATGCCAAGACTTTGTAAGAGTAGGTCACTGACAGCGTTAGCGATCGCAAATTCCCCGTAAAAACTTTCTGTAAAGTCAAACGCCTGCATTTCTGTAACAATAGCAATCACAAGTGAACCCAAATCATTTTCTCCTTCCATCCGTTGACGGACGAAAATCTGGGCGGCGCGTTGTGCAATCGTTTGATTAATTGCTTCTGGGAGAAACTCTTGATCTAGCCATTGCGCAAGAGTTTCTCGTAACCATTCACCTTCCTGCTGAGGATTTTCAGCCGGTGGCAGAGTAATCGCTGGAATTGGTTTCGGTTTAGCCATAAATAAGGTTTAATGACGGCTAAGCTAAATAGTTTTCTGTTGACCTTTGATTCTATGATACTTTGACACTCAACACTTAACACTCAATACTCCACACTCAATACTCCACACTCAACAAACTGATCCTGGTCTTTGCTATTAAAGAGCAAATAGCCTCTTGACTCGCTTGCGAACCCAAACTAGAATATTTTTGTCATCTTCTGCCGCATCCAACAAACCCATTTTCCGCATCTGTTTTTGTCGCTCAGCTAATTCTTCCTGATGTTTGCCTAATTCCTGGACAATAATCTCCGATAGATCTGGATAGTCCTTCAAGAGTTGTTTAAAACCTTTATTGCTAATTACAAATAATAGTGACTCTTCTAAGGCTCTAACTGATGCTGTTCTTGGTACGCCTAACATTAACGAAAGTTCGCCAAAAAATTGACCTGCCTGAAGACTATTAAGAGTTTTGTTAATCCTCTCTACAAAGACTTCGACAGAACCAGCTAGGATAATATAAAATGCATCTCCAGGGTCTCCTTCATGAAATAACATCTCTGAGGGACGTAAGCGCTTTCGGTATCCAATTTCAATTAATTGTCTTAGTTCTAATTCAGTAAAATTTTTAAAATAATCGACCTGCCGCAGTAAGTCACGTAAAGCTAAAGGTCTAGGTGTTTTAACTTTGAACGACTGCTGATTTGATTCTTCAATAGTTTGTTCAACAGTTTCAATATTTTGGCTGTGAATCTCTTTCCCCATCAGGGCTTCAGGGTTACGCAGCCAAAAATCCCTTTGAGGGAAAGGAATTGAGATTCCCTGCTGACGTAAATTATATTCAATAATAAAATTCAAAGAACTTCTTATCAAAGGTTCTTGATCAATTCGATTGACCCATACCCGAAGTTCAAAGTTTAAGGCACTATCACCAAACCCTTTAAAAAGAACTCTTGGTGTCGGCTCAGATAAGACAGATGGTTCTAAATAAGCAGATTTTAATAGGACTTCTGTCACTAATACTGGATCACTATCGTAAGCAACTCCTACAGGTATGTGTATACGGGCTTTATAGCTGTCAAAAGTCCAGTTAAGCATTCGGTTTTCTACCAAATGAGAGTTAGGAACTACTACATCTCCCCCCTCCCTTGTGCGGATGATTGTAGACCGCATCGAGACTTCTTTAACATATCCGGATAACCCATCAAATTCAATAAAATCACCAACTCGTATTGTTCGTTCTAATAGTAATGTCACACCACTGATAAAGTTTTTAGTTATATCCTGTAGTCCAAAACCAATTCCAACCCCTAAGCCACCAGCAATAACTGCTAATGACCCCAATTCAAAGTTATTATTCAGAACAATTACAATGCCTAATATCCCAAATGCGTAGCTGATGATTGTAGCGATGACTGCTCGATTAGCTTCGTCAATCCCCATTTGGGGAAGTAGCTCTTGTTTTAAAAAGTTTTTTAGGGTACTAGCCAGAAAAATTACTATCATTAAAGACAGTACTAGCTGTATTAGTAATTTAATAGATACTTTAGTATTACCTACTTCAAAAATGGTTAATTTAATTAGATCTAAACCACCTATAAAATAGATAATATATACCAATACAGTGAAAATTGTATAACTAATTAATTTAGCAAAAAAATCTCTTTTTTTTGGATCATTTACTAGCTTATTAAGCAGTTTACAATTCAGGAATTTTTTGAAATCTTGAATGAGAAATTTAGCAATTAAAAATAAAAAAATTAATTGAAGTATGGTGAGAAGAGAGACAGGCACTTCTCCCAGTTGGAAGAGAGATTTTTTTAAAAATTTTGGAACTAATTGATCAAGAGGCATAAATAACTGCTTTTCAGCTATGAATCTATATTTATACCACTTAATCTTAGTATTATTTTAGGATTCAGATATCAGAGTTGCTATTTACCACTTTTCCATTTGGCAACTCCTAGACCAGTTAAATTCCTTGCAAGACCAAGGATGAAGCGCTTTGAGGAACACAACTATTGTCTTGATGCAGTCGCTCATGGGGGAAACCCCCAAGACCGCGCTGCATCGCTTTTTCTTAGTCAAGCACAAGTAACAAACCTGAGAACAAACCTGACAACAAAGCCTAAAAAGCCCTTGCCACACTTACACAACCACTAATCAGTAGCTAATCAGCACTCAGCACTAGCTTCAAGTTAGCTTTAGAGGTTATTACATATAATACCATGTTTGACAATGATGTGACGGTCTCCGTCAAATGTAATCATACCACGGTTATGGAGTTTTCCACTCCATCACAGAAACATGCCTCCAGATCACATGAAGCTCACCCAACACCAGTCCCAAGATAGTTCCTAGAGGAGAAATTTGCCAAAACCAAGGCACAAACATTAAATAAGGAAAGGCACCTGCGTGCGCGATCAAGGATTACCAGGGGGTTCTTAGTTAATACAGCATAGTGAATGAAACTACGATTCTTACTATGGTGTACTAGCGCATGGAATTTACCAAAAATGTGCTCAGGGACATGGTAAACAAAAGTAGACAGGAAATCCCAAAGTAGTAGCTGCACGCTTTGCAACCAATAATATCTTAATGATGAACACATCTAACTCCTCTTCCTATTCGCTGATCTTAGCTGTCCGGTAAAATTCATCCCACATCTCAATCCGTAAGGATGAGTGTGGGATGAATTTTACACAGAGTCTTCTGGGATAGGGAAGCGAGCTATCAAGCTTCTAAGTAGTTCAGATGAGGTCATCCCCCTGGGATTGACCGTAGGTCACGCTACGGGAACGGCCTCCTGTTTTAATTGTCGTTTCTCAAAATCAGTCAACCTAATCATCACTGTTTTATCTTTTATTTTGTATTAACATATGTTACGTGTGTTACTATTATGGTAGGTCGATAAGCAGGAGATGACAAGTGAGAGCAGCGTATCAGTACAGACTCAGACCAACTAAATCGCAGATTGCCAAGATAGAGAAATGGTTGGATATGTTACGCCACCAATACAACTATTTATTAGCTGACCGATTTAACTGGTATGAACAAAACTGTTGTCCAGTAAATTCTTGTCCTCTTGTTTGTCATCTACCGGAGTTAAGAAACAAGCCCGAATACTTCTCGCAAAAGAAATCTTTGCCTGACTTAAAGAAGGATAGGCCGTGGTACGGAGAGATTCATTCTCAAGTCTTGCAGGATTGCGTTAAAAGGGTAGACCTGTCTTTTAAGCGGTTCATTAAAGGGGATTGCAACGGTAACAAAAGTGGAAAACCGAGATTTAAAGGTGAAAATAGGTACAAGTCTTTTACTTTTCCATCTCTTTCTAAGGAACCGGTAAGCGGAAACATCTTGACTTTGCCTAAGTTTGGTAAAATCAAGATGATTTATCATCGACCTATTCCAGAAGGCTTCAAGATTAAGACAGCAACAATAACAAAAAAAGCTGATGGGTACTACGTTACACTGTCAATTCAAGATGATTCTGTTCCGGACATAATTCCAATAGTAATGGTCACTAATCCTGTCGGTATTGACATGGGACTCAAATCTTTCTTGATTAAGTCTGATGGTACAGATATCCCTATTCCTCAATATTACAGGAAAGCTCAAAAGCGACTCAAAAAAATCCAAAAAGCTGTTAGTAGATCCAAGAAAGGTAGTAACAACCGAAAGAAAGCTGTAACTAAATTAGGGAAAGCTCACAAAAAGGTTGCTGACACCAGAAAAGACTTTCATTTTAAAACAGCGAAGGGATTACTAGATGATCACGACCTAGTCGCTCACGAGAAACTCAATATCAAAGGTTTGGCCAAAACAAAAATGGCTAAGTCAGTTTTAGATGCTGGCTGGGGACAATTCCTGTCTATCTTATCAACCAAAGCCGTTCGCGTAGCGTGGCCTACGGCCTTAAATGCTGGGTTGGTTACAGTTGCGGTGAATCCCCGAAATACTAGCCAAAATTGCTCTAATTGCGGTAAAAAAGTACCGAAAAAATTAAAAGACCGCATCCATTCTTGTCCTCATTGTGGTTACGTGGCTGACAGGGATGTAAATGCGGCAATTAATGTATTGAATTTGGCGGTGGGGCATCCCGTCAGCAGTAAAGCTTTCCGAGTATCCGAACCAATGGGTGGAGTTGGAAAGAAGCCTACACTGAACCTGAAAAGGTCAGTGTAGGAGTATGTCACTCAACTTACCACTTAGTAATTAGCATCAATTACCATAAAAGTTCAATCTTCCATTTCAGTTGACTCAGTTTGATCGGATTGGGTGCTTTCGGCATTTATCAACGTATTATTGAATGAATTGATGTTCCGCTTTCGTTCAGAGGCACGCTTATCCAAAATTGTCTTCAGCCTTGCTGAAGGCATTTCTCCATTAATATGAATCTGAATTTTCGGACCGGAACTAGCTAGACGAATAATCATCCCATCGATAACCGGCATTTGGGTAATCCGCTTGCCATCCATATACGTACCATTGGCACCTAAACTGATAATTTCCCAACCATCAGGATTTCGCCGTAGTTCTACATGGTGACGGGAAACTACAGCGCTATAGAGAATAACATGATTATCGGTTGACCGGCCAATCCGAATCACTGATTCTGTTTCAAAGGGCCAACTTTGAACAGGCACAGACTGGAGAGGATGCAGTAGGGTTAGGGTAATCGCCGGTGTCACATCTTTCAAGGATTTTGTCCTCACGGCCTGATACTGTTAACTATCCCCCACCGACACAACGTGGGATTTCCTTGCTTATACAGCCAAAACGGCTGCCAGAATTAGTCATATCTGCTTAGATTAGCAAGGACTGACATGCACCCCAATTAAGGCACACCTATATTAATATATAGTTTGCTGTAAATACTATGACTATAGACGACCTTAGTAGAAGGGGCAATCTAGGAGAGTGCCACCATGGTGAATTATTAATTTGAAGTACCCCAACCTGCTTGGCTGAGCTGGCGTTCGCATAGCGTGGCCTACGGCCATGGGATTGCTCGCCACCTCAAGCCAATCAGGGACGGTCTTATTCGTCTTTAGAGTTTCCCGCTTCATCCGCCGAAGCCTCAACCAGAGGCGCGCCTGCCGGTTTTGGTCTTACTCAGCGTCCACAGGCAGACATCCGCCTTCTAAGGACGTATTTTGCGACAGACAAACCTTGGAATCACAGCATATAGGCTAACCAGCCGGGGCTTGTCTCTTCCCTGAACTCCGAAGCGTACTTTGTAAACCTAATGGTCTAAGTTAACCAAATAAGACTGTTTTTAAGGTAGCCTTTTAGTCGGTCAGGCGGGTCATCAACCAGCTCTATTTTAGTACGATTCGTCACAAGTTGTCGTCTCGCTATCCATCTCGGAGACGAAACCGTAAGAGTGGACTTTCGCGAGTTTTGTTCAAAGGAAGGTCTGCAATTGTCCATAACCCCTAGCAACGAAACATCCTCACGTAAACTGCCCCGATAGTAAACTGCCCCGACCTAGCTAGCGCTTTAGGTCGGGGCTTTGTCCCAGATCAATTTTGCACAACCAGCTGTCACACCCACCTAGTAACGAAAACTCAAGAACTTTGGAACAAAAATGTCACTTTATCACCTTTCCCCAAGCTAATGCGATCGCCTGTTCTTAGTCGATGCCGATTGCCTGGTGCTAGAGACGTGTGGTTGACATAAGTGCCATTGGAGCTGCCTACATCTTCAATATAATAGATATCCCCTTCAACTCTGATATCGGCGTGAATGCGAGAGACAATGTCTGAGTCAGGAAAACCAGAGACATCAATATCCGGGGGAATTTTATCATTGGGCTTACCCATATGAATCACTGATATATGCTGCGGTAACTCAATTGTTGTATTGGTTTGCATATGCAACAGTTGAGCTGAGATTACCTGCAACTGAGTTTGGGCACTACCTCTATCGGGTACAGGGAGCGGTGGCGGGTTCTCTAAGTCAGCTTCTGGTATTGACGGTGAGGGTACGTTTTGGCTAGATTCTTCCTGAGAAAACCCTAAATTACCAACGGTAGGTAGGGGCAATGGTAGGGTTTCTAAGTCAGGATTCTGTGGTTGATATGCTTCTGTGTTGAGGGCTGGATTAACAACCGTAGCTGGCATAGGGGTGGTAGATTCAGCATCATCAGAACTGATAGGATTGGATGCTGGATCGGGGACTTGAGTATTCATAGCCATGGATATAGGTTCAACAAGTGGGTCTGGGGATACCAAGTCGGGTATCTCTGGGGTAGAGTTTGACCCTGATTTCTCCCCTTTTTCCATATTGGCACCCACATTCAAGTGAAATCCACACTGACCACAGAAGCTTGCGTCAGTCTGAACTGTTGCACCACAGTTAGGACAGCTGGTAGTGGAAGGTAAGGGAGTGTAGCAGGCTTCACATTGGGTAGCCCCTTCCGGATTTTGGTGATTGCAGTTAGGGCAAACAATCATATAACTTTAATTTATTATTTTTAACAGCTATTATCTAATTTCAGATAATGTGACGATCATACACTTCCCGATCGGGCAAGTGTAGGCTTAATGCACCTCTTAAGGCTACCAGAACTTCTTATCCTTTGGAGACTCTGCGCGAACGAGGCAATCAAGTTATAGAACTATCAATAACTTGATTGCCTCATGGCGCGTTTTCTTGCCAGGAAAACGTACTGCCCCACTTTTAATAGACTTGATTGAAGTTACTTTTTGGTTCTTTTTGCTGCTATCTAATTCAGCAACCTTCTCGCTGATTAGACTACAGTAGACTTTGGCTATTTTCGGTTAAAATCGAAATTAATTCCTGTCCCGCATCCAAGCACCACTCCCCTATCTGAGGAGACCTGGGATTGGTGCGGGTTTTAGCTAGAGTGGGAGCATATAAGGCAAAAGGCTTCCACACAAAAGGCTACCAGGCAAGTCACCCTAATGAATTATCAAAATCCCTAAAAATATAACATAATCCCCTAAAACTATAATAGTTTCTCAGTAACTGGATAGAACTGTTTCGCACTTCATCGTTCACACTTGACACTTCCGTGCTTGTCAATGTTTCAAATCTTCACCTGCTGATTGATCTAGAAGCCACCAAAGTTCTCCTTGGGGCTGGATCAACCGAGCTGGATAGGTTTGTGGATCAGCTTCGGGGGCAAATATTTGAGCTAAGGCTGCTCTTTTGCCAGCACCAGCAACCAGAAACATAACGCAGTTGGCATGGTTAATCAAGGTGGAGGTAAAGGTGATTCGTGGTTGACCATCTTTGTTGCCAACTGTAACGAGTCGGTCTTTTACTTGCAGAGCCTCTGTATGGGGGAATAGGGAAGCAGTATGGCCATCATCACCAATGCCTAACAAAATTACATCAAAGCCAGGAAACTCTCCTACTGGTATGCCAAAAAACTCATACAGTTGAGCTTGATGTTTATCCGCGTCAGCAGCAGGGCTAGAGCCGTCGGTGGGCATCGGGTGAATGTTAGCCTCTGGTATATCGACTTTGTCTAACCAGGCCAGACGAGCCATCCTTTGATTACTATCCGGGTCATCGGGACTAACATAGCGTTCATCACCCCAAAACACATGAATGTTATTCCAGGCAAGGTCAAAGGTAGCGATCGCTTCATATAAAGGCTTGGGGGTGCTACCCCCAGCAAGGGCAATGGTACAACGACCTTTAGCCTGGATTGCTCCTTCGATTTTACTGAGGACAACATCAACAGCTCGCCTAATCAAAGCTTCTTTATCCGGTACAACTTCAACCACTTTGTTCATAAAACCTTTCTGCCGAGGAACACTACATCCACAAGACTACCGTTAATCAGCTATTGTGCGATCGCTTTACCTGATTCAGGAAGAATACCAGAAATTATCCTAACACCTTGATTAGTGGTTAATGGTTAATGGCTAAGGCTGGTGACGCTCACCTAAAAGTTAGAGGGCGGGACTTCCCATCAGCACTTTAACACCAGGAGCGGATGTTGGAGTTAGGATTCTCGATTGCCATAGGTTAATATGGGCAAAGCGCCATGGTTGGCCTTCGTGCTCTTCTATTTTTCAACTTTACTGAGTACTCTAAAAACTAGTAAGCCAGTAAGTTTAGGAAGGATTACTCAGTAAATTCCCCAAGTCGATGATTAAGTTAATCTAATAATCGCGCTTCATAGCCCATGAATACTAATTCTGTTTATTCGTCGTTTACTGCTCTGACTCTTAAAGTTGTCGGGCTGATAATGATCGTTTCCTCTCTTTTGGATTACATCATTTTGGCAATTCCCACACAGGGAGCTAGCCTGTTAAAGCCAGAGTGGCAGTTGAACTTTGCTACCCAAGTTGTTGACCGAGGTATTATCCCTATGGTTGGCATTGGGTTTTTATTTGCTGGATATTGGATTGCTCAAAGTTCTGCTAGCGGTACTACAGAGCCAAAATCTTCGGTTCAAGATCTCCGATTTTGGGTGCTGTGTCTGTCTAGTTTTCTAGGGTTGGTCTTTCTGCTAATGGTACCCCTACATCTCAATAACCTTCGTTTGCAAAGTTCCCAGGCTCTAGAACAAATTAACCAAAGAGCCAAGACCGCCGAAGTTCAACTGGAAAACCGCACTCAGCAAGTCACTGAACTTCTCAAAAGTCCTCAAGGTATAGCCCAGGTAGAAAAGAGATTGGCCGATTTAGACGCAGCTATTAAAAGTGGTAGGATTCCAGCACAACAGCTTGAGCAAGCAAAAGCTCAGGCTAACAGAGTTAGACAACAATTGCAGGCAATTAAGGAAAACCCTGATGTGCTCAATCAAGAAGTAGAGCAAAATATTAACCAAATCCGTAGTCAAAAACTTCAATTAGAGAAACGAGCCACCACAGAAGCTTTCAAACTGGGCATTAAAACGGGTTTGAGTAGCTTACTCCTAGCAATTGGCTATATTGCCATTGGCTGGACCGGATTACGAGGGTTGGGAAGTACACCAGTAACCCGTCGTGGGCAAGCTTAGTAGGGTGGAAACTTTTAACCCTGACCAGATTTTTGATAATGATCCCCTTGAGATGTTCTCGATTTATATCCTGACCTACAACGAAGAACTAGATATTGCTGCTTGTATCGAGTCAGCCCTACTCTCGGACGATGTGATTATCGTAGATTCAATCAGTAGCGATCGCACTGTAGAAATTGCTAGTCAGTATCCGGTGCGAGTTGTGCAGCACGCCTTTGAAAGTCATGGACGTCAGCGCACCTGGATGCTAAAGGAAGTGCCCACCAAGTACGAATGGGTCTATATCCTTGAAGCTGATGAACGCATGACCCCTGAATTATTTGCCGAATGCCAGGGAGCAATACAACGAAAGGAGCATGTGGCTTATTACGTTGCTGAGCGGGTCATGTTCATGAATCGCTGGATTCGCTACTCTACTCAGTATCCCCGTTACCAACTACGGCTGTTTCGTAAGGACAAGGTTTGGTTTGATGATTATGGTCATACGGAACGGGAAGTATGCGATGGACAGACTGGTTTTATAAAAGAAACATATCCTCACTACACCAACAGTAAGGGATTTAGCCGCTGGATTGATAAACACAATCGCTACTCTACCGACGAAGCTCTCGAAACTTTGCGCCAGTTGGAGCAAGGAACTGTTAAGTGGCAAGACTTATTTTTTGGGCGTTCGGAAGTAGAAAGACGCCGTGCCCTGAAAAACTTGTCCTTACGCTTGCCCTGGCGACCTGTATTGCGTTTTATATATATGTACTTCCTACTCGGAGGCTTCTTGGATGGTCAAGCCGGGTTTGCCTGGTGCATGTTACAAGCATTTTATGAGTATCTGATATTGCTCAAAGTTTGGGAACTTAAGCATCCCATGCCCCCTCCGAGTAACCGTGTGATTTCCTCAACTTCCCCAGGCTCAAAAGACTCTGATGCTACCCAAGTAACTTCGCAGTCACTAAGCGAGGATTAAGTGGCGAGGCCTGTCGGTTGTTTCCTTGAACAGCTTGCTCGACAACCCTTTGACTGTAGTCTTTCTGCCAGATTAGGGTAGGATCAAGGGATTTAACTATACCATTGGCTAACTAACCGATAAATCAAACATTTCATTTTTGATTTTCTATCTTTGTTAATCTATCTCTGGTAATATGTAAAGAATAATACCGATTGATCTGGTCCAAGGGAAAAAACTGGTCTGGTCTTAGTTCATGCCAGTAATAACCCTATAGCTAGTCCTGGGTGAAATCTAGTCATGGGTATAACTCCCTAATGGCATCATACCTAATGGCATCATATGGTCAAGCATTAACTAGCGCCAGACTTCGGAAGTGGTATTTTAGATTGATGCAAACGGCCTACCGTTTTGTGGCAGTTTCTAGAAACCCGGTTTGGAGTAGCTAAAGCCAGCTCCCAAGTCTGGAGTGAAAAGGGAAAACAGGTTTAATTCCACTGTTAAAACTTACCTTATGATATCAGTTAATGGGTGCAGCGTAGGTTTTTCCTATGATATAGCCTCCCATGGGTCAAAGCAACCTCACTTTCCCCCCACTCCACCTAGTTTAAAATTAGTACCTATTGGCGTAGAATAGCTGAGTTCGACATAACCAACGATCCGACCATTGAGGAGTCTAAAGTCAGGAACTTCGAGTCAGACTAATTGATTGTCAAGGAATTTTTACCTTGAAATCCTCCCAAGAATCCAACAATCGTTCTGTCTAGTCCCACTAACCATAGCTGAATTATGATGATGAAAACTGAATTATGTATCCTGTATCCTCCTCATAGGCGAGTAAATTGATTAGATTGTGCATAGGCGCACGATACGCTAACAAACTGAGATATACTAGTCTATAAGGGCTATATCCACCTTGGAATTTTTTTAACCACTCGAAAAAAAAAGTGGCTAGGAAAATTAGGAAGAATAGTAGGGAATTGAGGTGGGTAGTCAAAAATTTTATTCAGTTATACAAAGGAGAATCTGTGCTCTGTGTTCGAGGGCTTGAAGCAGGATATAAAAAATGACCTAATTGCGGGAATTCTAGTGGTAATTCCCCTGGCTACCACAATCTGGCTGACGATTACAATCGCCAACTGGGTGATAAATTTTTTAACTAGAATTCCTAAACAAATTAACCCTTTTGATAATCTACACCCCATCTTAGTAAATCTGATTAATTTAGGAGTGGGTCTGACAGTACCACTACTATTTATTATGCTGATTGGCTTGATGGCACGCAACATTGTGGGACGGTGGTTGCTAGATTTGGGTGAGAAACTATTGCAGGCGATTCCCTTAGCTGGCGCAGTCTACAAAACCCTTAAACAGATTTTGGAAACCCTTTTACAGGATTCTAAAACTAAGTTTAGTCGGGTGATTTTGGTAGAGTATCCTCGCCAAGGAGTCTGGGCGATCGCGTTCGTTACCGGTGTTGTGAGTGCACAACTCCAATCCCACATGAATCGCCCGATGTTGAGCGTTTTTATACCTACTACTCCTAATCCTACCAGTGGCTGGTATGCTATGGTTCCTGAACAGGACGTGATTAATCTTTCGATGTCCATCGAAGATGCCTTTAAAGTATTGCTCTCAGGTGGAATTGTTAGCCCAGATAACCCGGCAATCCCAATTAATCTACAGCAGCCTCCGGAAAAGCAACCATTAGAAGAACCATTGCCTGAGATGATACAGCAGGTTTTGCCAACAGAAGAAACCTAATCTTTTTGGGTAAAAGAACAAAATTAACTAAGGACAAAAAATGCAACCTCGCAGAATTGCCCGTGAACTGGCTCTTTTGGGCATCTCTCAGATGCCCAACTCACCAGAGCGGTTGGATACACAACAACTGAATAATCTGGTGCTCGCGGCTGTTCGTACCCTGACAGGAGAAATTCAAGAGGCTTTAGAAACGGCGGCGGCTGAACTGAAACGGGGTAGCGATCGCATTCTCGAAAGTGAAACTCGTGCTACTGATGTACGTAGTGCTAGAGCTATGGTAACCGATGCAATTGAGTTAACTGAAAAAGCGATCAATCACTTGGGAAGCGCGGTAGAGATTCCCGAAATTGTCCAGTTGTCTAATACGGCTGAAGTCCGTAGCTATACCCTAGAAATCCTCAAAGCTGTTAGTCGTAGACAGCTTGAGATTGATCAGATGTTGAACCAATCCCTGAAAGATTGGCAACTGAAGCGCTTGCCTCGTATTGACCGGGATATTCTGCGGATGGCTGTGGCGGAAATTTCGTTTTTAGATATCCCAGACCGAGTCGCAATTAATGAAGCAGTGGAACTGGCTAAGCGCTACAGTGATGAGGAGGGACACCGTTTTATTAATGGTGTTTTGCGTCGTGCCAATGAGTTGATCAAAACTCAAGCTCTACCACAATAGCGGAGGGAGTAGTGAGTAGAGAGTAGGGATTAGAGAGTAGGAGTATCGGGAATAGACTAAAATTCGGCTAATACCCAAGGCTACATTAGAAAATTAATAATATTAAGTCAAATATCGATAAAATTAAGGAAACGGTTAGGGATTAGCCTAGGGCTAAGCACTCAAAACCTAAATCAAATATTGAATATATATAGTGAATTGACGCCATAGTCAAGTAAGGGTAATGGTCTTTAATTGGTTCCAACGAAAGTCTGATGCTAGGGCAGGGTCTGCTGAGAAAAAGGACTCTGATACATCTCAAGTAGAATCGGAACAAAAGGCAACACAACAACAACCAATAGACCAAGCTGATTCTAAGTCCCAAGAAGAGTCATCTTCGGCAGCAGCTGATGATTACCTGAGTTGGGCAAAAGCTGCCTACAAAAATGTTCAGAAGCAACAAGTAGATCAATCCCCAGAGACAGACACTACTGACAGTAAGCCAGTAGATGATACAACCGCTCAGCCAGCAGCAACGGCTACACCGGAAAAACCTCAAGAATCACAAGAGACTGAATCTCCAGCGGCTGAAACATCGGAAGGGTCTGAGGAAACTGACACGACAGTTGCAGCTGAGGTAGCTCAGATAACTGTTGAAGAAGAATCACAAGCAGAACCGGAATTAGAAGAGTCTACGGTTAGTGAAGCTTCTGTAGATACTGCTGAAACCGTGGAACCAGTAACGGAGCAATCCTCTGATCAGATGGTAGAGGAGGTAGTATCAACACCATCGGATTCAGTAAGCTCTAATCATGACTCATCTATAGCGATGACCTCGGTTGAGAATAAACCAATCCCTGAGTCAGATGCCTTGACAACTGATATAGCTCCATCAGTTGAGACAACAGAGGAAGAAACCCTCGCTTCTGGCCCAAGTTGGGCGCGTCGATCAAGCACTAACCGACTAGCACGACTGGAACGTCTTAAGGAAACAGCTATTGAAACCCCTGAACCGGAACCCGAAGTGGCAACTATGATCGGGGATGAAGGGGAAGCAGAGATAGATCAAAATGTGGGTCTGGCCTTTGATGATGGGTTCTTGTGGTCAGCAGAAGTGTTGGCATCTCAGGGAAGAAGTCCTGAGGATATCTCCATTGAGGAAATTAGCTGGCTCAAGCAACTGCGTCAGGGATTGGGCAAAACTCGTCGTGGGTTGATTAACCAACTAAAGGCGATTGTGGGTCAAGGCCCGTTGAATCAAGACGCGGTAATGGAGATTGAGGCACTGCTGTTACAAGCAGATGTAGGAGTTGAGGCCACTGACTATATTATTGAGACTCTACAAGCTAGGTTGCGGGAGGAGTCTCTACCAGCAGAAAAAGCGATCGCATATCTCAAACAAATCATCAGAGATTTGCTAGAGCAACCTTACAGTAACAATTACAGCCGGACCTTTGCTCCAGAAAACGATACCTTGAATATCTGGCTGATGACTGGAGTCAATGGTGCTGGCAAAACTACTACTATTGGTAAACTCGCTAACTTAGGTCAGAAGTCAGGCTACCGTTGCCTAATTGCAGCAGCAGATACCTTTCGAGCTGCGGCAGTGGAACAAGTTAAGGTTTGGGGAGAGCGCAGTGGCACTGAAGTGATTGCTAATCCTGGTAAGAATACTGATCCAGCTGCTGTTGTGTTTGATGGCATTAGTGCTGCCCAATCTAGAAATACCGAATTACTGTTGGTGGATACAGCAGGACGATTGCAAAATAAGAAAAATCTAATGGAGGAATTGGCGAAAATTCGGCGAATTGTCGCTAAAAAAGCCCCAGATGCCACAGTTGAATCCTTGCTAGTGCTGGATGCTACCTTGGGTCAAAATGGTTTACGTCAAGCACAAGTCTTCTCAGAGGCGGCAAAACTGAGTGGAGTGGTATTAACAAAATTGGATGGAAGCGCCAAAGGTGGTGTCGCTTTAGCAGTGGTGCGGGAACTGGGCTTACCGATTCGCTTTATTGGTGCAGGGGAAGGCATTGAAGATTTGCGGCCTTTCTCTAGTTATGAATTTGTGGAAGCGTTGCTTAGTGGCTAAGCTGGTCTTGATTTAAATTGCTGGTTATGACAGCAAGGGAACAGGGAACAGGGAACAGGGAACAGGGAAGAAAAATTATTACCATTCCTACACGGATCCCTATAGTCATGGTCTGATCAATGATGATGGGATCATAAAAATATAATTCCTAAAAAACGCGATGAAGCGAAGCTTCCGCGCTTATGCGATCGCTACTGTCTCGCTCATCTAAAAAACGCGATGAAGCGAAGCTTCCGCGCTTATGCGATCGCTAAAGTTTCGCTCATCAATGATAAGGCAGCTTGTAGTTGATTCGATTTTAATGGAATTGGCGGTAGGCCAAGCTACGCGAACGCAAATTCCTGATCAAGCCGATATCACTTCAAAATCAGAAATCGTCTCAATCCACACCCGTGCTCCACAATTTAGTGGATTGTCCGGGCGATACATCACCCGACAAGGGCCATTGACCTCCACCGTATGACCGTAAACATTTTTAGAGCCTCGCTTCACCGTAATCACAGGATTACGCTCCCCGGTCTTGAGATTTTGGCGAATGACTTTCTGATTAACGTGGATCACAGCCTTAGTGTAATTTGTGCGCTTTGACCAGTTCCGTTTTGGTCCGCGAGTGCCAGGAGTGACCACCGGCATACCATCAAACAACGGAATCACCCAAGTTCTACCCACCTTATAAGCCCCTTTAACTCTGCCTTTGCCCAGAAGGTAACGGACGCGAGTGGCAGAAACACCAAGTAATTCAGCGGCTTGTGCAGTGGAAATCATCATGGGGAGTAAACCATTGCTTTGACGATATCATTACCTTAACACACTTGTTCTGAAAAGGCAAGGGTATAGTAAAACTATTGCATTAGCGTAATTAAAAAGAAAAAATGGGAGTAGTGGGTGTAGTGAGTTAAAAAATATAAAAGGGTGCTATAAAAAAAACTATTGCATTATCGCAATTTCTCATTTGGTGGGATATTTAGGATATGTGGAGTATGTGGGAGTAGTAGTCGAAAAGGGTGCTATAAAACTATTGCATTGTCGAAATATCAACTCTTAGCTGTTGCCTGTTGCGTAAGTTATCAGCTATCAGCTTTGAGCCTGTCTGTGGCCAACGGCTGATAGCTGACAGCTGACGGCTGACGGCTGACGGCTGAATGCTTACCCTGTTGCCTTTCTTATGGAAAAGCGATTGACATATGCACACTTTAGCTTTTTTGTCAATTCATAAGTCTTAAAATTGATCGATTGTTTAGGGGAAATTAGAGTTTTTAAATGAGATGTAAACAGAAGATGGCTCTAACCGGAAACAATAAACAGCTAAAAGAGAATAGTAGGAAAGGGCTCCCAGATTTTTTGATGTGATCAGAAATCAGCCTTAGTGTTCATGACCTATTTGGAAAAGGGTTATTTTCTCTGATGAAAGAATAAAATGTTAGACGAAAATTGTCTCTATTTTGTTCCTCAGGTTCAGGATTGTGATATACTACTATCAAATAAACTCTACTAAAAGTAAATAATCTTAAAAATGTAGCTAGTTGTTATGGCTTGGCTAGACAATTTTTTGTGAAGCCAATTACAACTTTCATAGCTCATCATACTAGATATTAAGATAATACTAGTTTTTATAATTTATAACTCTGGTAAAATTACGGATTTAATTGAAAAGGCGGGTTGTAAACTTCTCTAACTTCCCCCTTATCCATGGAAGCTGTAGATACAGCTTGCCAGTAACCTGATCAATAATTATGTGATTGTGGCTCCTGCTATACGTCCCTGCCATGTGTAGTAACTTTGTCAATCTAAATAGAGCTGACGTCAATGACCGATAAAAACATTCCGCTACCGAATCCCCAAGATGCTGAGACTTTATTGGCTGACCTATTTCAGCAAGTAAACAAATGGGAAAGTAACCTAGATGAAAGTACAAACCTTGGTGTAGCTGCAACTGCCGTTAAAAGCTTGCTGGAAAGTAGAGTTAGCTTTGGCAATCCTAGGGATAAGTTGATATTACTTACCGAAGACCTATTTGAAAAAACTGAAGAGGGATTGACCAACATTTATCGGCAGCAAATGCGTGATGTATTTGATTTCTATTATATGACTGTGACTGTCGATTTGCGTCCTAAACCAGGGGTTAGATTTTGGCGATTGTGCTGTGAGCTTGACTTCAGTCCCAAAGGAGAAAAAGAGCCCATCATTCAGTCTATTTTCCCCAAAAGCCAATGGCGACCTGTGATGAACTTCGGGGTGGGCATGAATTTAGGTATCAATAGCAATCTTGATTGGAGTATCGGGATTGATAGCACTGAACTAGCCGAAGTTACCACTATTCCTGGGGAGCTCAAAGCTAATGTAGCAAAAAAGAACGAACTGAAGGCATTCATTGTCATTCCTGAGTATACTTACGAAGCTGGTCACTTTGAAATGATTTCCCAAGGTGAAGGTAACTCAAAGTGTTACTGGCGCATTGAAGAGCCCGAAATCCAAAACATACCGACAGTGCAATTTGCTATTGTCTTTAAAGTGCCCAAGGAAATAAAGTCTATTAATTTGCGCGGTATGGTTTGGGTTGAGCCGGATATAAACTGGTTAACTGCTGATATCCGTGATGTTTTCAGTGATCTGGCAGATAGATTAAAAACGTTAATACTAAATAAGAATCAGGCGGCAATTAAATTTAGTCGTAGTGATGTCAAAGAATGGATATTGAAGCTACCGAAAGCTAATCTTCAACAGGATTTAGCTACTTAAATCGGGTGGATCTTTTTATTGTAAATCTATGGCGGTCAGCTTAAGCGCTACGCGCACGCTACGCGAACAGCTTAAGCGCTACGCGAACAGCTATCAGCAGTCAGTTATCAGTTATCAGGGATCAGTTATTAGCGGTTAGTGATTTTATTCAAAAGCTGGATGCTTATGGTGGGCTTTTTCCCAGACTTTCAATTCTCTAACATCTCTAACTATTCAATTATCCCAAATGAGTTTTATTTTAAGCTGACCACTGACTACTGACCACTGACTGCTGACCGCTGACCACTGACCACTGACCGCTGTTCGCGTAGCGTGCGCGTAGCGCATATGCTTAGCAATTAATCAGCTTTATCTGATCAGACAGCTATGACTAGACCCTACTACACCTATCGCATCTACGTGACAAATCCTCATATAGTGGGGGTTGAAAAGAAAGAACCTGGAAAGCACCATAATCCAATCTTTACAGCATTTCGCTATCAGGATAAGATCACCCCAGAAGTCAAGAAGCTGATCGAGGAGGTCCATCAAAACGGACCCAAGGATGCTAAACAGTCGAGGTTACTCGGAGAAGCCTTGTTTGATGCCTTGTTTGATGATCGACTTTGCGATGATTTTGTTGAATTTTACCACGAAGTTGTTCACAAGCAAAAGCAACTGCTACGGGTAGAACTAGATATAGACGAGCAAAATATCCCTGAAGTGGCAGCGTTTCCGTGGGAATTTATGTGTTTGCCTCAGAGGAAGAACTTAAGAACAATGTGGTTCGCTACTGCACCTCGCTTGGTCTTCTCTCGCTTTTGCTCACAGCCGATTTCAGCATCACCGATTCAGTTAGGCGCAAATGAAAAAATGCGGATTGCCTTAGTTGTCTCTGCACCCAAAGATTTAAATCCAGTTGCCTACGAAGAAGTGCAGGCGGCGATAGAGACACTAGCCGAGGCACAACCAGAGCAGGTGCAATTGTTACCAGTAGTGAATCCAGCTAGCGGCAGTGCTATTGATAAAGTTCTTAGGAAAAAGCCTCATATTTTCCATTTCATCGGTCATGGTCGTTTCGAGAATGAAAATGGTGAAATTGCCTTGGTGGATCAATTCGATCAGGCACGGTGGATTAGCGCCAATGACTTTAGTGAACTCTTTAATGAGCATCGACCTGGAATTATTATGTTGCAGGCATGTCAGGGAGCAATGGAGTCTACATCGAAACCATCTGTAGGGCTAGCTTCCAAGGTTGTGCAGCAAATTATTCCTGTACTCGTGGCAATGCAGTATCCTGTGTCTAATAGCACAGCTAGCCGATTTGCCTGCCATTTTTATCAACAATTAGCTCAAGGGAAGCCAGCAGATATAGCAGTACAGGAAGGACGACGAGAAATTAGTCTCCATGAATCAACAGGTTATCGGAAACGGGATTTTGCTACACCTGTGATTTTCATGCAAGTGCAAGATGCTCAATTATTTCAACGTCCAATTGAGTCAGGATTTCAAGGTCTAAATCAGCCAGTTGTGCGAGAAAAGCCAAGCCATAAACAGTTCCATGTAAAGGATGCTGGCCAATCAAAAGGGCTAAAACGAGCGCTGTTGATTGGAGTCAGTGAATATGGACAGGGCTTAAAGCCACTACCTGGCGCAACCAAAGATTTAGAGGAAATCAAACGAATACTGGGTTCCCCACAACTGGGAAATTTTGTTGATGTCAAAGCTCTCAGCAATCCTGATCGACAGGAAATGGCGGAGGCTATTGAAGAGTTATTCACCAGTTCTACAAAAGATGATTTGGTGTTACTGTTCTTTTCAGGTCACGGTGTTAAAGATAGCAGCAATCAACTGTACTTAGCAAATCGTATTACTCGTAAGAATCCACAGGGGGAACTAGTTAGGACAACCGCAGTTTCCGCTAAGGCTATCCATGACATTATGAAAGGTAGCCGCTCCAAGCGACAAGTGGTTATCCTCGACTGTTGCTTTAGTGCAGCTTTTCGTAATGGCCTACTGGTTAAAGATGATCGCTCTGTCGATCTTCAAAATCAATTAGGAGGAGAAGGGCGTGCTATTCTCGCCTCTTCAACTGACTATTCCTTTAGTCAATTGGACAAACAGCTCTCAATTTACACTCAGTATTTAGTAGAGGGTATTGAAACGGGAGATGCTGATTTGAATGGGGATAGGGTGATTTCTCTGGATGAGTTACATAAGTACATCGAAAATAGGATTCGAGAAACCCTTCCTGATATGAAGCCTAAAATCTATACTGATCAGGAAGGTTCTAAAATCCACATTGCTAATGCACCAAGGGATTCTAGCCCTGTTTCAGATACTCATTTAGTTAACCCAGAGGGGATAAATACAAGTTCAAAAGCAGATAGTTTGATAATACTTAGCTTACTTAAGAAACTGCTATCAAAGCCTGTTATAGTTATTGTTGTTGTGGTGATTTTGGTCTTTCGTATATTAGATGGGGTAGTGTACCAGAAATGTCTGGATATGTATGAAAGAACTAAGAAAAATGAAAAAGCTAGACAAGAGGTAAGGGATAAGCCTTGGCTTAAAGGGCTATGTCAGGCAGTAAACGTTCATTTGATAGAATAACTTCAATTTTTGGATATTTTTAATTTAAGCTAATATGCATTTAAATTTCAGATCGATCCACTTGTATAAAAACATTCAATACCTCTTCCCATCTCCCAATTAGCCCAAATTCACAATTTAAATGAGTTACAGCTTAGTTTTACAATCGTTTGGATTTTGTTCCTTGCATTTTAATTGTGTTTCCTTAATCAAAAATTTATTATTAGAATCTCCTTTAATTTCTACTAAGGAATAAACATCACTTAAATCTTCGATCCTTAAATTTTGGATCTTATTTACCTTAAAATTTTTCTGAAGATAACCTAGAACATTTCCTCTTTTAAGATTATCATTTTGATTATAATATTGATATAGGATTACATTGGATTCTGTGCACAAAGACTCATTACAACGATGACCAAAAGCTTTTGTGAATATACCGAGCAAGAAAACAAGGCTTACTCCAATAACAATAATAACAAGGGAATTTAAAAATTTTACTTTCATGACAAAGAGAAGAGTAATGGTTGACTACTATACTCTTCGCTAGCTCTAAATTAAATCAGGATATTTGACTAAGAAAGCAAGAAATATCTCCAAAAATTCATGAAATGGCGGTAAACTCGCACAAAATAGTGTTTTACACTACTCAATGTTTATGCTAGGTTAATTCTTTGTTTGAAGAAAAAGGTAAAAGGCAAAAGGCAAAAGGGGACTGCTGCCAATGTCGCAGAAGACAGCAATCGGGATAGTCTGGTCTTTGCCCGAAACCAAGAGTACAGACCTAGTTGACTAGTACTTATAGCTGGGTGGTTTGATGGGATTGACCGTAGGTAACGCTACGGGATTGGCTTACTGCCACCCTATGCGATTGACCTGCTTGTCACGCGGGGCGCGATGAAGCGAAGCTTCCGCTAAAAGCGATCGCAAAACATTGACTGGTTTGATGGGATTGACCTGCTTGTCACGGGGGGCGCGTTCGCAAAAGGAGGCCTTGTGATACCAAATCCGGAAAGCAAAAACAGGATTAGAATTAGGCTCAAACAACCGTATAGTCAGAGGAAGACAAATATTTTTTACTGTCTGTACTAACCGGATTTGATATTACAGCTTACCGGACTTATTCACCAAGCCTATTTAACCTCTAACTCACAGTAAGTTTGATGTTGCTGTAATTGGCAATTTGAGCAGTTGAAGCAACTCAGAGCATTCTTGCGAAATTTCTTTAAAAAGCTTTTGTTGAATGAATACAAAGTCTGAAAACCCTTGTAAAGCCCATTCTTGAATTTGTTGCTCTGATTCGGTTCTATATTTTGCGACTAGATCAAGTGCTTCAAGGGCAAACTTAAAATGTTCAGCTTCAACCCCAGAACCCTGGTGTTTACCGTGAATTACAATCCAATACCAAGGACTAAACTGACCTTGCTCAACTTCAACTTTTCCATTGATTTTAGAAAGGTATGAATTGAAACCACAATTTGAGTGATTGTACCTAATAACCTTATCAATAATCGAGTATTCACGATGGCTCGAAGAGCCCGCTTTTAGCGATCAGCAAGGACTTCAGAAGCTGCATGAAATCCTATGGCACGAATCAGGGCAACAGCATTACCAGGTATACCCTCATATTTTTTTACAGTATCATCTAAAATTTCGTGCATCCAATCTGGGAGGATAGAGAAATGGTTTCGCTTGTCTACAGTTAAACCAGCATAGTCGCCAATAGATTTCAGTGTTGCTTGCGCTAAAGTACGATGGGGTACAGATTTAGCACCTTTATCCGAGTGTTCATCAATCGTTGCTGCTAATATTTTTGCTGCTATTTCTAATCCCCGATCAGCTTCATCTATAACAGGATTTGAAGAACTATTGAATAGGTTACGGGACAATCCAACTGAACTTGCCAAACGAGCGACTAAGCTACCTGCATAGCCGTTAAAATGAGTATATCGCTGCATGAACAAATACAGTGACTTAGGATCTTGTACTGCTAATTGGCATGATGATTCTACAGATTTATCAAGATTGGCAAAATCAAATAAATCATCAAGAATTTCTATGGACAATATGCTAGTATAAATACTCATATTTTGCGGTTTTTATTGACTATTAAAGTCTACTAGATAATCTGGGTACGACATAGGAATTGAAAGGATTAATACAGAATATCATGTCAGCTTAAGTACACATAATATAGGAGGTAGCATCTACTGCGTTTGAGTATGCCTAAACGCCTTACTATTAGCCCCCACCTAACTATTGATGAATAGGAGCAAGGTTATCGCCAAAAACAGTAAAGGAACGCTCACATTAGCAAATCCTTTGGTAATTAGCCAAAGGAAACAAGAGCAGGGAAGTGGCTACTGTAACAGATTATACCAAATCCGGAAATCAAAAACAGGATTAAGATTAGGGTCAAACAACCGTATAGTTCAGACGCAAATATTTTTTACTGTCTGTACTAACCGGATTTGATATGTTTAATTCGATGTCAATGGGATTGACCTAAGGCCACGCTACGGGATTGACCTGCTTGTTACGCTACGCGAGTCACGGGATTGACCTGCTTGTCACGCTACGCGATGAAGCCAAGCTTCCGCTAAAAGCGATCGCATTCACATCCCATCAAGCCGATATTACTTCAAAATCAGAAATCGTCTCAATCCACACCCGTGCTCCACAATTTAGTGGAGCATCTGGACGATACATCACCCGACAAGGGCCATTGACTTCTACCGTATGACCGTAAACATTTTTGGAGCCTCGCTTCACCGTAATCACAGGATTACGCTCCCCGGTCTTGAGATTGTTGCGAATCACCCTCTGATTAACGTGGATCACAGCCTTAGTGTAATTTGTACGCTTTGACCAGTTCCGTTTTGGTCCGCGAGTGCCAGGAGTGACCACCGGCATGCCATCAAACAACGGAATCACCCAAGTTCTACCCACCTTATAAGCGCCTTTAACTCTGCCTTTGCCCAGAAGGTAACGGACGCGAGTGGCAGAAACACCAAGTAATTCAGCGGCTTGTGCAGTGGAAATCATCATGGGGAATAAACCATTGCTTTGACGATATTATTACTTTAACACACTTGTTCTTGAAATGCCAGTATTTGGTAAAACTATTGCATTATCGCAATTTAAAGCCGTGGTGTTAATTGGGATTAATGGTAGTAATAAGGTTAGTGGTATAAAAGGGTTTTATAAAACTATTGCATTATCGCAATTTAAAGGTGTAATAAGTGCAATGGGTTAAATAAAGTAATACAGAGAAGAGGGTGCTAGAAAACTATTGCATTGTCGCAATCTCAAGTAATTGAATAAAAAAATTCGGTCAAGGATTGCAGTTAAGCAAAACTTGACCGAATCATGAATTGTACTTTTCGACGAGTACAGACTAGCTGCACTATCCACCGATAAGTGGATCAGAATCATTACATTGTTATCAAGTTAGTCAGCACATTCTCCTAATCAATAACATCTCAACTGATCATTCATCCTTCTGCTTGATAATTTGCCAGGGAATGAAGCTTTCACCACCTGAACGAGGTGGTGGTGTCCTATGCTAATCTAAGGTTATCCCTAACCCAGAGATCACATAGACAAGCCCAGCTTCTAGGCGGTCGTCCAGGTCTTTTGCTGGAACGACTCTCACTGTCATTTCTGCGAGTGAGTTTAATGACACCTCTAGCACCGATATTGTAAGCGCCGTTTAGGTCGGCATTGAATCGCTTACCTGAAGTGAAGGTAGCTAAGGCATAATTTTTTGAATCACGTTTAACAATGCCCGTACCATCGTAGGCGAGTTTAGAAGTGTAAGCTGCCACAACCTCTACTATTTTACCGCCTAATTCAGTCCATTTCATTTCCGTAAAATCACGAATTTTTGCCTTGAGCCATCCGTGGAATCTTTGCCTTAGATTGGAACGTTTCCTTCCGCCCTTTGGCTTCCATCCTTTGAGATTCTCAAACACGATCGCTTCAGAATTAAACTTTTCAGCAATCTCGACAATTCGCTTGGAAACAATGTGGCCAATCTGATTGTTGATTCTTTGACATTTTTGATAAGTTTTAGAGCAAAAACCTTTATGTAGTTTCCCTCCTTTACCCATCGTCTTAGATGCTCTTACGGATACGGATTTTAGTCGCTTGTCCCGACGGTCTATGTCTCTTCCTGGGTGAATAAACTCCCGGTGGATTACAGTGCCGCTGTGGGTCACAACTGCTATTGTCGCGGTGGTATTAATTCCTAGATCTACCGCAGTCACATTGGCCTCCGGTTTCCGTTTTTCTGGCTTGCAGTTGAACGGAACCGATAAATGACAGTACCTTTCATTGAAAATCAAAGAAGGCGACATCATTTTGTTACTGGCTACCTGATGCCTTTCCCTTAACCCAGTGATTTGGACAGTAGTCCAGACCCAATCGAGACCATTGAAAACTTTAATTTCGACTTGATCGAAGCCGTGCAGTTTATAACATTGGCCTTTGTACAGGGCGGGATAACAGCCAGTATCAGCATTTAGCTTTGGTGGTTTAGTGTCTCGCCGTTTCCGCGTACCCGACTGCCATTCACTATAACAGGTCACATAACTACTAACTTGACCAGCGGCAAAGGCAATGGCGGCACGACGGTAATAGCTGGGAAATTTGTAAAAAGTTTTGTTGAATTGCGGGTATTTAACATTAGGACGCTTGGCAGTTTGGTGCATCAAACGCTCAACAGCAGGAGTTAGCTGATCGGCAGTCAAACATCCTAGTTCAGCCCAGTGAGTATAAATGATTCCAACCAAATACCGACAAGCATGGCGATACACCTTAATAGTATCCCCGAATAGTATCTTTTGATCAGGGGTCGGATTAAGTTGCCATTTGTCAGTTCGTATAACTTTGGTCGGCGTTTTCACTGCTATAACAAGCTTTCCTGTACTTAATATTTTATCCTACAAAAGATTGGACGACAATTCGGCAAAGCCGTTCGCGTTCGCGCAGCGTCGCCTACGGCGAAAGCGTGGCCATAGGCCTCCGCTTCTTAACCCGAACAATCATTGTTCCAGGTTTTTAGTAATTACTGTTGGCGTGGACTAACCCCCACCTGGCAACCCGTTCGCGTAGCGTGGCCATAGGCCAGGTGGGGGAATGCGTCACACGGGTTGTTCAAATCCCCGGCAAATTGCTATCTTAATCGAGCAACAGATATCGAATCAAAATACTGATCACCTCACCAGGATTTTCAGTAGGTTGAGGAATGCTCCACTCATCAACATTGGCATAGCCAAGGGAATAAAGAGTGTAAAGCGATGCAGCGCGGTCTTGGGGGTTTCCCCCATGAGCGACTGCATCAAGACATTGTTGTCCGAACAGCTTTGGGAGAACCAATCAATATATGTTTGATTTCCTCTCGTCCTGGACGTGCCTTGCTAGACCGTTGGGGAAGATTAGGATTTTTGGGATTATGATCAGGATTTTGAACGAACTCTTGGCTCATAATGATTCTTCGTGGTTACGTGTAAATTTATTAATTTAACCACTTATTTGCCAAAAGTCAAGGGGTTATGAAAATTTTTAAAAAACTTAATATTTTGGCTCTCATAGTAATCAAAATTGCTATAAATAATTCAGAGACTGTGTAATAAAAATATCTCCGATTACTTAAACTCTAAACTCTAAACTCTAAACTACCGATGGTTCAAACAATTCCTGCAAAAGAGATTACCTTACGTCAATTAAGACACAGATTTAATCTAGAACGAACCGATGATGAACAGTTTTTCCGAGAATGGCAAGACGATTTACCAGAACTGACAGATTTTGAGAAGCAATTGCTAGGGCAAGTCAAAGAAGAATATCTTTACTTATCTGAGTCTCCGTTATTGGAAGTGATCCTGAAAATGGTGATAATATCGCCATTACTCAGACTAGCAGGATTTTATCGTTATCCCTTTGAAATCACAGCAGAAAAAGAAGTTAAAATTACCTCAGAGGATGAGGGAATAATTGTTAATGGACGTATTGATGTTCTAATTTTTAAACCAGAATTCTGGGTTACTGTTATTGAAGCAAAAGGCACAAAATATGCCTTAGCAGCGGGAATTCCCCAAGTCTTCGCCTATATGTTGGCTAATCCTAATCCAGAGCAACCTATCCTGGGCTTTATCACCAATGGTAATGAGTTTAAATTCCTAAAGATGACAACCACAAAGCCACCTCAATATGCTCAATCCTATACATTTGCTCTTGAGAACAAAGATGACCTTTACACTGTGCTGAGAATCTTAAAACATATTAACCAAACCATCCAAACTCCCTAGTCAGTCTCCAGTGATAACGGTCTTGTGGGAGTTGTCCAGGATAACTGATCTACTAGCGCCCCTCAGCTAAATGTCCAAGTTTTCCTGGATGGTTTAGCTTACTGCTCATAACCAGTTGATGTAGCATGGGCGTAGCGTATTAGCTGACTGCTTACATTTCCTGGAAAAGACTTTACCTTTTTCACAAAAAGCACTATTATACTCATACTGCTGCCCAAAACTTACTGGAAGCAGCACATGATACCCAAGTAAAACAAGCGATTACCTGTTTATTGATCAGGTTATTGATCAGGTGTCACAGCTGCAGACCAACTATGGTATCTTCACCATAGTGGTAATTTAGGTCAGGGTAACTTACCCTATATAACTGATACTGTGACTGTTATCAATAACTTATAGGTTATTACAAAGCACGGTTAATTGCCTAGTAAGATCTAACCGAATACACTACTGAAAGCAGCAACTAGTTTGGTAAAACTACCTAGGGAGTATAGTTAACTAATGGGATAAACCTATTAGAGACTAAGAGCAGTAAGATGAAGTGTCCGGAATATCGATGAAAACCAATAGATTGACAGCTGGGACTTCCGTAAAAAAAAATACCAATTAAAGTAGGGTGGGCAACCTAATTTAATCTAGAAAACTGAAAATAACCAAACTTTTTTTGCCTATCCGACAAGCTAAAAGCTGGTATTTTATTTTTTTGCTGCTCCCTAATCAGTTGGAGTTGAGATAAGCAGCTTTCCCCAAATCACAGAAGAATGGAAAAATTGTATAGTGTACACCCTAAGTATCTCGAAAAAGTCAAATTAGTTTGGAAGCGTAAGCGTCGGGGAAGAGATATAGACCTAGCTAATGAATTAGATTTAGACTTGCCCATTGTTAATCTTTTTCTGATCGGGAAGCCCATTAAAGGTCTTTTCTTTGTAGAAATTTGTCAAGCATTGCACTTAAATTGGCGAGAAATTGCTGGTTTAGAGTTACTGGAAACTCCGGTGAAATCCTCAGAAATTGAAGTAGATAGCAATGACGTAGATACCGTCGATACCAGTGATGGGATTAGCCGTAGGCGAAGCTACAGGAACGCAAAACCAAAACTTATCGAAGAGGTAAACACCGTTGATGACGCTTTAGGGGAGTTAGTGGACACCCTCAAAGAAATGTTAACTCGCCTGACTCGAAAAGCGGGAAATATCCTAAAAGCAGACCGAACCAGTATTTTTTTACTGGATCAGCACAGTAACATCCTCGGTTCCATTGACGCTGATGATGGGAAAGGTGGCTCCCTAATCATTGATATTCCAGCAAATAAAGGAATTGCTGGTGCAGCAGCTACCTCCTTAAGTATTATTAATGTTCCCTTTGATGTCTATGACGACCCACGCTCTGAAGAAGCGAAAAGAATCGACAAAATTACCGGATACCGAACTTATACTATGCTAGCTTGGCCGGTGTTGAATCAGCGAAAAAATTTAGTTGCTGTGGTACAATTAATTAATAAATTAAAACCTGATAGTAATCCAAATGATGACTTGTATGAAAGAATTGATTTAAAGGGGTTTACCAAAAAAGATGAAGCCCTGTTTGCTCAATTTACTCCTTCAATTTTGAGAAATTTAGAACGATGTCAGTTATGTTTCCAACTAGCCCGTAAACTTTGGGTAAATTCAGAAAGTAACTCAGGGATTATCGATCCCTATAATCAAAAACTGATTACTGAACTCCAGGATAAAGAAAAACAGGTGCGCAAGAGCCTAAAAAAACTAACCAATTTTTATGGTTAAATTTCAATATTTTATAGTTTAAATTTTAAATTTTAACATTTTAGGCATCCTAGGAGATATTTTGCCTAATAACTCCAGTACAATCAGATTTAACCCAATTTTCGTCTTGACCGGAGTAGAACACAATGCCAGTAGCAGTTGGAACCATTGAGACCCTAGGTTTTCCAGGGGTACTAGCCGCAGCAGATGCCATGGTCAAAGCAGGGGCAGTCACACTGGTATCCTATGATAAATCTGAGAAAGGTCGGTTTATGGTTAGCGTCCGTGGTAAAATTTCAGAGGTAAACGTCGCAGTAGCAGCTGGTCTGGAAGCCGTAGAGAAAACCTATGGTGCAGAGGTGACAGCTTACTATATCATTCCTAACCCTAATGAAAATGTGGACACAGTGCTCCCCATCCACTACACCAGCAAAGTCGAAGAGTTCCGAACATTTTAAATCAATAGGCTGAATCAGTATTTTTCAGAATCGGTAGCGAAGATTCGTACAATAGTTCCTGAGTTTAAAATAATTCAACAGATTAAGGAGTTTGGCTATGTCCACAGTGGCGGTTGGATCTCTCGAAACCAAAGGCTTTCCTGGGATACTCGCAGCAGCAGATGCTATGGTTAAAGCCGGTAGGGTTACCTTAGTAGGCTACATCAGAGTTGGTAGCGCCCGCTTCAATATCAATATTCGGGGGGATGTTTCCGAAGTAAAAGCAGCTATGGATGCTGGTATTGCAGCCGTCGAAAAAGCCTATGGCGCTACCCTGGAATCCTGGGTAATCATTCCTCGTCCCCATGAAAACGTCGAGTGTGTTCTGCCCATTGCCTATACTGAAGCAGTTGAACCGTACCGAGAAGCTGTGGAAAATCCCATCATCGGGCCGGGGAACGGTTTGCCTCGTTAAGCTTTTTGGTTGGTTTTAGCTAAACCCGCACCAATCCCAGGTCTGACCGGATAGGAGAGCGGTTGTTGAATGCGGGTTGAAGCTACATTTGTGTTAGAACCGGGTCCGGTTAACTATGTCGATAATCATGCGACTAATCCTGATGGTTGCACTTCCACAGGAAGCACTGGCAAATCAACCCGCACTTTCTGAGCTTGGGGCTGTGCTGCTTGCTCTAATACTTCTACCTCAATATTAACTGCCACTAGATAAGAACCAGTTTGATCTGCCACAGCTTGGGCAATCAAACCAGCAAAGTCTGGTCGTTCTGCCGTAATGGGATCTCTTAACGTACACTGCTCCCATTGGTAGTCGGCATTGGGATTGATGCTCAGGATATAGTGCTTCTTCATTGGGAAAAACCTTGATTAGGGGTTTACATCAGAACCTGTGGGTCAACTCGCTATCTTGATTATAGTACAAATATACTATTTTAGTACTGGTCAGTAGTTACTCCGTTTGATGTGATGGTTTGCTGGTATTGACAAAAAATAGCGAATTTCCTACATCGAAATGAGTTGTTTATCACCCGTTGATGGTAGAAATATGTAAACTATCTTAAAAAAGAGCGGGTTTAATA
>NZ_JAAHHS010000260.1 GCF_010692395.1 Moorena sp. SIO3H5
CAGCTATCAGCTATCAGCTATCAGCTTAAGCGCTACGCGCACGCTGCGCGAACAGCTTTTTAATAAAAGAGGTAAGCCTTCGAATAATGCTGAGTTAAGTCTGCTGACGGCACCTCAAGTAGCGTGATCTAAAAGCTGACGGCACCTCAAGTAGCGTGGCCAAAGGCCTTCGGCTGACGGCTGTTCGCGCAGCGTGCGCGTAGCGCATATGCTTACCTTATAATTAAAGGTAGGGAACGATCAGCTTCATCTATTCCTGCCAATATTGCTGAAGGGTATGGACGAATATCATCAGGAGAATACAAGGGTTTTTTAAGCATTGCACAAGGTTCAATTAATGAACTAGAAACCCATCTTTTTCTCGCTGAGGCTGTAGGCTTATGTGAAAAAAGTGATATAGTATATTTGATACAAGAGCTTCAATCGGAAACTCGAATGATTATTACTCTTATGAAGAAACTAAATTAGAAAATTACCATTACCCATTACCCATTACCCATTACCCATTACCCATTACCCATTACCATTACCCATTACCATTCCCCATTACCATTCCCCATTCCCCATTCCCCATGGAAATAAGTAACAAAAATAGTTATAAAATTTATTTAGATGTTTGTTGTTTAAATCGTCTGTATGATGATCAGAGTCAGTTACGAATACGTCTAGAATCTGAAGCTATTTCTGAAATTATTGTTAACTGTCAATTAGGAAAATGGGAATTAATCATTAGTACCATTATTGAATCAGAAATTTCTAAAACTCCTTTAGAAACTAGGAGAGAAAAGGTAAGAGAATCTTTATCAATTGGTAAAACTAAAATTTTCCTGACTCAATCAATACTAACGAGAGCTAAGGAATTAACAACATTTAGTTTTAAAAAATATGATGCGCTTCATGTTGCTTCTGCTGAAGGTCATGCTGATATATTTTTAACAACAGACGACCGACTGCTCCGAAAAAGTATAACCTATAAAAATCAATTAAACATTATTGTAGCTAATCCGGTTACATGGCTCTTAGAAATTCATAAAATCAAAGGAGAACAAGAAAATGACACCAATTGAACTGCATCGTAAAGGATTTAAAGCCTTAGTTGATGCCTTAGGATATGTAGATGCTGTCAAATTCATTGGTCAATTTGATCAAGGAAGCGGTAACTATACTGAAGAACGCCATCAATGGTTAGATAAATTAACAATGGATAATATTGTAGCTGACATTAAAACCTATCAAAATAATGAAATTGTAGAATAAACAAGGAGGCAAATAGTGATTAAAATTCATAAGCGATCGCCTTCCAAACCGCTCGATATTCAATCTCGTAGGGTGCGTTAGACGGGACAAATTGGGTCAGCATAGCTCAGAATTTATCAATCCCTGGGGAATGGGGAATGGAAGTGAAAAAGGGAGCAGGTCTTGCGTTGCAGAACAGATGAACTATGTACCATTAGAGCAAGCAAAGGGCGTTTATCTCAGTTATGAGGTACATTATCCTTTGACTTTAATTCCCTATCTATATGCACCGCATCCCTATTAAATATTCTCTATTCCCAGATCCGCTGTCCCCTAAAATCCAGAAAATGCGTACCTCATAGCTATGATAATTGCTAGATTACCCATTCCCGATTCCCGATTCCCGATTCCCGATTCCCTTCTTATAGGTGATTGCTTAGGAATCTGAAGGTATTGGCTGAGATTCTAGATATTCCAGAAAAGACATTAACTCTTTGTCGCTAAGCAGCTGACGCGATCGCTTACCGTAAGTTTGTAGAAGATAGTCTTTCCCCTGTTGAGTTGTCCAACCCAGACGCTTCATTTCTACATTGGTTTTGGTAATGATGTCAGAATGGTCAATAATCGGAAGACTCGGTGATCCCATGTCACTAGTGTTAGTGTCCATGGTATTTTGAGCATAGGACTGGATTGGAAGATCAGGTTGTGGGGTCTGGTAGCTAATGGGCTCCCTCTTCTTAGGAATGTCAGCTGGCACGGAGGTGTCTACTTCCCTTGAGAAGGATTCATGGCTAAAGTTCCTTGCTGGTTCTACGGATGGGATATTGGCAGGGGTTTCTCTAACCTCTCTAGCTCTTGACTCTGAGAAAGAGTAACTACTGGTGTCACTGGTTCGAGTAGCTTGAGTAAAATGATGATTGGGTTGAGTCTGTTCCTGATTTGCTGAGGTCGAGCCAACATCATAGCGAGGCAATGATTGCAACGGAACATTTACCTCACGCTTTGCTCTGGGATTATTCTTGTTTTGATCAATCCCTTTGGTGCTATCCATGCCTAAAGCAGCTAAGGCTCTTTGTCTGGCTTGGTCTTCTGCTAATTCAACAGTTTGGGCAGCAGCTAGACCGGTGACCAAGATGTTACCCTCAACTTTAACTGAGCAACGTACTATGTACTGACCATGGTCAATTGCTAAAAGATCGCTGATCAAGCTGCCTTGAGGATAACGATCTCGGAACTGAGTAAACATAAAACCATTTCCTGCCCAAATCTAAGCATTATATCATAGCATAGCTTTACCCAAAAACTTCAGCAAAGGGAACAGCATATCTGCGGATCACTGGAACATTTGTTCCCGATTCCGTACTCCCGTTGATGTACAATAAAACATAATATAATAAAACTATCTTTGGTAAGCTCGCGCTAAATCCTTATGTAGTTACAATCTGCAACAGACCTAGGAAAAAGGAATTTCAGTTACGGTTCCTGATCCAGTTGAGCAGTACAGCCTACGCAAAACCAAAGTTTCTTTTTCCCAGGCGGTCTAGGAACAAGAAAACAAAGGGCGGGTACCTCCAAGTTCCCCTCATTGCCTACATCTACGCTTCTTCCAGAAGAGCCTTCATCTCCTGATGTAATTTATTGCTATTTAGCCTACGCGAGTCAGTATGACGATGAGCGCAAATCTGGATTTAGGGCGTAAACGTGACCAATCGGTTGCCCTAATGGTAGACTAGTAGTAGATATAACTGGGGAATTTGGACACAGTTCCGAGGCTGACCAGACTAAGAAGGGCTTCTCTTTTGCCCCAGGGGCTAAAGCATCGGCAAAGCAAGGGGACTAAGAAACCCAGGAAGCGTAATGGTTCCGAGTATTGCAGTGTCTGAACATAAGAGTTAAGCGCCAAAGAAACTGGGTGGCATTGGAGATTCTCACTCTTTGAATCGGTTGCTTCTTATACATAACTGCCTGATAGTTACCCGTTTGATGATAACTTCGCCAACGAAACAATCGTCCTAGGTGCCTCAAACCGTAACTCAAAGAAGGTGCCATGGCTTTTGAATCACTGGCTTATGACCAAGCTCTGACTCAAAAATCCCGCAGGCTTTGTTAGGTGAGTCATTAGCCTAAAAGTTACCCTGACCTTAGTCTTGCTTCGGAACAAAAACAACAGAGTTGGTTAAACAGTTTAGGCAAACCATCAGTGGATACCCAATCCTTGGAAAGAAACACAAGGGGTGGAACAAGTTCAGCTACCCGGGAAAAGTAATGCACAAATCTGCACCTGCTCGGGAAGTGTACACCTGGCTTGCCTTTCAATGT
Source organism: Moorena sp. SIO3H5 (assembly GCF_010692395.1). GTDB lineage: Bacteria > Cyanobacteriota > Cyanobacteriia > Cyanobacteriales > Coleofasciculaceae > Moorena. Next base: position 3,556 of record NZ_JAAHHS010000260.1, read on the forward strand.
TCAGCCGATGACGCGATCGCATCAGGGACTGTCCTACCCCGCGCGATCGCATGCTCTTAAGGGCAACAAGCAAAAACCACGATCAGACGAAAAGGATTGTTGGATGGAATTTTCAATCGCTACATTACTTTCTAATTTTACTGATGATAAACTAGTGGCACCCAAAGTCTTAGAAAAAAAACTTGGTTGCCAAGACAAAGAAAGTCTCAAAAAACTCCAGATTTCCCTGGATGCACTGGAAAAATTAGGAATTCTGGTTAAAGATCGCGGCAGGTATCGGCGTGTTTATGAAGAAGACGTGGTGGAAGCCAAGCTGCGCTGTTCGAGTAAAGGCTTTTGTTTCGCCATCCAAGAAGTCGAGGGAGCCGATGATATTTACATTCGGGAAACCAATCTCAGTACTGCCTGGAATGGCGATCGCGTCCTAGTCAAAGTTACCAAAGAAGGTAGCCGACGCCGGTCTCCTGAAGGAGAAGTGCGGTTAATTCTCGAACGGGTAAATCCTTCAGTGCTAGCGCGAGTCAAGGAAATTGGTAATGGTTACCGAGCCTTTCCCCTTGATGACCGACTCTTGTTTGAACTAGACCTTGAACCAGATGAGGAAATCTTACAAAAAGCAGTAGAGCATCTGGTTCATGTAGAAGTCCTACGCTACCCCCTCGGACAAAACCCTCCCCTTGGAAAAGTTGCCCGTATTTTAGGAAGTGATGCAGAAGATGCGGCTGACACTGACATTGTCTGTTGCAAGCACGATTTACGCTCTTACTTCCCTGATGAGGTACTTCTAGCCGCTGATAACTTACCGAAAAAGCTGAAAAAATCAGACTCTAGCCAGCGCTTAGATTTGCGAAAGGTTCTGACCATTACCATTGAAGATAAGCTAGCTAACTCAGAGAAGGTAGTTGTAGAAAACGCCTTTACTCTAGAAAAAACTGACGCAAATCAGTGGCAACTGGGGATACATATTGCTGATGTGGCTTACTTTGTCCCTCCAGACTCTGCCTTGGCTGATGAAGCCAGAAAAAGGGGTACAGCAGTTTATCTGTCCGATGTGATATTGCCTTTACTACCAGAAGCCGTTACCCAGCTTTGTTCCCTAGTACCAGGTCAAGACCGCTTAACCATGTCGGTACTACTCACTCTAGACGAAGCTGGTCAGGTAGTAGAATATGAGATTAAACCGTCCATAATCCAGGTACACTACCAGCTCACTTATGAGCAGGCTCAATCCCTTCTGGGGGGACATGAGGAAGCTGACTCAGAATTGGCACCTGTGGTGGACATACTCAAAGAACTGTTTTTTACCTTGAGTCCAGCAGTCAGGGCGCAACGAAAGCAGCGGGGTGCCTTTGACCTAAATTTGTCCCAGATTCCATACCCCTATAAAGATGAAGGGAGAGTGGGGGCTCTAGAGGTTTCTTCAACAGTACCAATGCAGTCGTTGTTGAAGGAATTAGTCATCTTAGCCAATGAAGCAATAGCTACCCACATCCAAGCCCTAGGTTTGCCAGGGATTTACTGTGTCCAGGGGCTACCGGATTGGGATGGGCTTCAGGATTTGATTAGGTTGGGCATGAATCTACAGCTAGATATGCAGCTTGAGAAAGAAGAAACCATTACCTCTCAAGACTATCAGAGCTTTACCCAGCTATTTTCCAAATCCATAGCACCTAAAGTATTGATCTATTTGTTGTTATCAACCTTAAAACCAACAGGTTATAGTTCTAAACCAGGAGCGCACTTTGGTCTAGCATTGGATACTGGCTATACTCACGGAGTATCACCACTGAGGCGCTATGGGGATTTATGGGTACAACAGTTACTGCATTTGGTATTTGAAAAAGGAAGAGACCGTCGTTCTACTCGTTCCAAAGACCGGGTAAATCTCAATCATAGTAGCTGTCAAGGTAATATAAACTGGAATGTTTTACCACCAGAAATTCACCAAGAGTTAGAAAATCAGTTAAGTACATTAATTCCCCATCTCAATGACCGTGAAAAGATCACCATGGATGCAGAGATGGATTTACAGGGCTTAAAGAAAGCTGAACAGATGAAAGAGCGTACAGGAGATATCTTCAGCGGTCTGATTACTGGAGTTCAATCCTACGGCTTTTTTGTCGAAATTGAAGACTTGTTAGTAGAAGGATTAGTTCACGTTAGCTCTCTCAAAGATGACTGGTACGAGTATCGCTCCCGTCACGCCTGCCTAGTCGGTCGCAAAAATCGCACTGCCTATCGATTAGGCGATCGCGTCGAAGTCCAAGTCAAGAGTGTGGATTATTACCGTCAACAAATTGACTTGGTAACCGTAAGCGGTGGTAGTTTTGCTAGTAACGAAGATTTAGAGGAGTAATTTATTAGTGAGTGGTTAGTAGGTTACTAGAAGCTTAACTAACCACTCACTAATAACCACTTACTACCAATCAAATGATATTACAGCGGTTTGCAATTGCTGTTAGGTACTTTCGTTCTGGGTTTTTAGGGAACAGGGAACAGCAAACAGGGACAAAAACCCTGTGTACCTGATAGTTATCCAAACCGCTGTATAATAGGTTTTATTCTAATAGGGTTAATTCCTTTTTGTTAATTAACAATGTCAGCTAATAGCTAATAGCTATTAGCTGACATGACACCGGACATGATTTTACTACTGAGTAATCACAACTAATGACAACTCCTTTAATTCTTGGTGTCACCGGTGCATCTGGCCTAATCTATGCTGTACGGGCTTTAAAATATTTACTAGAGGCTGACTATGCTATTGAGCTGGTGGCATCGAAATCTACCTATATGGTTTGGCAGGCAGAGCAAAATATTCGCATGCCTCCAGAACCGGATCTACAAGCACAATTCTGGCGTCAGCAAGCGGCAGTCGATCAGGGAGGCAAACTGATTTGTCATCGATGGGGGGATGTGGGAGCCAGCATTGCTAGTGGTTCTTTCCGTACTTTAGGAATGGTGATCATGCCCTGTAGTATGAATACCGTAGCAAAAATGGCTGCGGGCTTCAGTACTGACTTGCTTGAGCGTTCAGCAGATGTTCAAATTAAAGAAGGGCGTAAGCTAGTAATCGTACCTCGTGAAACACCCTTTAGCTTAATCCATCTGCGTAATCTTACCAGGTTAGCAGAAACAGGAGTTAGAATTGTTCCAGCTATACCGGCTTGGTACCATAACCCTCAAACCATCGAAGATTTGGTGGATTTTGTGGTAGCTCGTGCTTTAGACCAGTTAGACATTGACTGCATTCCCCTAAAACGGTGGCAGGGCAGAAATACTGATTCCCTTAAACATAGTTATCATGATAGGTAAGCACATATTGATATGGGAAAGATGGGGATAATAGCTCCTGTTTAAGCTCCTGTTTAAAAGAGGAGGCTAAATCCTCAGACTTTTCTGCCTTGAGCGGGACATATGCTGATAAATCTTCAACACCCCTCAACCTATAACCTATAACCTTCAATCCCTTGGTTTATGTTTAGGATTATTATATTCTTATGTTTGGTAATAGGTGGATTAGCACTGTTTGTTATTGATAATTGGTTGCCAGTGCTACCTTTGGTCTTTCTAAACATGAAGACACCACCTCTACCTCTAGCCTTGTGGATTGTTGGTGCTGTTGGAGCTGGAGTTCTAACCAGCATCAGCCTACGACTCCCCAATTACCTGGCTTGGCGTTACTCTCGTGGAAATTCTGAACCACCGGAGGACGAGCCATTATTTTCTGAATATAGCCGTCGGGAAAGTTATCAAACCCAGACGAGGCAGGATAAAACTCGTGAGCGTCCGGCCTCGAAACAAACCTCAAAAGATAATACAAGCTCGGATTGGGAAGAAAGTAGTAGTCAAGAGTGGGACTTTGAGGAAGATAAAAATTCAGATCGAGTTTCATCAGGTCGCCAAGGGGTTAAGCAAGATTCTACCTCACACACCACTAAAGGGGATCCCACTAGGGATGACCTGAGCGAAGAACCCGAAAGTAGTGATCAAAGGGATTCTGTTTATTCCTATGGTTATCGCAAACCTGGTAATTCAGGTGTTGGTAAATCTGAAACAGTTTATGATGCCAAGTATCGAGTAATTAATCCACCTTACAAAACGGTAGCTAAGCAGACTGAAGAGGATGAAGAGGACTGGGGGTTTGAGGATGATGAAGAGTTTTAATAACTGTCGCAAGCCCTACTGACGGTAGCCCTACTGACGGTTGATTTTTTTTTAACTAGCAATACAACAGCAGCCAAGGTAGTAAAAGGTTACTCCTTGGCTGCTATTTTTAGATAGTAACTCAATTATCCATGTGGCTAATTGTTCATTTGTTCACGAGATTGTTGCCTCACTCGGCCAGTCATGGCAGCTTCCTGTAAGGCCATAAAGGCATCCAGATCCGCCAAATCGTACTTTTTATGTTTTTGATGGAGCATCCTGCGTAAATTATCCTCGGCTTCTATGGTTAGATAACCGGTTGTGAGAGCTTGTTTGACAATGTCACGAATTAGCAACATTTACTTTGTTACCCCTAGTTTAGATGGAGTGACCACTAGTGAAAACCAGTAGATCTGTTCCACTAGTGGATAGTTTTGTGAGACACCGAAATCAGCTGCTTCATCAGGTAGTTGAGTGCCAGGGATGAAAACCTATGGGTTATACATAGTTGAGTCTCCCTGGTCTAAAAAATTGGGGTTTGTGGTTCCCTGATGCCAAGCTTGGACTTGCATTCAGTCCATAGCATGACTAGGCTTACGGTGCTCAAACACCGCTTACCCAGTCTGCTTAGGTCTAAGCCTAAGTTTCTGGCTACTGTGTGTTGATGCAAAGTGCAAGTGGGTGAAACCCCGGTCACGCCACTGCATAGCTTCTAATGACGGCGCTTAAAACCGCCAAATCCCCCTTCTTCCGCCACATAGCCACATAAATGATGACGGTTTCCACGCTCCCGTTTTCTTGATGCAGTCGCAGATGAGGAAACCCTTGCCAGTCGCTCATAGGGAGGGGCTGTGTGAATCGGCTTACGGTTGCCCGAAGTCGCCCCCAGTTGGCACCCCCTTTGGCCTCACTGGCTCCGCAAAAGTACGGTACATCAACTTTTGTTGGGATGAAGTTTAGATGAAGCTATTGTGAATAATAGCATAAATGTGAAAGCCTGTGTCCCAGTGGGAACCCTATAGTGGTACGGTTTATTAAGTGAACTAAGGGTAATCACTGATTAAACTGGAGAGGGCATGCGTGAATGACTTGTTGAAGGGCATCAATGTTTTTCTGATTGGCATGATGGGCGCTGGTAAAACTACTGTTGGGGGTTTACTAGCTAGTGAGCTAGGCTATGGTTTTTGTGATACAGATGTCCTGATTCAGCAAATTGCAGGTAAAACGATTAACGAGATATTTGCTGAGGACGGTGAAGAAACCTTTCGACAGCTAGAGACTCAGGTACTATCGGAACTATCGGCTTATCAGCAATTGATCGTTGCTACAGGAGGCGGTATTGTGCTTAAACCCCAGAATTGGAGTTATCTGCATTATGGTCTGGTGGTCTGGTTGGATGTCCCTGTGCCAATGTTAATCGAACGCTTGCGAGAGGATACCACTCGCCCCTTACTACAGAAACCTGATCCTGCTTTAGAATTGCAGCAAATTCTTGACCAAAGACTGAGTCTTTATGAATTAGCTGACCTTCACATCTGTGAAGATTTTGGGGAGACCCCACCACAGATTGCTTCACGAGTGATCACAGAGATTCCGAAAGTTCTTAAAAATTCTAAACAAAAAAATAATTAAGATCCTGTATAGCTCAATACCAAGATTTCTGGATCTTGGTGGGTTGATAGTTAATTAACAATGAACAATGAACAATTAACTATCATTAATAGGTTGGTTGAATTATTGTTGGGAGAGGCGTTTGACTGGTTCACCCCCTAATAAGTTATGGGCATCTTCCAAAAAATTTGGGATTGTATCAGCATTAGGACTTTTACGCAAACACTGGCTCAGGTCTAATTCTCTGACCTGATTGGCTTGGGCACCAGGAAACCAGTGACCCGCATTAGTTAAGAGGTTGTAGCGCATTTTCGCGTACTCTAGTAAATCGTACGCGATCGCTAAATTCCTCAACCACAAAATCACTGGAATATTTATACCACCTGGGGTTTCTGAATGGGTGGGTAAACCAATGTGCCAACTTCGGAACCAGTCTTCTCCCAATTTTGCGATCGCTTCTGACTCCAAACGCTCTAAAATCGGCGGTAATACTTCTTCTGAGCGCTCCAGAAGTTCTACAGTTTTGACGTGTTCATCAAAATCTGATGGTCGAGATGCGCCTAGACTCAAGGTATGAACCTCGGGATGGCTCAAACAAAACAAATCATTAAACACCATTGGGCTAAGGGGAGCACAAAGTTCCACTAACCGTTGTGGTGGTTTATAGAGCATACCCCCTTTATCGGAAGGGCTAATGATGAATACCCCCATATCGTGACGAGCAGCGGCTTCAATAGCAGGCCAATTTAACTGATTAATGTAATACCAGTGCAAGTTAACGTAGTCAAACTGATCCGTTTCAATGGTTTTAACAATCACATCTGTAGGACCATGAGTCGAGAATCCAATAAACCGTACCTTACCCTCTGCTTTAAGCTGTCGCGCTACATCTAAATAACCACCAGGACGGATAGTATCATCTAGCAACTCAGGGGTATTAATCCCATGGATTCCCAGTAGGTCAACATAGTCAAGTTTTAGGAAAGCGAGGGATTGATTAAACTTACGACGAAACTCTTTGGGGTCTGGCTTAGGAGTAACTTTAGTCTGAACAATCAGTTGTTCTCGGGGAAATTTTGGCAAAATCTCTCCTAATTGCATCTCAGAAGTACCGTAGCCACGAGCAGTTTCTATGTGATGAATGCCAAGCTCTAGAGAACGGCGGATTGTTGCTTCCAAATTCTGTTGATGATCTTGGGGAATTTGGTCCTTGGGAACATCCTGCCACTTGAACTGGTATCGCATACCACCACAGGAAAAGACTGGCATTTGTAATTCTGTACGCCCAAACCTTCTATATTGCATCATAAACGTGCTTTGAATCACCCAGCTGCTAGTGTATGCTCTTTGATTATCTTATTTTTACAATACTTTACAACTAATCAGCATATGCGCTACGCGCACGCGTGCGCGTTCAGCCGTCAGCATTCAGCTGTCAGCATTCAGCCGTCAGCATATGCGCTACGCGCACGCGTGCGCGTTCAGGGGTCAGCATAGTAGACCTCTTGCAAAAATAAATATTAAATCAAAATCTATGCCTTTTGCCTTTTGCCTTTTGCCTTTTGCCTTGTCAACACCCACGGTTTATGAGACTTATGCAAGAGGTCTAGTGTAGCTTACCCATAGCCCATAAGCAGATCAAGTAGTTTCGCTACGCCCACGCTACTTGATCTGCTATCTGGTATCAGCCAAAGGCTGTGGCCAAGCTATGAGAATAGTTTATCCCGGTAGTGCATGCTACACCGAACAGCTTTTGATTAAAATAAACTGACAGCTGACAGCTGACAGCTGACAGCTGACGGCACCTCAAGTAGC
>NZ_JAAHHS010000261.1 GCF_010692395.1 Moorena sp. SIO3H5
ATCAAAAGCTGGAAGCCATGGAGTATTATGACCGCGCCATTGCTGCAGCAAAGGAAAACCAATACATCCAAGACGAAGCCCTGGCTAATTAACTTGCTGCTAAATTCTATTTAGAGTGGGGTAAAGAAACCATTGCCCAAGCCTACTTGACTCGTGCTTACTATGGCTATAGTCACTGGGGCGCAAAAACTAAGGTGGAGCATTTGGAAATTCGCTATCCCCAATTTCTCAGTTCCATTCTTACCGAGAAAACTACCAATATCAGCACAGCAGAGACGATCACCAACCTCACCACTCAAGGGGTTAATACCACCACTAGCAACGCTTCCACTGTTTTGGATTTGGCTACGGTGATCAAAGCCTCCCAGGCCCTCTCTGAGGAAATCCAGCTTGATAAGTTGCTCTCGACGTTGATGCAAGTGGTGATGGAAAATGCCGGTGCTGACAAATGTGCTCTGATTTTGGTAAAAGGTGAGCGGTTAGTGCTTGAGGCGATGGAAACCGCTAATCAAGTCACGTTAGTGGAATCTATGGCAGTGGAAGAAAGCCCAGATATTCCCCAAAGTGCGATCAATTATGTGAAACGGAAATCGGAAACCTTAGTTATTAATGATATCACGGTTGAGACTATCCTAGGTGCTGACCCCTATTTTATCCGTCAGCAACCCCGGAGTCTGATGTGTACTCCTATCATGAATCAAGGTCAACTAATTGGCTTACTTTATTTAGAAAATAATCTCACCACTGGAGCCTTTTCCCCAGACCGATTAGAAATCTTAAATCTGCTCACCTCCCAAGCTGCGATTTCCATCGAAAATGCTCAAGTTTATAGCAATTTAGAAGAGAAAGTTACCGAACGCACTGCTGAATTAGCAGAAGCCAAACAAGCAGCTGATGCGGCTAACGAAGCTAAAAGCGAATTCCTCTCTAACATGAGCCATGAATTGCGTACTCCTCTCAATGGCATTCTTGGCTATGCTCAAATCCTGAAGCGAGACCGGAATCTAAGCAACAAGCAAATCGATGGTTTAACTATTATTGAGCAAAGCGGCAACCATTTGTTGACTCTGATCAACGATATTTTAGACTTATCTAAAATTGAAGCTCGTAAATTGGAACTTTACCCCAGTGACTTACATTTTAAAAGCTTCCTGGAAACTGTGGTAGCGATTATTAGGATGCGAGCCTTAGAAAAAGATATTTTATTCCAATATAACCCTGAGGATAACTTACCTGATGGCATTAAAGCTGACGAGAAACGACTGCGACAGGTACTGCTGAATTTATTAGGTAATGCTATCAAATTCACTGACCATGGTCAAGTCACGTTGCGAGTTAGCTTAATTGAGCAACAAGAGACTACTTCAATTATCCGTTTTCAAGTCATTGATAGCGGCGTTGGCATGTCCCCGGAACAGTTAGAAACAATTTTCCAACCCTTTGAACAAGTGGGTGATACCCAACGGCGCTCTGCTGGCACTGGTTTAGGCTTAGCTATCTCTAAGCAACTGGTGGAGTTAATGGGGGGTCAACTGATGGTAACTAGTGAATTAGGTAAAGGCTCTACCTTCTGGTCTGACATCCCTTTTCCTGTGGTCAAAACCGTTACCAAAGCTCAACCCGAAATAGTGGGTCAAATTAAGGGCTACAAAGGTAAAACATGGCAAATATTAGTCGTGGATGACCAACTGGAAAATCGCTTAGTTTTGCTCAATATGCTTGAACCCATTGGCTTTGATATCGTCACCGCCGAGAATGGTCAACAAGCAGTAGATATAGCTAGTGAGCTTCACCCAGACCTGATTTTGACTGATTTAGTCATGCCAGTTAAAACTGGCTTTGAAGTGGTTAACGAAATCCGAAAAATTCCTGAGATTAAAGACATACCAATCATTGCTGTCTCAGCTAGCGTCCTGGATATGGATCAGAACAAAAGTAAGAGAGTCGGTTGTCAAGCTTTTCTGTCTAAACCAATTAACCAGAATAAATTATTGGCTTTATTGGGGCAATATTTACCAATTGAGTGGGTGTATGAACCAATTGATGACATTGGTTTGAGCAAAAATGGCACGATCTCAGGTGAGACAGCAGCAATTATCCCACCCCCCCCTGAGGAAATGGAAATACTCTACGAATTGGCCATGCTCGGTAGTATGAAAAAGATTCGCGATCGCGCTATCTTCCTAGAACATCTCCATGAAAACTATCGGCCTTTTGCTAATAAACTCAAAGATTTAGCGGATGGATTTCAAGAAGAAGAGATTTTGACTTTAGTGGAAAGTTATATGAATTGAGTAGGGAACAGGGAACAGGGAACAGGGAACAGGCAAGAGGCAAGAGGCAAGAGGCAAGAGGCAAGAGGCAAGAGGCAAGAGGCAAGAGGCAAGAGGCATGCATACAAGAGGCAAGAGGCAAGAGGCAAGAGGCAAGAGGAAACACGGAAAAAATATTGTGTACCTGATTAGGCTAGAAAACGCTATAAAAGAGGTAAGCATTCGTTTAATCTGAGTTAAGTCACAGCGTAAAAGCCTGTGCCACGCTATTCCCTGCTCCCTGCTCCCTGCTCCCTGCTCCCTGCTCCCTATTCCCTGCTCCCTGCTCCCTGCTCCCTGTTCCCTGCTCCCTGTTCCCTAAAAACCTCACCTAATTGAAAACCGCTATATCACGATAGATAATCATGGATACCATTACCCTAGACTTTAAGGGAATCGTTCAACTAACTGATGAGCAATTTTGGCAATTGTGTCAACATAACCGTGACTATCGCTTTGAACGTACTGTATTGGGAGAAATTTTGATCATGTCTCCAACTGGTGGAGAAACCAGCAATCGCAATGCTGATCTGATTTATCAACTACAAGCATGGAATAGAAAGCATAATTTAGGGGTTGTTTTTGATTCTTCTGGTGGATTTAAACTACCTAATAATGCCGACCGCTCTCCTGATGCGTCATGGATAACTAAAGAAAGATGGGATGCTTTGACTATACAGCAACAACAAAAGTTTGTGCCTTTGTGTCCTGATTTTGTCCTTGAGTTACGCTCTCCTACTGATTCTCTCAAGAGATGTCTTGATGCAGTCGCTCATGGGGGAAACCCCCAAGACCGCGCTGCATCGCTACAAGCAAAAATGCAGGAGTATCAAGAAAATGGAGCCCGTTTGGGTTGGTTAATTGATCGGGAAAATAGACGAATTGAGATTTATCGTCAGGGGAAACCAGTAGAAATTTTAGAATTTCCGACAAGTCTATCTGGAGAAGAGGTTCTCCCTGGTTTTGTTTTGGATTTAAGGACTATTTGGTAATTGGATCTAGGAAAGGGAATAGGGAATAGGGAATAGGGAATAGGGAATAGGGAATAGGGAGTCGGGAGTAGGTAAGAGGCAAGAGGTGAAAAATCCTGTGTACCTGATAGCTATTAAAAACTCTATACTAATTTGATCATCCCTTGATGATATTGGGATACAAAATTACTGAACCACAAGTATTACATTCCAGATTCCCGATGTAAGCTGATAGCTGATTGCTGAATACTTACGTTATTGTTACCTTTTGCCTAAAAAATATGTCCTAAACTAGACTTCCATTGCTATCATTATTTATCCATAATTTAGTGCATCAATCCCTACAAATAGTATTTGTAAATAAATGTAAATATTTTAAATTGCCCCTTGCATTTTTGCCAGGAGTTATCTATAATATAGATATTGAGACTAAGACTAATAACCGCGCTGGTTCAAACCATTAACCAACGCCAGCGCGGTTTTCCTCCCACCTAAATAGGAGTTACTTCCATGATGGCAAAAATATCACAATTATCAATACAGCGGTTTGCAATTCACTCTTATCTGCTCCCTGCTCCCTAAAAACCCTATACTTTTGACTTGCGCGTAGGGCTATAACGGTCAAGGGTTAACAATACACCAGACTAGGTAATCATTTCTAACACACGAGTACCCATTTATTTCTAACGAGTACTATTTTCTCACACACCAGTACTCGTTTACAAAAACCAGTACTGGTGTGTAACAAACGGGTATCGGTTTCTTCTTAACAAGTACTAGTTTCTCATTAACTAGTACTTGTTGCTAATAAACGAGTACAATTTTCTCACATGGCAGGACTGGTTGGGGGCATCTCAGTGTTGCAATTAGGTATAGCGCTACGCGCCAGGTAAGAGGCATGCTAGCAATAGGGAAAAAATAATGTTTACTTCATAGCTAGGAGAAAGGCTATAAAATAATAGGAGATACTATAGAGCTATTGATGGGAGTTAATGATAGGGGTGAATCACAACACATCTGATGGGGATCATGTCACTTATGCAGAACATTTGTACGCTTATCTGGGTAATAGGTAATGGGTAATAGGTAATGGGTAATAGGTAATAGGGGGAGCATGTCACAAATGCCGAATATTTGTACATTATCTATAGCCCCCTCATGGGTTTAAGCTTGCTCTAATGGTACATAGTACAAATGTTCTGCAACTTTGACCTGCTCCCCATCTGATGCCCAACTTGACTTTCTCTTAGATGTGCTACAAGCAAGCGCAGACAGTGAGGGTGATGCCCAGATAGTTTACCCATTACTGGCAAACAATACAGACAAACTTAATGGTGAATTAGCAGAAAAATGGCGGGCTTGGTCAACACCTTTTCTGGCGGCAGCGGAAGCAGATAAAACAAAATTTATAGCAGCAGATATTTTAAATTTAAGCAATCGAATTCAGGAATTCCCTTTGGGTGACAAAGCTAAAAATATCGAAATTGCTATCACTGGCTATGAAGTGGCACTAACTGTTTTTACCCGTGACCAGTTTCCCGAGGAATGGGCATCGACTCAAAACAATCTCGGTAGTGCTTACTATAAAAGAATCACAGGGGAGAAAGCACAAAACCTCGAAGATGCCATCGCTTGCTACCAATTGGCTTTAGAAGTACGCACCCGTAAAGCTTTTCCTATGGATTGGGCATCGACTCAATATAATCTTGGTATTGCTTACGGTGACAGAATCACAGGGGAGAAAGCACAAAACCTCGAAAATGCGATCGCTTGCTACCAATTGGCTTTAGAAGTACGCACCCGTGAAGCTTTTCCTGTTCATTGGGCATCGACTCAAAACAATCTCGGTAATGTTTACTGTAACAGAATCACAGGGGAGAAAGCACAAAACCTCGAAGATGCGATCGCTTGCTACCAATTAGCTTTAGAAGTAAGCACCCGTGAAGCTTTTCCTGTTGATTGGGCAAGTACTCAAACCAATCTCGGGAATGCTTACTATGAAAGAATCACAGGGGAGAAAGCACAAAACCTCGAAAATGCGATCGCTTGTTTCCAATTGGCTTTAGAAGTACTTACCCGTAAAAGGTTTCCCGAACAATGGGCATCGACTCAACACAATCTCGGTAGTGCTTACTATGAAAGAATCACAGGGGAGAAAGCACAAAACCTCGAAAATGCGATCGCTTGCTACCAATTGGCTTTAGAAGTACGCACCCGTGACAAGTTTCCCCGAGACTATCTAGATACTAAAAATAACCTTGGTTTTGCTTACCGAGATGCTCAAAATTTCCCGGAAGCTTACCAGGCTTTTGATGCTGCCATTAAAACCGTAGAATTCCTGCGAGATGAAATTCTTTATGGTTCTGGAGTAGAAGAATACAAGACTAAACTAGCTGAAAAGTACAACCCAAGCTATCGAGGTATGGTAGAAGTTTCCCTAGACTTAACTAATATCACAGAAGCTATTGAATATGTTGAACGGAGCAAAAATCAGAATTTAGTTGACAATATTCTCAGCCGTGACCTGAAAACCATCTTTCCCCCAGAAGTTGTTACTAAACTAGAACAATACAGGGATGAAATAGCCATAGGTCAATATCAAATCCAGCATGGCAAAGCTGAAAATCCAACAGCCCTGGCACAACGTCTTCAAGAATTGCGACAGCAGCGGAATGATTTACAAGACCAATATTTACGTATCGGTTCTAGCTTTAACTTTGAGCAATTTCATAATAATTTAGATAACCACACTGCCATTGTAGAATTTTACATTACAGAAAATAAGCTGCTCACTTTCATCTTTACCAATACAACCCAGCAGCCTATCGTTTGGCAGTCTGAAGCGCAAGACTTAAAGAAATTGGAAAAATGGAGAAATGAATATCTGCAAAGCTACAACAACGAAAAATATGATTGGCAAAACGACCTGAGTAACCGCTTACATTCCCTTGGTGAGATTCTGCACATTGATGACATCATTCAGCACATATCCCCAGAGTGCGATCGCTTAATTTTAATCCCCCATCAGGTTTTACATTTGTTCCCGCTTCATGCTTTACCTATCAACAGTCACCACGGAGAAGCGACATCTGAAATTCTAATGGATCGGTTTCCAGCAGGGGTAAGTTACGCCCCTAGCTGTCAACTACTGCAACTTGCTAAAACTAGAAAACGCCCAGAAGAGTTTACCCACCTGTTTGCGGTTCAAAATCCTAGTGCTGATTTAGATTACACTACTATCGAAGTAGACGTAATTAAAAGCTATTTCAAGGAACCACCAAAGCCAGAGGTTCTTGTGGAAAACGCTGCCACCAAAGCCGCCATCGATCGCAAACCTCTCAACACTTACCACTATTTACATTTTAGCTGTCACGGTTACTTTAATTTCCAAGAACCCCGTAAATCGGCTCTAATCCTGGCCAATGCCGACAAATCCCCAGCTGCTGAACCCAATTCGGAGCGCTATTTACGAATAAGTGAAGAGGAAGTAGTTGACCTAGAGAAGTGTCTGACTATCGATGAAGTCTTTGATTTACAACTAGAACAATGTCGGCTGGTCACCCTTTCTGCTTGTGAAACGGGATTGATTGATTACACTAACATTAGCGATGAATACATTGGTTTACCTAGTGGTTTTCTAGTGGCTGGAACTCCAGCGGTAGTTAGTAGCTTGTGGATGGTAAACGATTTATCCACAGCGTTGTTGATGATTAAATTTTATCAGAATCTACGAGAGCAAATGGCTTTAGCAGTTGCCCTTAATCAAGCCCAATTCTGGCTGCGGGATAGCACCCAGGCTCAGTTGCTAACCTGGAGTATGCAGTTACCTTTAGATAACTCTTTGATGAAAAAAATTGAACAAGCACTGGATTGGTTTAACTCAGATGAGCAACCTTTCAAAAACCCCTACTACTGGGCAGCATTTTGTGTAATTGGAGAGTAAAATCATGATTTCTGACCCTCAACTTCTAGTATTTACCGACTTCCTGGAAACCAGACCGGAACGGTTTTCTAGGGAAGACTTACAGGACTTAGACCGGACATTAGCCCGTTTGCAGAGTAACCCACCAGAAAATGTTGAGGAAATTCTCAGGAATTGGTTTAAGGAACGGCTGACAATCAGGGATAAACTCAGAAAATTTGACAAGGACAAGACAGAGCTTGGCAAAGTTCCTCCCACTGAACCTATTCAGCCCGATCGCCTTGAGAATTGGTTTCAGGAACTGCGCGAGCAAGTAAAGGATAAACTTAATAGTAAAGGGAAGGGAGAAGAGGGAACAGGGAACAGGAAATAGGGAATAGGGAGTAGGGAGATCTCAGTAGAGTGGGCATCCTGCCCGCCCGAAGATTGTAACTGGCAAGATGCCAGTTCCACCAAGATGCCCATTCTACAGGTGCGACCCGTGGCGAATTTAATTCTTAATAGGTCAAGGGCACCTAAAAACTCTTAAAATCATTCTATTAATAAGCAACACCCACATAATTTTTTACCGGTTTCCACTTCCGAATTCACTCTTACCTGTTCCCTGCTCCCGTCTTGATGCAGTCGCTCATGGGGGAAACCCCCAAGACCGCGCTGCATCGCTGGTCCCTGCTCCCTAAAAACAACAATTGCTATTTTAAAAAAATACCCATGACCTCTAAAGTCTATGCGCCTAATGTCCATTTATTTGCCTTTCATCTAAAAACTAGTCAGCCAACTACCTTACTCTGGGACAAGTGCAACGAGATTATCTCTCAAAACTTTGGAGTGACTAAGCAGCTTGAAATTGAAGAACAGTCAGGATATCGAGTAGACCTGCTCAAGGATAAAACTACTGATGATGTCGCTTTTCACTTTGAAGGAGGAGGCTGATCGAGCCCGAGACAAAGAAGCTGAGAAACAGGAGAAAAGACTACAACTTTGGATCACCTCCGTCGGTACCGGCCTAGCAGTCAGTGGTATTTCTTCCCAAACCGATGCTAAACAACCTCTAGAAGCGATCCTGACCAAACTAGACCGGAACGGATCCTTAGATTGTCCTAGTCCTGAAGCTGGACTCCAGCCTTGCTTGAGTTACAGTTTCGTGTTTGTGGTATTTCATATTTTGCTTGGTGTTGGCGTTGGTGCGTTCGCTGCTTTTATTGTGGATCGAATTATCCATCGGCGGTCAAAATTATCTGCAAAGGGACTAGGGAGCAGGGAGTAGGGAATCGGGAATCGGGAATCGGGAATCGGGAATCGGGAACTTCATATCAAAAATTCTCACAATTAATTTAGTGTTAATGTCGCAACAGTTTAGGGAATTCTTTGACTGTAGTCCCTTTGATAGATTGATGGAGCACCTAATCTAGCACCAGGATGCTCTTAAGGGATGCATCTCATTAAAGCTGTTTGACCCAGTGTGTGGAATGGGCATCAGTCGTGGAAGGGGTATCAGCCGTGGAACGGGCATCAGCCGTGGAACGGGCATCAGCTGTGGAACGGGCATCAGCTGTGGAACGGGCATCAGCTGTGGAACGGGCATCTTGCCCGTTACAATCTTCTGCCGGGCTGTCCCAACCCTGAAGACGAAGTGGAAAATGAGTACAAGCCCAGCCCTAAGGCACCCTACATTCTGCTCCCTGCTCCCTGCTCCCTGTTCTCTATTCCCTGTTCTCTATTCCCTGTTCTCTGCTATCTATGATTACTCTTAACGGCTATCAAGTTAACACTAAAATTTACGAAAGTTCTAATTCAATCGTTTATCGCGGGATTAGAGATAACGACCATCAATCGGTGATTATCAAAGTCCTCAAGCAAGATTATCCCACCGAATCAGAATTGACCAGATATAAACAAGAATATCAACTCATTCACTCTCTAAATTTTACAGGAGTTATCAAAGCCTATGATTTATATAAGTATCAGAATACACTGATTATTACCTTCGAGGACTTTGGGGGAGACTCCTTAACTAATTGGCTAACTAAACGCCAGTTTCCCCTAGAAGAATTTTTGAGATTAGCTATCCAAATCACCGATAGCTTAGGGGCGATTCATGGAGTCAACATTATCCATAAAGATATTAATCCCAGTAATATCATTTATAACCCAGATACCGAGGAAATCAAACTTATCGACTTTGGCATTTCTACCCAGTTACTCAGAGAAACTCCCACCTTAAAAAATCCCCATGTTCTAGAAGGAACATTAGCCTATATTTCCCCAGAGCAGACCGGGAGAATGAACCGTTGCCTAGATTACCGTACAGATTTCTACTCTCTTGGGGTTACCTTCTATGAATTACTCACAGGCAAACTCCCCTTTGAGACTACTGAGGCGATGGAGTTAGTCCATTGTCATCTTGCCAAACAACCTATCCCTCCCCATCAACAACAAACCTTAACCTTAACCTCTCCACAGATTCCTCAACTGTTGTCAGATATTGTCCTAAAATTAATGGCAAAAACCGCTGAGGAGCGTTATCAAAGTGCGTGGGGCATCAAAGCAGATTTAGAAAAATGCTTGAACCAGTTACAGACCACTGGCAACATCGAACCATTTCCCCTAGGTAAGCAAGACATTTCGGAAACCTTTCACATTCCGCAGAAACTCTATGGTAGAGAGCAAGAAGTCCAGATACTGTTAGTTGCCTTTGAGCGAGTGGCAGCGATCGCCACTACCAAGAACCAAGAACCAAGAACATCTAACTTCAGCTCCAAACCAGTCCAAAATTTAAGCAATCCCCGGTCTCGAACTGAAATGATGTTAGTCAGTGGTTATTCTGGCATTGGTAAATCAGCACTAGTACGGGAAATTTACAAACCAATCACTCGGCAAAGAGGATACTTTATTTCTGGAAAATTTGACCAATTTCAGCGCAATATCCCCTACTCTGCTATTGTCAGTGCCTTCTCTAGTTTAGTCCAACAACTGCTGAGTGAACCAGAAGACCAACTCAACCAGTGGCGAGAAAAACTCTTAGCAGTACTCCATCCTAATGGACAGGTGATCATTGATGTGATTCCTGAAGTAGAACTAATTATTGGCAAACAGCCCACCGTAGCAACTCTTCCCCCTACTGAGACTCAACACCGCTTTAATTTAGTTTTCCAGAACTTCATCAAACTCTTTTGTGCTAAGGAGCATCCCCTAGTGATTTTCCTTGATGATCTTCAGTGGGCAGATACCGCTACACTGAAGCTGATTGAGCTGATCATGACTAATGAAGAAACGGAGTACTTACTGTTAATTGGTGCTTATCGGGATAACGAGGTCAACGCCACTCATACCCTGATGCTAACCCTAGATAAGCTGGGAGAATTGGGGGTTACTTTAAAGCAAATAACCTTAGCGCCTTTACAAGAAAATCAGATCAATCAACTAATTGCTGATACCTTACAAACTCAGGGAGAGTCAGTGATACCATTAGCTAAATTGGTGGTGAATAAAACCGCTGGTAATCCTTTCTTTGTCAACCAGTTTCTCCAAACACTTCACGCGGAAAATCTAGTAAGGTTTAAGGCTCCTAAAGATGGACATCAAGCTCAATGGCATTGGGATATTTCTGAAATTGAGTCGGTAGGGATTACTGATAATGTGGTAGAGTTGATGGTCAGCAAGCTCAAAAAACTCCCAGCTGCTACCCAGAAAGTGTTGCAACTAGCGGCTTGTGTCGGTAATTATTTTAACCTCACTACTCTGTCAATTGTCTATGAAAAGTCCTTAACAGATACCTTTAAGGATTTACTGAGTGCTATTCAAGAAGGATTCGTGTTGCCAACATCTGAGCTGAAAACTAGTGATCAAGAAATTATCGAGTCTCAACTGGTCATTCTCAATTTTAAATTTCTCCATGACCGAGTCCAA
>NZ_JAAHHS010000262.1 GCF_010692395.1 Moorena sp. SIO3H5
TGTCTCCACCGTAAATAAAATCGTTATCAGCTTCACCATATAACAGATCATTACTGTTATAACCTTTTAAAGTATCGGCACCAGCTGCACCGATTAAGTAATCTTCATCGTAACTGCCGTCAATTCGATTATTACCAGAATTACCGTAAACAGGATTAGCGTAATCAGGTGCAGTAGTCATTATTTCTAACTCCTTTTTTTACAAATCAAGTCAAGTTAACACTGAAATTGGAAAACTAACGAGGTGGCTCTGAAGTAGCAAATTGAGATCAAACGTTTACCCTAATATATTGTTATCGGCAAAGTTATCTATTTGTTACTTGCTGAAACTATTACCTAATGATGTGTTGGTCAATGCCTGTCAAACTATGGATAATTTTTGTGAGTTTTTCTTCGATAAATCGAAGAAAGAAAATTTTTGATAAAACTCCTATCGATTAGCAATAGCAAAAATTTTCTTTCAAAAAACGATCCAGTTGAGTAAGTTCAAAGATTATCGTTCAAAACCTTGAAAGTCTTTATGATTTCGCTTCAACACGGAATTTAAGTATTTGAATCGGTCTGGGAAACTACCTGGGAATCACCTATCCCAAACTTGCTGGCTTTGACCAATCCTGATGTATATTGGTTTAGCCGAACAACAGGGTTTTCAATATAGAACCACCAGAAAACCCTGGAAAAGTCGATTGCTGACTTGAGCAGCCGCTTACGACCAAATTTAGAGACTCCGGAATAGCGGTTATGCCACGGTGTAGGTACTTCCGTAATGTTGTAACCCTGACCTGCTAGCACTGCTAGTAGGAAGCGATGGGTAATTTTTTCAATGGGCAAAGAAGTTAGCAAATCCCGACGCACCAGTTTAATCCAGTTCATGTCGTGAATTTTCATCCCAAAAGCTAGGCGACAGCTACCATTGGCAAATTTAGAAGTTTGTAGTTTATTGTCACCACGCTTCTGCCGCCAACCAGCAACACCATCGACATCAGGCCCACAAGCTTCTAACAGAGCCGGAAGGTCGGTTTTAAAATCTGATTCGAGATCGGCTTGACCCCAGAAAATCCAATCGGTGTTGGTGTTGATGATGGCGGTACGCCACACAGCTGCAACACCTCGTCTTTGGGGATGGCGAATCACCCTTAAGAAGGAGTACTTTTTTTGTAGAGATACTAAGATTTGGGGAGTCTGGTCTACACTGCCATCATCAACCAGAAGTACTGGCAGAGTAAAGCCAAGATTATCAAAAGTCAACTGTAAATCCCAGAATAACTTTTCTAAGTTTCCTTCTTCGTTCAAGCAAGGAATGACAACAGTAATTGAGCGACTAGCAAGAGGATGTAAAACACGTAGAGTTTGATATTTCATCACTAAGTTCCAGGATATTTTTCAGTTGAATTAGTTGTAAGAGAAGCTTCCTTTTGGAAGTTATTTACTTTACTTCACTTTACTTTACTTACTATTATTTAGGCGTAATATTTGCTTACATGTACATTTAATTGTTTGCGATGTTGATGTTGATGTATAACTTTTTAAAATTGTTTACTCAAGCTTAATATATAGCACTTATAATAGTGATTAAGGACAAACTTTATGAAGTTTATGTAACAGGAAACAGCGGATCTCGGAGTGGACTCATTTTTATACAAACGATCGGGAGTGTGGGGAGATCAGGAGATATATAGATAGAGAGATAGGACATGATCAAAGGGTTTACACTATCGAAGGCAGCACGGGGGGATGGTAGCGGTAGTTATCTGTTTAATGCCTAAACGCTCAACATTACAGATAAGATCTTCCAGTATTTAAATTTTAATTTACGCTAATTTTTTTTAAAGATTCGGTATTGCAAACGTTGCGCGAACACTATCTTAAACATCAGCATGCTAACTTTTACACAAACCCTTAAAGTTTTCTAGAAGTTGTTGAAAATTAGGCGAAATTAATAATGAATACAGATTTTTTGCATGAATCCACAGATTTAGTTGCTAATGTTATTCACGCCAGACCATGGAATACTTATAATTCGATGGCAACAAGTGGCGCTGTGGGAATCAATGCTGATTGGGAAAACAACCAAGCAGAAAGCTGGTATATCGAAGCACAGCGGCAGAGTGAAGAAGCTATAGTTAGCGGTTTAATAAACGAAGATCAAGCCGCTATTGAAGCAGGATTAAAGATGTTCGATTGGGGGTTTGCTCAGCAATCTGCCGATGGCGGTTTTGAAGGCACAGGTGACGCCTTTCATAGTACTGCCCTATTTGTCCATGCAGTAGCTCGTAGCCTCCTGCTGATTCAGGGCTCTTCCTACTCTCAACAGTATGCAGATGTTATTGACGCTTACAAAGAAAAATTAACAGATGCAGCCGCTTGGATGATTCAACCGGAAGTTTGGGAGACAGGGATCAGTCACAACAAACCCTACACTCATCGCCGTTATGTTGTTGCCACTGCTTTGGGACTAACAAATCAGCTAACAGGTAATTCGGAACTAATGGATTATGCCCGTCAGTACCTGGAAGATGGTCTAGCACTCCAACAGTCAGACGGAGTTAATCCCGAACTTGGAGGTTCTGATAGCAGCTACCAAATGGTGGGTGTAGTCTATGCAGCGCAATGGGTGAGCTACTTCCCAGAAGAAGCCCTGACTGCTGAAGTCATAGAAATGATTGACAAGGCAATAGCCTGGCAACAAACTAGGATCCTTCCAAATGGGGAAATCAGTATTGAGGGCAATACCCGCACTTCCGGAGAAGAAATTCTGAGAAATGGTGAAGTTAAAGGTATAAACAACAGGGAAATAATTCGAGGATTTGGCTACTGGGCATCGGTAACTGAAGACCAGGTTTTGGAAGAGAATGCCTATGATGTTGCGCGATTTTACTACAATGATGACCTTTCTCTAATGCCAGCACTTTATCCAGGAGATGACGTGTTTTTTGGTACTGATGCTCAAGAATATATCACCAGTGGTGATGGGAATGACTTTATAAACGGTGGTGGAGGTAATGACCTTCTTAATGGAGATGCAGGAGATGATACTCTATATGGAGGCAAAGGTGATGATACACTCAATGGAGGTCTAGGCAATGACATTTTAGATGGTGGCGAAGATAATGATAGCCTATATGGAAACGAAGGTAATGACTTTATCAACGGTGGTGGAGCTAATGACCTTGTCAATGGAGATTCAGGAGATGATACCCTCAACGGTGACAATGGTGATGATACACTCAATGGAAGTGTAGGGAATGACATTTTAGATGGTGGCGAAGGTCATGATCTCCTGAACGGAGACGAAGGTTATGACTTTCTCCACGGTGGCGGAGGCAATGACCTTCTCAATGGACATGCAGGAGATGATACCCTCAACGGTGACAATGGTAAAGATACACTCCAGGGAGGTCTAGGAAATGACATTTTAGATGGTGGCAACGATCATGATATTCTATACGGAGGGGAAGGTCATGACTCTGTCAACGGTGGTGCAGGCCATGACCTTCTCAATGGAGATGTAGGAGATGATACCCTCAACGGTGACAATGGTAATGATACACTCCAGGGAGGTCTAGGGAATGACATCCTAGATAGTGGCGAAGGTCATGATCTCCTATACGGAGGGGAAGGTAATGAATTAGTCAACGGTGGTGGAGGCAATGACATTCTCAATGGAGATGCAGGGGATGATTTTCTCTATGGAGGCAAAGGAGATGATCAACTTCGGTCTGGTATAGATAATGACACCTTATATGGTAGTGACGGACATGATACATTAAGTAGTGGCGAAGGTGATGACTTCCTCAACGGTGGTGGAGGCAATGACATTCTCAATGGAGATGCAGGGGATGATACCCTCCAAGGTGACAAAGGTAAAGATACACTGAAGGGAGGTGTAGGGAGTGACATCCTAGATGGTGGCGACGATCATGATACCCTTTACGGAGGGGAAGGTGATGACTTTTTCAATGGGGGGGCAGGCAATGACATTCTCAATGGGGATGCAGGGAATGATACTATGTATGGAGGCAGAGGAGATGATCAACTTCGGTCTGGTATAGGTAATGACATGCTGTATGGTGGTGAGGGAATAGATACTCTTACTGGTGGTGCAGGGGCAGATAAGTTTGTTCTGGGTGACATCACTGTTTACTATAATACTAATGGTGACAGTGATTATGCCCTGATCTCGGATTTCAAAATTTCAGAAGGTGACGAAATCCACCTTGAGGGTGACGCTAGTGACTATGTGGTGCAAGCATATGTTGAGCTTGGCTCAAACAAAGGTACAGGTATTTATCGAGACACTAATAACAATGGTATTTATGAGACTGGAGATGAATTAATCGCTCTGCTCAATGGATCGGAAGACTTTCATCTTGAAGAGATTTACATGGATATTTTTCTCTTTAACTAGTTCCGGCAAGACGTCGAGAGGTTAGAAGAGAGATTGCGCTGCTGTCTATTCCGATTCCTAGGGTTGGCTCATCTTGTTCGCTCATACCAATTATCACGGTATAGCACTACCCATGAAGGTCAGGACATTAATAAACTCCGAAACTTAGTGATAGGTTACTTCTGACTTCTGACTTCTGACTTCTGACTTCTGACTTCTGACTTCTGAGGCTAAGCGTAGCGCTATATTAACTATTACCAATCCCTTGACCTCCTAACCAACCCGTTGTCCAAGCACTCTGAAAATTAAATCCCCCGGTAATTCCATCAATATCGAGAATTTCTCCAGCAAAGTAAAGACCTGGACATTGGCGGCTTTCCATAGTCTTGAAATTCACTTCTTTGAGACTAACACCACCACAAGTAACAAACTCTTCCTTAAAAACTCCTTTACCTTGAATCAAATAGCGTCCCTGAGTCAGTTCTTGAACTAACTGATGTACGGTTTTTTTGGATAACTCAGCCCAACGGTTTTGTGCTCCCACTCCCACACTAGTAACTAAACTCACCCAAAGGCGCTTTGGGATAGGAATGGGACAACTAGTAGTAATGAAGCGTCGAGGTAACTGGGATTTAACATCTAGGAGTAATTTGCGCAATCGGTCTGGGTTGTACTCAGGAAGCCAATTCACCAACAAGGGCATTTGATAATGGTGTTCATGCAACACTCTCGCCCCCCAAGCAGAAAGCTTGAGTACCACTGGACCACTTAAACCCCAGTGGGTAATGAGCAATGGTCCCGTTTGTTCTTTCAAGGTTTTACCAGCATCGGGTAATTTCAGGCAGACCTGTTTAACACTCACCCCAGCTAAATCCTGTAAACGGGAGTCTGGGATATTAAAGGTGAATAGAGAGGGAACCGGGGTTTCGATTTTATGACCTAAGGCTTTTGCCCAACGGTAGCCTAGGGGATTGCTACCAGTAGCAACTAAAACGCGATCGCATCTGATGGTCTCTCCATTCCTCAACCCAATTTCAAATCCTCCTGGGGTCTGGTGTGGCGTCTCAGGAGTCGGCTGTTGGGAAGATTGCCGAGAGATCGACTTAACCGGATTACTGGTGCGAATCTTCACCCCTGCCCTCTTAGCCACTTGTAAGAGACAATCAACAATTGTTTCCGAACTATCAGTAATCGGAAACATCCTGCCATCGGCCTCAGTTTTCAGCTCAACACCGTGAGCCCCAAACCAAGCAATGGTATCCTTCGCTTGAAAGCGGGTGTAAGCTCCTCGCAATGCTTTGCTTCCCCTCGGGTAAGCTTGTACCAATTGGGCTGGATCAAAACAAGCATGAGTAACATTACACCGTCCACCACCAGATATGCGTACCTTCGATAATGGCTGGCGTGAGGCTTCTAGCAGAGTGACATTGGTATGGGGATGAGTAGTTGCACAGGTAATTGCCCCAAAAAAACCAGCGGCTCCACCACCAATGACTACGACATTGAGATTTCGTGAATTATCCAAGGGAATCGGGAATTGGGAATCGGGAATCGGGAATCGGGAAGTTATAATTTAGAATTGGGAATCAGGAATCGGGAATCGGGAATCAGGAATCGGGAATCGGGAACAGGGAAAAAATCTTGTTTACCTTATTAATATGAGAACCCTTAATCAAAATTTCCCCATCTCCCCATCTCCCCATCTCCCTATCTCCGTATCTCCCCATCTCCCCATCCCCTGATCTCCCCACACTTCCCTGTCTTTACCTTTTGCCTTCAAATCCTAAGATCGTCCTGGCAAATAATACTTAAAGTCCCTTGAGCCTTTATAGTCAGTGACATTAGCCAATTCTTCTAGAGTTTGGACACCAGGAAGCAATTCGCCATTAATTTGCCAAGTAGGATAGGATTTAATTCCAGCAGCGATACAAGCTTGTGTCTGAGCATCTTTGCCATCACGAGCACACTCTATATAATTGATTTGAGAGAATGCCTGTTTTCCAAACAGTTGCTTCTGCTCATAGCAGTGGGGACACCAGTAAGCTCCGTATTTCTTAGCACCAACTTCAGTCAAATGACGCGCCAGATCAATTTCCGATTGACCAGAGGTTGTGTTAACTTTCCAGCCACCAATAGCTGCGTTTGGCGCACCAGAGGCTGTGGGAATTGGACCACCATTATCTGCTGATGTAGCAACGGATTCCCCAACATTAGCATAAACGCCTAAGGTACCCACCAAGGTGATCATGCCCACGATCAGACCGATAAAGAAAATTTGACCAATATCTTCCCAACTGCGACCCACAAGGGTTAGGACTAGCAGGCTAATGGCAAATAATGCTGAAGTGATGCAGTATATACAGAGTGCTTGGATCTCAAACGCTAACAAGTACATCAAGTAGCTACTGAAAACTGTCATAGCTGCTGCACCTGCCAACAGCAGTAACCAAGTCCAATTTTCTAGTTTTGAGCGAAGTCCCTTCTTTGGGTCTCCCTTGACTAACAAGGGAGCCAAGGCAAATGTAGCCATACTGGTGTATGCCAGGAAGCCAAACAAGGTTAGTGGCAGACCAAATATACTAGCATAAGGGCTGGAAAGGACATCATTACAGCTGGAAGCATTAGCTGCACCCGCGCTGCAAACTGCAGTACCACCTGTCAGTTTAACCACAGTCAGATAAGCAGTTAACAGGGCACCCACGACAGCGATCGCAGCAATCAGCTGACGGGACCAACGATAAATCCAGGGGACAGAACGCCTGCGACTCACACTCATAATCTAGATAATTAGGAATAGGGGTTGCTTGAAAGTACTAACTACTACGTTATCAACTCAAACAACCAATAGACAGAAACCAAGGTGACATACTGTCTGTTGAAGGTGAAGCTTGGCCTTGCGGCGACGAATAGCGGAACAATCTTGTTGAATTAAGAATTAAGAATTAAGAATGTAGCATTAAGAATGCGCTCATTCTACATTCTGCATTCTGACAGACAACCTTGGCCAAAAGGCCACGCGATCGCGTTCATCCTTCAAACAATTGGTTTTTGTTCTTGTTTAGCAGACACACTACTGCGTACTGCTTCCACAAATTGACTTACCCTAATCGGGTCAATAGGTTGATCAATTTGTCCACGACGCTTGAGGGAACTAGAGACAATTACCCCGTCAGCATATTGCATCAGGGTAGAGATATTTTCCCAATTAGCGCCACTGCCAATAAACACTGGTTTGCCCTTAGCCGCCGCCGAGGCTAAAACCAGGTCTTGGGGATTAGTAGCAGTACCGGTTGCCCAGCCAGATAGAATCACACCATCAGCTAACCCCCGCTCTAAGGTTTCTTGTACAGCTATGGTGATATCCGGTGATTCCAAAGGTTGTCCATGTTTGACTAGAACATCGGCAATAATCTTAACATCACTACCCAGTGCCCGACGGTAGCGCAAGAGTGTATGAGCCTGTCCCTCAATTAACCCCTGGTCTGTTGCCATAATCCCAGTCAAAACATTAACGCGGATAAATTTAGCCCCTACACAAGTAGCAATTGCCAAAGCACTATGAGCATCATTGCGTAATATATTGATCCCTATTGGTATGGGAACCAGGTTCATCAGTCGCTGGACTATGATCGTCATGGTACTGACTACTGCTGGATCGACCTGGTTTTTGGTAAATGGGGCGTCGAAAAAATTTTCAACAATCACCCCATCGACTCCACCAGAGCCTAAGGCGGTGACCTCTTGCTCGGCTCGGTCAATCACAGCTTGCAGGCTACCGCCCCAGCGCGGGGAAGTAGGGAGTGGCAGCAAATGCACAACTCCTATGATCGGATTCGGTGTCTGGAAAATTTGCTCTAAGTTCACAATCGATGGATGTTTGGAAGCCCCATCTCATCAGGGAGCGGGGAGGAAAAGCTACAGATAGAGAGGACCAGCGCCCCCTATAGAACACTTGGAAATTGAGAGTAGGGTCGAATGCCGTTTCTGGCATCGGTCTACCACTGGCATTAATGGTGCTGTGCGACCAGGCGCGAGGTTCAACGCCCACACCGAACGCGCACCAAGATAGAGGTGAGCCCTAAAACGACTACATCTGTTTTTATCTCTACTGCCTACTGATTCTAGGTCAAGGGTAAAATAGGACTACCTATATTACCAGTAGATTGTACCTTTGTCCTGTCAACTTTGAGCTTTGGGACCGGAATTGCGTGAATAGCCGAGATCAGCACCCCCCTCCCCCATAGACCTCATAAGGGTAGGTTTTTTACTTTGACCTCAGGTGTGGGGTATTGGGTGTGGGGTGTGGGGTGTGGGGGTACAGACAAGCGATGCAGTGGCCTCACGGGGGTTTCCCCCACTCGCGCAAAGCATGGCTGACAACGACAAGCGTGATTTGCGCGGTCTTGGGGAGGCAGCGCCTTCTTATCACCCACACCCTAGACCCCACACCCCACACCCCACACCTCACTTCTTTGTTAAAAACCTACCCCTGTGAGCTCCCCCATAGACCGAGGTAACCAACACGAGCCCCTTGGAGTAGGGAGATTTTTATAATTCCTAATATTTTTTTGAATATTTTAATAAAATTTAATTTAGAATAAGTTTATAGGTTTTGATCGTGAAATCAATATGGAACATCAGTACTAGTAGAATAGGAGAGCAAATTAGGAGTAGAGCACATCACTGACAAACCAGAATCGATGGTCAATTGGTGTAAGGTTCTGCTAAAGGGCAGTAGATTATGCCACTAAGTCGTATATCATATAAGATGATGTAATGAATGGGCAAAAAGCCAACTGTAGCAATATCTCACTTGGGGTGCGAGAAAAATCGCATTGATACCGAACATATGCTGGGTCTGCTGGTGCAGGCAGGATACCAGGTTGATGCCAATGAAGAATTAGCTGAGTATGTTATTGTAAATACCTGTAGTTTTATAGAACAAGCGCGGCGAGAATCAGTCCGCACGCTAGTAGAACTGGCTGAAGCTGATAAAAAAATAGTGATCACGGGCTGTATGGCTCAACACTTCCAAGGCCAACTATTGGAAGAGTTGCCTGAGGCAGTGGCAGTGGTGGGAACCGGAGACTACCATAAAATAGTAGATGTAATCCAAAGAGTAGAAACAGGCGATCGCGTTCAAGAGGTTTCTACTGAACCAACCTACATTGCTGACGAAACAACGCCACGCTACCGAACAACTTCTGAAGGGGTTGCTTACCTACGGGTGGCAGAAGGGTGTGATTACCGCTGTTCCTTCTGTATCATTCCGCACCTCCGGGGAAAGCAGCGATCGCGTACCATAGAATCCATTGTTGCGGAAGCTGAGCAGTTGGCATCTCAAGGGGTTCAAGAGCTGATTTTAATTTCCCAAATCACCACCAACTATGGTTTAGACATATACGGCGAACCGAAACTGGCAGAACTGTTGAGAGCATTAGGTGAAGTAGACATCCCCTGGATTAGGATTCACTACGCCTATCCCACGGGTTTAACCCCATCCGTGACTAAAGCCATTCAGGAAACTCATAATGTTCTTCCTTATCTCGATTTGCCTCTACAGCACTCCCATCCAGAAATCCTCCGCTCCATGAACCGTCCTTGGCAGGGACGAGTAAATGACACTATCATCAAGCAACTCAAAACTGCACTTCCTGATGCAGTGTTGCGAACCACCTTTATTGTCGGGTTTCCCGGCGAGACAGAGCAGCACTTTGAACACTTGCTGGAATTTGTCCAGCATCATGAATTTGACCATGTTGGAGTGTTTACCTTTTCTGCGGAGGAGGGAACAGCAGCATACAAATTGCCTAATCAGTTGCCCCAAGGGGTGATGGATGCCAGACGGGATGCCCTGATGGCAGTTCAACAACCGATTTCCTTGAAAAAAAATCAAAACTGTCTGGGCAAGATCGTTGATGTTCTCATAGAACAAGAAAATCCCTTAACGGGTGAATTTATTGGTCGCAGTGCCAGGTTTGCCCCTGAGGTGGATGGATTGGTCTACGTTCAAGGTGATGCCTATGCAGGAACCATAGTATCAGCAGAAATTACTGATTGTGATTTCTACGACTTGTATGGTTCTGTAGTACTACCTCCGTAAACAAGCTACAGGCTTTAACTAGGGGCTGGAATTAGAAACTCCACCACTAGGGGAAGTAATCTGGTCAATCCTGAATCAGACATTATTCTTGGTCTTTTAGATTGCGGTGCGACAGCGATGCAGCGAGGTAGCGCGGTCTTGGGGGTCCCCCCCACTCGCTATTGCATCAAGACAAGGCGCGAGGTTTCCTAGCCAAGGGAACGCGCACCAAGAGAATGGAGCTGTAGACAAGGTGTCTAGCCTTGTGAAAAGCGGGTGTCTGTCGCCCATAGTTCTGTCGCCCATAGTAATGGCAGACTAAACGGGAGACTAAACGGCACACTTAAAAGACCTGCTTAGAAAGACCTGCTTAGGGGGTAAAAACTAGCTTAGCGGTGCATCAAATCAGCTTTGAGGGTTTAAATTTGGGATAATTTATCCCACCCCAATCCAACGGGCAATACCTGGCTAGCGAGCCACCCTCAACCTGACAAGCGATGCAGCGCGGTCTTGGGGGTTTCCACGGGGCTTACAAGGTGCGGACGCAGGTTCA
>NZ_JAAHHS010000263.1 GCF_010692395.1 Moorena sp. SIO3H5
TGGTAGAACGCCCTCGCTTTTTCGTGGATTTGCAAAGCAAGCTTCGATGGCTGCAACGCAAATTGAGAAACAAGAAAAAGGGTTCTGCTAACTACCGGAAGATTCAAGCCAAGATTCGTGCATTGCATGAACACATCCACAACGTTCGCCGAGAGTTCCACTTCCTGACGGCTCACAAACTTTGCGACATGGCTGGAATGATTTTTGCTGAGGACTTGAATCTCTTGATCACCAGTCGCGGCATGTTGGCAAAGCATTGTTTGGATGCGGCATGGGGTAGCTTCCTGGAAATTCTCAAGTGGGTTTGCTGGAAGCGAGGTGTTTTCTTTGCCAAGGTTGACCCTAATCGCACCAGCCAGATCTGCCCTCAATGTGGAGCGCATACTGGTAAAAAGGAACTGAGTGAACGAGTGCATCATTGCCCTGAATGTGGATATATAACTGACCGAGATGTCGCTGCCGCTCAGGTGGTGGCACAACGAGGTCTTGTAGCCGTTGGACAGACGGTGATACTGCCTGTGGAGGATGGTTGCCTGGGAACCCCGATCAAGCAGGAAACCTCAAGAGCGATCTTGGGAAGCCCGCGCTCTACCCGCTTCGGGTGAGCGTCGGGAGGATGTCACTATCGGATACTATTGAGGAAAACTACGGGTGATTGCGATGCAAATGCGTTGGGAAAAGCTGTTTAGCGTTGTAGTTATAGCAGCCACTGCTAGTCTAGGAGCAGGTGCTGCCATAGCAGAAACTAATTCAGAGGACTTGGAGCTAATTCCTCTAGTAACTTTACCTGAGGCTTTTGAAAACGCTTTTTTTAATGACTCTGGGGACTTTTTCGAAAACAGGAGCATCAAGAGTCAAATCGATACAATTTTCGGTTCTGGATGGCCACCTGCTTTTCCAGAACTGGCACTTGAGCGGGATGCTGAGCGTGTGATTAATCTTTATCGGGATGTACTAGAGCAGCAAGTTTCCAGTGGCCCTGTGATTCGTACTCTGGATTTACCAAACCCTTACAATACTTCCCTACGGTTGCTAGAACAATCTAGTGATATCCCCATCCAAGTGGAAAACCAAGAATTTTTCTTGGCACCGCAGCCTTTACCACAGCTGCGCAGATGAGTATGGGCGTTGATCAGTATGGGGTGATAGTAGTAGCTGACTGCAAGTGTTCAATCCAGGGTGCAGGAGTTGAACCTGCCTAGGGCAAATTATGAGTTTGCTGCCTCAACCGCTCGGCCAACCCTGGGTCATTCCTTTCT
Organism: Moorena sp. SIO3H5; assembly: GCF_010692395.1. Lineage (GTDB taxonomy): Bacteria > Cyanobacteriota > Cyanobacteriia > Cyanobacteriales > Coleofasciculaceae > Moorena. The sequence continues at coordinate 1,260 of NZ_JAAHHS010000263.1, forward strand.
ATTATGGTAGCCTGAATCAGGTTATTGCAACACCACTAACTAGAAATTCCCGATTTATCCGATAATTCACAGAACATAAGATAGTCTAGCTGTATAGCAGGACTATAATACAGCACGAAAAGTTCGGTAATTCGGAATAACGTTAATCACCCTATGAAATTCAACACAACTGTAGCGCTAACCATAGTTCTACTGACCATGATGTTAGGTGCAGGTGTCGTGAGTGCCTTTTGGGGATTCTCTCTCGGTCACGAAGCCCTAAAAGGAGTTACTCAACCGGATACTAACCCTAAGAAAAAGTTGACAGGAAATAAGGGCTCTTCTTCTGGTAAAGAAGGGGTCTTGATTGTGAGCGAGAAGGATATTTTGGTTAACGTTCACGCCCACATACACAATAAGGGTAAAAATCCTCCGGCTAAGAAAAACAGCCAGAGAACTAAGCAAATTAGTTGGTCTAAGCCCGCTCAGAAGGAGTCATCGTCTGATGTATTGACTCAAGAGGCATCCTTCACTCGGAAAAACCCTAAGCTAAATTTACCGGTTAAAAGTCAGGATAAGGGAGTCACCCTAGCGGTAAATTCTGCCAGTGTGCAAGAGGGTTCTTTAATGTTGGATGTCAGCTTGAAGAATCAGAGTTCTAATCCAGTCAGGTTTCTGTACAGCTTTTTGAATGTTACCGATGATCGTGGTCGTGCCCTAAGTGCAATTACGGAAGGCTTACCAGGAGAATTACCGGCTAATGGCAAGGAGTTTTCTGGAACAGTGAGCATACCGACAGCTTTACTAGAGAACTCCGAGAAGCTTTCCCTGACACTGACTGATTATCCGGATCAAAAACTACAGTTGAAAATGTCTCAGATTCCTGTAGTTAAATAAGGAAGCAGGTCGAGGGAATGCTTATTAAGCATAAAACGTTAAAGTTATGGTAAAACATATGTTCACAGGAAACAACGCGCGCCAGTTTCGGCAGTAAGTTTCACCAGCCAGTCTCGCCAGCCAGTTTAAATTCCCTTGACTGGCACTCCTGAACTAGCTCAAGGAAATGCTAGTCATACAACTGAAAACCCCATAATACAACTGATAAGTTTTTGATGGTAAGCGATAACTCCATACCAAGCTGCCCTAGGTCTAGGAAGACACATCAAAAGGCAACCATAACCAGCAAAAAATGAAAATTATTTGCTTTGACCTTTCACTTTTTCTATGGTTGCCAACCTGATGGTTCTTCTAACAGTGGATGCTTCTATTAGCCTCTCTGAGGGAGAGGTTTTCCTGGGATTGTTATCAGTGCTACTGCTGATAGCCATCAATGCTTTTTTTGTTACGGCTGAATTTTCCATGGTGGCGGTACGGCGATCGCGGATTAGCCAATTAGTAGATGCGGGTGACGTGCAAGCAAAGACGGTTCAGGCTTTGCAACAGAGCATTGACCGATTACTATCTACAACTCAGTTAGGGATTACCCTCTCGAGCCTTGCTCTGGGATGGATTGGGGAGACTACCATGGCAACCTTAGTAGCAGCTGGGATAGCCAAGCTACCACTACCGCCAGCTCTAACTCCAGTTATTACCCATTCCCTAGCAATCCTGGTGGCATTTTTCATGATTGCGTATCTACAAATTGTTTTGGGGGAACTTTGCCCCAAATCCCTGGCTTTACTTTACTCAGAACAACTAGCACGGTTTCTGGGGCCACCCAGTCTGGTAATTGCCAGGTTTTTCAATCCTTTTATCCAGATTTTGAATCAATCTACCCGCTGGCTCCTGAGGCTGGTGGGTGTTCAATATTCTGGTCAAGGTTGGTATAGCCGTGTAACACCGGAAGAGTTGCAGCTGATTATTACCACTGAACGGGAGTCTATTGGACTCGAAGCAGAAGAGAGAAAGCTACTGAAAAATGTGTTTGAGTTTGGGGAGGTAACAGCTGCAGAGGTAATGGTTCCCCGTACCAGTCTTATTGCTATTTCCCATGCAGCAACCTTCGAAATATTGTTAGAGGAAGTTGCTAAGACTAGTCACTCTCGCTATCCTGTGATTGGGGCATCCCTAGATGACATTCGTGGAATTATCGACTTCAAAAAATTGGCTAAACCTTTATCTAAAGGGAAGCTAGGACTTCAGACACCGATTAAATGGTCGATTTGCCCAGCTAAGTTTGTCCCAGAAACTACCCCATTGAGTGAATTACTGCCGATGATGCAGCGATCGCATTTGGCAATGGTGATGGTGGTGGATGAGTTTGGAGGTACAGCTGGATTAGTCACCCTCAAGGATTTAATTGCTGAAATTATTGGTGATGGACCATTATCTGATATAACCGAGGACTTGACGGTACAAATTCTGGACGAGTATACCTTCCTGGTGCAAGCTCAGATGAATATGGAAGAAGTCAACGAACTTTTGGATTTAAACCTACCTGTAATTGATGACTATCACACTTTGGGGGGTTTTCTGCTCGACAAGTTTCAGAAAATTCCTGTACCCGGTGAAACCTTAAATTATGAAAATCTAGAATTGACCGTTGTGTCTGCTTCTGGAGCGCGCCTAAACCAAATTCGCATAAGCCGCCAGCAGCCACAAGAGAATAATTCAGTAGATGTTTCCGATTCTAATCAAATGCCGATAATTCCCAGCAAGGAGGATATTTCCTTTGACAATGGAGGGCTATAGTTTTGATAAACTTTAGTTGATTAGTGCCGGATAAAACCAATAGAAAATAATGGCGCGAGGAGATCAAATTTACGTATTCCAAAAGTTTCTTAACTTTGAAGGAGTTTACCAACATCATGGTATTGACTGTGGAGACGGTAGTGTGATCCACTACCGCAAAAATACTGACACAATTGAACGTACTTCTATGGCTACCTTTGCTCTAGGTGAAACAAAAGTTTATGTCAAACAGTACTCAGTTTGTTTAATTCCAGATGTTGTGATTCGTCGGGCAGAAAGTCGATTAGGGGAAAGGCAATATAACCTAATTTTTAATAACTGTGAACACTTTGCTAATTGGTGCAAGACTGGCAAAAATGAAAGCCAGCAAGTCAAGGATTTTATTCCGGTAATTAGTAATGCGAATATCGATGGTTTGTACGAAGCTATAAAACAAGCACTTCAGGGAGCAAAGCAAGACGATACAACTCAGTTACTTAATCAAGCATTATCTGATCTCAGGGTGGTTTGGGATGAGATTCAACCTAAGTATAAACAGGAACTTCAAGAAATCAATGTCTGGCAGCAAGTTGCAATTCAAGCTCTTAAAAACAATAGAGAAGACTTAGCCCGTGCGGCTTTGATCCGGAAGCGGAACTATGAGAAAAGTGCGACGGAAAAGAAAGCTAAACTAGACCAGTTAGCGAAGATGACAGAAAGATTAATTCGCAACCGCATGAACTGGCAACAAACTTAGTGGGTTGCTCAAGTCATCATAAAACGACATTGAGTGCTAAGCTATCAGCAATCATAACTTATGGGGTCGATTTAATTTTATGACCCCTACTCCCTACTCCCTACTCCCTAAAATCCAGGACGAGATACTTCAAGCAATTCAGAACTGCTATATATTCTTACTATAGTGTAGTTTTAAAGATCCAAAAAACTGAATGGAACGTGGTTTACTATGGTTACCTCTGCTAGCAGCTTTTTGCTGGCTGGCCTGGTCAGGTTGGAACGAATACCAAAAGATTGAAGCTTATCGCCGTTGGGCTGAACAGTTTGAACGGGCAAAGTATGATATTCGTGCGGTGCTTGGTCAAAACGGTAGTGACCTGACTTGGGGTAAACCCACTAGAAAGGAACCAGTAAATCTAGAAACCTTTTCCCTCAAAGAGGTTAAATCAATCAACTTGGTGGTTGATAATCAAGTGGTTGACTTAGAGCAACCACCCCATAAAGGTCGTGCGATCGCATTAGAATTTCAGTTCCTCAAACCCATAGATCCAGTCAAAGTTCCCTTTACAGAAATTCCTTTGGCAGTGGAGTGGGGAAAATATCTCCAGTCATTCACGCTTAGCGCTGGGTGAAGGGAATAGGGAATAGGTAACTTCCTTGGATCTCGACATTGGGTAGCACCCTCAGCCAATCATCCCAGGTGACCCTTACAGGTCAGACCTGGGGCTGCTGGTGAGTCAAGCTAAAAACTTCACCAACTCCTCTAACTTCAACCAAGGAGCACCGCTAGCCATAACATCCTTTGCCATCGCAATCCCTGCTGTGTGGTCTTCGAGAGGTATAACACCGGCGACTTGAAGGGCTAATGAGGCATTTAACGCCACCACATCCTGCTGGGCTGGTGTTCCTTTACCTTGCAAAACATTCCGTAAAATTTCCCCATTTTCCGCTACATCACCGCCTCGTAGGGACTCAGTAGGGGCAGGAGTTAGACCGAGATGTTCTGGATTCAGACTCAAAAGTCGCACCTCACCCCCCGATAGCAGTGCCAAGTCAGTTTCATCTGCCAATCCCGCCTCATCTAATTTTTCCCTACCATGGAGAACTATTGCGTTGGCAGTACCCATCAAACACAAGGATTGGGCTACAGTCTCTACAAAGTTGGGAGCATAAACACCGATTACCTGACCGGTAGGACGCAGGGGATTTACCAATGGTCCTAACAAGTTAAACACTGTCCGTACTTTGAGGGTTTGCCGTAATGGTGCCACTGCTTTCATGGCTGGATGCCAACCCCGAGCAAACAAAAAGGTTACCCCTACCTCATCCAGGGCTGCCTGAATCTTGTCCGGTGCTGCTGATAAATTTACTCCTAGGGCTTCGAGCACATCAGCTGAACCGACTTTACTAGAGGCAGAACGATTACCATGCTTAGCTACCAGCACTTCAGCTGCAGCCACTACAAAGGCTACTGCGGTAGAGATATTAAAGGTAGACGCGCCATCCCCACCGGTACCACAGGTATCAATAACGGGTTGGTTGTGTTCAATGGTTGTCTTCTGCAAAGACTGGGATTGTAGCACCTGAGCCATCCCTGCCAATTCTGTAGCGGACACGCCTTTAGCCTGGATAGCTGCTAAAAGTGCCCCAGATAACACAGTGGGAATTTCTTCATTCAACCATCCCTGCATCAGTTGTGATGCCTGGTCACTGGATAACGATTGCCCATCCAACAACTGTTGCAACAAACTGGGCCAGTTATAAGAGGTTTGAACCATTATTATAGAAGCAGAGTCTTTTATCTAGAAATGCGATCGCAATAACCATTCAATCACTATTTCTTTGTGGTGCAAAGTGCGATCAATCTCTGACTATCAATCTCTCACTAACAACGCTACAGCATAAGCGGCAATTCCCTCTTCACGTCCCACCGGACCCAACTTTTCATTAGTGGTTGCCTTAATGCCAATTTGGTCAGGCTCCAGCTCTAGCACTACACTTAAGCGATCGCGCATAGTCTTAATATGAGGCTTAAGCTTAGGACGCTCCGCCACCACCACCGAATCAATATTGCCAATCCGCCAGCCATGGGATTGGATCAACTGATTCACCTGACTCAACAATACCAAACTATCCGCACCCGCCCATTTTTCGTCAGTTGGGGGGAAATAATGACCAATATCGCCCAAACTCAGGGCTCCTAGCATGGCGTCCATGATGGCGTGAGTTAGGACATCGGCATCACTGTGACCGACTAATCCCAATTCATGAGGAATTTCTACACCTCCGAGAATCAGACGGCGACCTTTGCCCAATTGATGGATATCGTAACCGTTGCCAATCCGAATAGTCATTTTTACCACTGAATCCCAGGTTAACAGAGCAAGCGATCGAATTTTACCTGAAATTAGTGAGACTATACTGAGGTTTTTAGTCTGGTTTACCTACTATCTTTTTGTACTCTTAATATTAAGTTTTATTTCGAGATCGAAAATTCCAGGAACCCACAGTGTATTTACGGATATCTAGAGAACAAATATCCCAAATATATTAGGAGGTAGCACAATGAAAAAAATCGGTTCTACTACTCTACTCATTTTCGCTACACTCTCGGGACTTCTGTTGTTTCCTTCTGAAGTAAAAGCGGATCGGATCAGATACTGTTACCGTGTCCCCCGTTACTACGTTGAGAAGGATGCAGCTAACCACCGTGAAGCTTACGATGATGGTTATAAAGAGGGGCGACGTGATGCCAGGAGGGGTATAGCTTATGAAGAGCGCAGCGCAGGGGGCGAGTTTAGCCGTGGCTATCGTCATGGATATTACGGTCGCCGCTACAGAGGTCAGCGGCGTCAGGTTGCAGACCGCCGTAACTACTACAACACCAGAGAGTGTCGTACCTACAACTATGACGATAAGGAGAATATGAAAGATGTTTTGGGCAGGATTTTGCAGCAATTTGAAAGGGATCTGCGTTCGGATATGAACTGGGACAATAACCGTCAAAGGTTCGAGGAACGAAGATACGAGGATCAAAGGTTCGAGGAGCGAAGCCGGGACAGAAACTTTCAAATAGATCGATATCCAAGATAGTTGTGCCTCTCTAGCATGTGACGATGGTGCTGCTACTACCTTATGAAAGCTTTGGGGAGTTGGTAGTGGTACACAATTCGTGATTTTGTGCGGCTTGTTCTAAGTAGGAGCCTCTAGAAACTAGAGGGGTATGACTTAGGTAACCTGCGGGAAAATATCCCATAGTGTTATAACTGTTCATTGGATAGCGGTGAAAACCCGCTCCTTTAGGAGATAAATGACTCCCTACCTTGGCCACACCGAGTAGACTGACATTCTTACAGAGTGAAGCTGGCACCAGGGCGCAATCAGACTAGTCTCAGATGCTAGACACTGGCGCTAACGGGGAAGGTGACAAGGGTAACAGTAGCAAAAGTCCTGAAAAAGCGTCTAACGAATGAGCCGCAATCTGATAGAGCCAAAGCGAGACTTTATTCCCGATTATCATCACAGTGTTCTAAAATTGACGACTGTAATCTCCGATGTGGGAATAGGCGAATTGGACTGCCCTAAATCACCATAACAATCTAGTGAATGGAACAAGTAAAAACGACAGCAATAATGAGTCTGTAGACAGGTCGAACCTACAGTAAGTTATGTCAAACTTAATCCTCACTGTCGGGTAGGATGTCACCGGAAACTGGTGACGGGTATTCAGAGTATACAAGTTCTAGGAGAGCATAGGTAGACGCATGTCAAATAGATATAGCGACCTCTGGAAAAGCCAAAAGTGGAAGAAACTCCGCCAGAATCTTTTCCGCCTACAAAAACGAGTATATAAAGCAGTTCGAGCTGGTGACTTGAAGAAAGCCCGGTCTCTACAGAAACTGATAATGAAATCCCGAGCAGCACAGCTTTTTGCAGTCCGCCAAGTGACACAGCTAAATAAGGGAAAAAAGACAGCTGGAATTGATGGCAAGTCAAGCCTCAATTACAGACAACGCATGGAACTGGTTGAAGCATTGAACGACTATGCCTCCGACTGGAAGCATAGCCGACTCCGTGAAGTCCCAATCAAGAAAAAGAACGGGAAAATCCGGATGCTTAAGATACCAACCATAGCCGACAGAGCATGGCAATGTTTAGCAAAATTCGCTCTAGAACCTGCACATGAAGCCACATTTAGTGGCAACAGCTACGGATTCAGAACAGGTAGATGCGCACAAGATGTCCAAAAACGTTTATTTGACCAACTAAAATCAAACTGTAACGGCATCAACAAACGCGTCATCGAACTAGACATCAAGAAATGCTTTGACCGCATTTCCCACACCTCCATCATGGATAGATTGCTAGCCCCTGCATGCCTGAGAATGGGGATTTTCAGGTGTCTCAAAGCAGGCATCAATCCAGAATTCCCGGAGCAGGGAACTCCCCAAGGCGGGGTAGTCAGCCCACTATTAGCCAATATCGCACTCAACGGAATAGAAGATATACACACCAGCCTGCGATACGCAGATGATATGGTGTTTATACTAAAGCCAAAAGACGACGCTGATAAAATCCTCCAAAAAGTTAAAAACTTTTTGGCAGAAAGAGGGATGGAAATCAGTGAAGAAAAGACCAAGCTAACTAAAACGACAGACGGATTTGACTTTCTGGGGTGGAAATTCCGCGTCAGAAAAGACGGAAAGTTCTCATGCATTCCCTCAGAGGAAAATCATAGAGCAATCCGCCAAAAGATTAAAGCCGTAGTCAACAACTCAAACTATGGTGCTGAAGTAAAAGCCAAAAAGCTAGCCCCTATCGTTCGCGGATGGCGTAATCACCACAACAGTTGTGATATGAGCAGCTCTAGGGATTCGCTATGGTTCATGAACCTCACTGCCCACCGAAAGTTCCGAAAGGAAAAGAAAGTAAGTCGGTATAGAGCAAATGAACTATGTCAAAAGGCATTCCCAAAAGTAGGATACAGACAAAACCAACACGTGAACGTAAAGGGGACTAAGTCACCCTACGACGGCGACTTAGTCTATTGGAGTAAAAGGAATTCACGCCTATACTCTGATACTATCTCCGACGCATTGAAAAAGCAAAACCATTCCTGTGGACACTGTGGATTGAAGTTTTTAGAAGACGAATCTGTACACCTCCATCACATTGATGGAAACCACGACAATTGGTCTAAAAAGAACTTATTAGCAGTTCATCAAAGCTGCCATCAACAGATACACTCTTTGCACCCCTAAGGGGGAGAATATCCAGGAGCCGGATGAGATGAAAGTCTCACGTCCGGTTCTGAATCGGAGGTGCCCCGGGTAATACCGGGCATCGACCGTAACAGCTTCCGTTACCTTTACCAGACCGTAGCCAAACCACGAAATATTTACCACTACCGATTGTAATTTCATCTTTCTGCCTCCCTTTCCTCTCACCGTTATAGCCTTCGGCTATAACGGTGAGAGGAAAGGGAGGACGAGAAGTTATGTTCAGTTTACAATTCACATGGAATGTTTTAAAATGTAAGCATGGTAGAAAAAGCTTACCGTTACCGTTTTTACCCAAATCCTGAACAAGACAATCTGTTGAGGAGAACTCTAGGCTGTGTAAGACTTGTTTACAACAAAGCCTTATGCGCTAGAACAAAAGGATGGTATGAACACCAAAAACGAATCAGTTATAAAGAAACTTCTTCAATGTTGACAGGATGGAAAAAACAGGATGACTTGTTTTTTCTAAATGAAGTCAGTTGTGTTCCACTTCAACAGGGGTTAAGACATCTTCAAACTGCTTTTACTAATTTTTTTGCAGGTCGTGCCAAATATCCCAACTTCAAGAAAAAACGCAACGGTGGTAGTGCAGAATTTACCAAATCGGCATTTAAATGGAAAGATGGTCAGATCTATCTTGCTAAATGCCAAGAACCTTTGCCTATTCGTTGGAGTCGTCAATTACCTATAAACTGCGAACCAACTACCGTTACAGTTAACTTAGATCCATCTAATCGATGGCATATCTCAATCAGGTTTAATGATCATAGAGACTTGAGTTTGCCTGTGACGGATAAACAAGTTGGTTTTGATTTAGGAATTACTAGTTTAATCACGACCAGTGACGGGGATAAAATCACTAATCCCAAACATTTCAAAAAACTCAAGAAAAAACTGGCCAAATATCAAAAGGCTTTGTCACGAAAACAAAAAGGTTCCAATAATCGTTACAAAGCCAGATTAAAGGTAGCTAAAATACACGCAAATATCAAGGACGCTAGAAAAGATTTTACTCACAAGCTAACCACTAAACTGGTCAAAGAAAACCAATTGATTACGTTTGAAGAATTAGCGGTGA
>NZ_JAAHHS010000264.1 GCF_010692395.1 Moorena sp. SIO3H5
TAGTAGTAACTGTATCAGGAAATAAAGCACGATTCCCTTCAGCTAAGGTAGCACTTTTCACTTCTAAATAAATCGGGCGATCTGAGCCAGTCAGTAAAAAATCAACCCGGCTTTTCCGTTCTTTTCCGTAACGCACCTCAGGGCGGATTTCGCTGTAGCTTTCGGCTAATTCGGGAATCAGTTTTTGTTCCAACGCTAACTTAATCACTCGATTAGGTAAAGCCGTATTAACCCCTACCCAAGTCGGTTCATTGTCCTTGACCTGAATCATTTCCCACGTGTATGGTAACTTCCGCTTCGGGTTATCACTCTGGGAGACTTGTACAGCAGAGCCAATGGTTGATACTCCGATCATTGGGCCAGTGTTGGCGCAGTGAGCAGTAATAATTTCCCCTGATGGCAGTTCAATATCCGCAAGAAAGCGTTTGTAGCGTTTTAGTAAAGTTCCAGCTTTTAGGGGTGGGTAGGAGTAAATCAAGTTATTGTAATTAGTCATGGGAAAATTGTGGATTGGTTAATTGTAAAGATGTCAGCTGTCAGCCGTCAGCTGTCAGCCGTCAGCTGTCAGCCGTCAGCTGAAAATAAACCTCAAAAGGGAGAATTTAATAGTTCAAGATTAATGAGAATTGAAAGTCTAGGGATTTACCCATCAGCTGATAGCTGATAGCTGATAGCTGATAGCTGATAGCTGATAGCTTACGTAAAGATGTCAAGGGCGTTGAATAATCTTTTCGATAACCCGCCGCTTGGCTTTGGTGTCGATACCAATTAGGCGCACATACTCACCCTTATGCTCCCCTAAGCGTTCTGTTAAAACAGCGATCGCTTCCGACACATTGTTTTCTGGTAACGGATTCCCACTTTTCCAAGCATTATTCTTAACGCGACGCTCATTACCGTATTCTAGGGTCAGGCGGTAACCTTGAGCCAAAAGCTCTCCAATCTGGTCTTGGGTTTCTAGATCTAATCCTAGATCTAAGGGCTTTTTGCTACCGTTGTGCTGTCCTATCTGACATTGATTTAACCCGTTCGTGACTTTAGGGCTAGTTGACTCACTGATGACTGGATTGGATACAGGTGCCTTGTGGTTTCCTTGAGCTTGGTCAGGGGTTGGAAGATTATAGTTAGTATTTTTAGTATTGTTATTAGTTGGTTGGCTCGTCAGGGAGGGGACTTGATTGTACTCCCTAGCTAGTCCGCTGAGTTCCAACCGTTGCTGCTCAGCTTTAATCAGTTCTCCAAACTCAATTAAGCGGGAGAGGCTAAAGTTTGGTGTTTCAAATTTGGGCGGTCCTTGCTTACTGTTGACTACACGAGAAGAAACTCGGTCTATACCAATATCGTAAATAAACTTACGGATTTGTTCATCGTAAATACGCGATCGCAAAGCACTGAAGAAATCAACCGCTTGATTGTCGAAGGTATCAATCAGTTGTTCAATCTCCCCGCTAGAGAGTCCATCTCCGTGAAAGATACCACTAACAATACCAATCCGGTCTTCTCGGTTGGGCTGCCAGTAGAATTTGCTCATCCGACCATCCCGAGTCAAGGGCGCATAGAGAGTAGAAAAATCATTACCAGTGACAATTATCGGTACTCGGTGGATCGGTTGTGAGTCATAACTCCCTGGAAGTTGGACATTGGTGGGATTATCAGCAATGTTCATCAAGGTCCCATGCACCAGCTGGGTATTTACCGTATATTGGGTGCGTTCATCGAACCGTCCCGCCCCAGCATCCAAGTCATTGATCATCAGCACACACATCTTACCCTTGACTCGGATCATTTCAGCCGTTTCTCGGTAGCGCAAGCGGATCAGACGGGCTGGATCCCCAGCATCTGGGCTTTCTAGCTCACCAGAAGACATATGAACCGCTTCAATGCCCATGCGCTCGAACACTAGCTCACACTGAAAGGACTTACCCTCCCCCTTCCGTCCATGAATTCCCAGAATTAGAGGCACACGGACATGAGGTATCTCAAGGAAGTTTTTAGTGATGTGAACTGCCAGTTTATCGATAAACCGGGGAGAAATGTAATAATGCTGGGACATACAAACAGGTGCTCTGGTGATAATCTCGTCAAATCCGGCAATTTTTCAGCCTATTGGAAATATTACAGCGTTTTTCACTTGGTAGAGGTACTTTCGTTCTGGGTTTTAGGGAATAGGGAAGAGGGAACAGGGAACAGGGGGTTTCCACGGGGTTTACAAAGTCCACGCAGGTGACTCACACACCAACCTTGACCATGAGCGACTGCATCAAGACAGAGTCAAATCTTATCACTGTTACGCGTTTGTCGTTCCCTGTTTCCTACCTTTACAGGTAAATTTTAAACTTTAGCAATCCGTGTAGGAATTGTGATAATTTTTGATGCCATATTCCCTGTTCCCTGTTCCCTGTTCCCTGTTCCCTACCTTCCACAACAAACAGTAATCAAATTCAGCTATTGGCGTATTGGCACAATTGAGACTATTGACTGGGCTAGGATATCCCTAAATAAGCATCAGGTACTTAAATTTTTTCTTGAGCTATTTATGGAATCTCCTGAATCCTCAAGGTTTGAACAATATTGGTGGATCCTGAAGCGACGTTGGCTACCAGCTTCCGGTATTTTTGTAACAGTTTCTGTGATTATGTCTCTGGTGGCATCATTCCAAAAACCGGTATATGTAGCCCAAGGATTGCTGTTATTTAAGCGGCTTAATACCACGTCTTCAGTCACCGAGGTAGGTAAAGAAATCGGCATTTTACAACCTCTGGTAGATCAAAGTAATCCTCTAGATACAGAAGCCAACATCATGATGTCTGAGCCTCTGGCTCAAAAGACTATCACCGCACTAAATCTTAAAGATAATCAGGGGAAACCTTTAGCAATTAAAGACTTTTTACACAATGTCAGTGTTACCAATATCCGGAAAACTGATCTTCTGGAAGTGTCTTACCAATCTCAAGACCCTCAAGAAGCAGCAGCAGTTGTTAATCAACTAATGAGTATTTATTTAGAGAATCACTTAGATTTTCAACGGGCTGAAGCTGTAGCTGCTCGGAAGTTTATTGAGAAACAGTTACCTCAAGCAGAAGCTACTGTTAGTAAAACAGAAGCAGCTTTGCGTCAGTTCAAACAAGAGAATGAAGTGATATCTTTAGACGCAGAAGCTCGCTCAGCTATCGAAGTCCTGACAGATTTGCAAAAGGAAATTGCTCAAAATCAGTCTAAAATGGCTGATGTCAATGCCCAGTACGAATCGCTCCAAACACGATTGGGCATGAACTCCAAACAAGCGATCGCTCTAACGGCTCTCAAGCAGTCTGCTGAGGTGCAGGAGGCACTCCAAGAATTGCGCCAAGTGGAAGTCGAACTGGCCCTAGAGCGTAACCGTTTCCAACCCACCCATCCCACAATTGCTAACTTAGAAAGTAAGGTAGCCAGCCTAAAAGGTATCCTAAACCAGCGAGTCAAACAAGTTTCTAATGCTCAGGCGAAACCTGCTAGCCAGCTTTTTCAACTGGGCGATTTACAACAAAACCTGACTAAAGAGCTAGTAGAATTAGAAGCAGCTCGCTTAGGTTTGGCTAATCAGACAAAAGCCTTAGTCAATGCCCAAACCGCTTACCGAAAAAGACTGAAAGATCTACCTAGATTAGAACAAAAGCAGCGGGAGTTAGAACGGCAACTTAATGTTTCCCAATCAACCTATTCTCTGTTGCTAAATAAGCTTGGAGAAATTCAGGTAGCGGAAAATCAAAATATGGGTAATGCCCGCATTATTGCGGGGGCTCAGGTGCCGATGATTCCGATATCTTCTGCTAAGATAGCCTATATTGCTGCTTGCTTTCAGGGACTGTTGGCCACCGCAGCAATTATTTATATTTTAGAAACCAGAGATAAATCTCTGAAAACCATTAAAGACGTTAGGCAATTATTTAAATTTACCTTACTGGGTGTGATTCCCCACTTTAGTAAATCTCAATTATTAAATCCATCCCAGGAAGTTTTAGATCCATTTACGCCCCAAGTTATTGTTCGGAATACGCCTCGCTCTCCCATCAGTGAATCCTATCGGATGCTGCAAGCAAATCTCAAGTTTTTGAGTTCAGATAAAGCCCTCAAGGCGGTGACTGTTACTAGTTCCTTACCTCAAGAAGGTAAGTCAACGGTGTCTGCTAATTTAGCAGCAGTGATTGCTCAGCGAGGAAGTAAAGTATTGCTAATCGATGCTGATCTCCATAAGCCTGTACAACATCGAATCTGGGATTTGTCCAATGAAGTGGGCTTGAGCAATATGCTTGTTAATCAAGTTAAATTAGGGGATGCCATTAAACCAGTGAGCGAGACTCTCGATGTCCTGACCTCTGGAGTAGTACCTCCTAATCCAGCAGTGCTTCTGGATTCCGAGCGCATGGCTTCATTAATTAACCATGTTGCTAGTCGTTACGACTTTGTGATTATTGATACCCCTTCTTTAAACGTTGCTGCTGATGCTCCTATCCTAGGAAAAATGACCGATGGTGTGCTGTTAGTTTCCCGACCTGGAGTGGTCGATTCCGGTAGTGCTGCTTTCGCCAAGGGGCTTTTGGAGCAGTCTGGTCAGACTGTCCTGGGCTTGGTCGTTAATGGCGTGATTCCTGATAATGAGCCTAACAGTTATTACCATTTTTCTCAGGAATACATTTCAGATGAGAGCGTTGCTCTTAATAGAATACTTGATGTTGCTAGTTATGAGTAATTAGGTTCAAAGTCTGCATTAACATTTCCTCTAATCATCCCGTTCTTTTTCCACGTCCACCGAACCGACGAACATAGCGCGAACCAATCCGGACTATCCAGATTTGAGCATCTGGGTGACGGGCTTCGAGGCGATCGCAAGCGGCTATTTCCCTTGCGTCAATCTCAAAATCGCCTGTTTCAATATCAATGGCGACAATCTTGCCGTCATTCCCTGCTTCGACCTTTGGACGCACCTGAGTTTCGTAGATTTCATCACCACGTCGAGCAAATTCTTCTTTGCTGTATCGGGCTTGTTGGACTGTCATTGGAATGATCTTGTTTGAGCTTTACGCCTCTATTTTAACTTGGTCGTAGGGCGCACTCATCAAGCAGGATTCCCATAGGCTGTCAGCAGAAAGCTTTGACTTTATTCACGCTAACCATAAGTAGACAACCTAAAGTGGTTGATGTAAACCTACTATTAACTTGCTTCGTCGTTGATTCAATAATACCCTATTTCCACTGATTTCGTTATTCAGTTTGGAGGGAATACTAGTGAAAATAATAGCAATCCTCTAAACTAAACATATTGAGGAAAGTGATATTGAGAAATAGTGATATGGATGAAGTGGTTAGAAAGATTGCTGCACTAGGCTTTCCTGGTGTGATACTTCTGATTGCTATGGCAACAACGGGATACACTGGAGCAGCGGCAATCACAGCGGCTTTGGCAATGTTAGGTCCATTTGGAATGATCGGAGGCATTGCTTTTCTTGGGGTGGTGGGAATAGCTGCTGATGGGTTATCGAAATTCGGACTTGAAGCGTTACTGCTTGGAATATATAAACAGCGCCAACAAGAAGGAGAATCTAAAAAATCCCTCTGTAAAGAGATTGAAGGGTTAATGGTTTCTCGTGATTTTAAACGCAAACTTAAAGCAGAAGTTAAGAATGGTAAATCTTCGATTAAGGATAGGCGGGCATCGAAGTCATCATCTTTTTATAAGATACGTAAAAAAAACTATAAAGGTGATTTTAAACGCAAAGTTAAAGCAGAAGTTAATAATGGTAAATCTTCGGTTGAGGATAGCCGTGCATCGAAACAGGATATTGATGAACAGTTAGATGCAATTGATAACATGAAGGGGAGGGAGTTTGAAGAATATCTGGCTAAATTATTTAAGCAACTGGGCTACCAAGTGAGTAGCACTAAGGCAAGTGGGGATTATGGAGCCGATATGGTAATTAAAAAAGGGGAGATAAAGGCTGTTGTTCAAGCAAAGAGACAACAAAGTAGCGTAGGGATTGATGCCGTTCAGCAAGTAGCGGCGGCAATTCCTCATTATCAGGCGCACCTAGGAATAATTATCACTAATAGTAAGTTTACAGAACCTGCAAAAAATATGGCAGCTAGTAATAAAATTGGGCTTGTTGATAGGGATAATTTTAAAAAAGTATTTAAAACAGTAAATAACCAAAAGTATTCTGAATGCAGTCCATTGTAAAAAACACCCGCTGTTTAATTGTAGCAGCTTAAGCTGATAGCAGCTTGTAGGGTGAGCAAAAACAGTTTGCTTGTGCGTGATTTTTCTAGATTATATTACTTTGCGCACCCTACTTTAATTGGTCTGAATGCTGAATGCTGAATGCTGAATGCTTACGAATTATAGACTGTTTTTAAAGTAAATATTAAGACAGCGATTACTCGCTGAATATTGGTGGGTTACGGGGGACAGCTCTGTTAACAGGTGAGGTTTTAAAGTACTTGTCACCTAACCCACCCTAGGTGCCTGATTTAAGCAAAGTTTAACAAACAGTCTCTTAGGTATTTCAAAATAAGATGGGTTTCCACTGTTATTTCCACTGATTTCGTTACTCAGTTTAGAGGGAATACTAGTGAAAATAATAGCAATTCTCTAAACTAAACATATTGAGGAATAGTGATATGGATGAAGTGGTTAGAAAGGTGGCTGCACTAGGCTTACCTGGTGTGATACTTCTGATTGCTATGGCAACAACGGGATTCACTGGAGCAGCGGCAATCACAGCGGCTTTGGCAATGTTAGGTCCATTTGGAATGATCGGAGGCATTGCTTTTCTTGGGGTTGTGGGAATAGCTGCTGATGGCTTATCGAAATTCGGACTTGAAGCATTACTGCTTGGAATATATAAAGAGCGCCAACAAAAAGGAGAATCTAAAGGATCTCTCTGTAAAGAGATTGAACGGTTAATGGTTTCTCGTGATTTGAAACGCAAACTCAAAGAAGAAGTGAATAATGGTAAATCTTCCGTTGAAGATAGGCGGGCATCGAAGTCATCATCTTTTGATAATATAGGTAAAAATAAATCTAAAGGTGATTTGAAACGCAAACTCAAAGAAGAAGTGAATAATGGTAAATATTCGGTTGAGGATAGGCGAACATCGAAGTCATCATCTTTTGATAAGATAGGTAAAAATAAATCTAAAGGTGATTTAAAACGCAAACTTAAAGCAGAAGTTAATAATGGTAAATATTCGATTAAGGATAGGCGTGAATCGAAACATTATATTGATGAACAGTTAGATATTGAATCTATAGATGATATTGATGAAAAGTTAGATATAATTGATAAAATGAAGGGGAAAGAGTTTGAAAAATTTCTGGCTAAATTATTTAAGGAACTGGGCTACCAAGTGAGGCTCACTCCAACAAGTGGGGATTATGGAGCGGATCTGGTCATTGAAAAAGGGGAGATAAAGACTGTTGTTCAAGCCAAGAGACAACAAAGTACCGTAGGGATTAAGGCCGTTCAGGAAGTAACGGGGGCAATTGGCTATTATCAGGCGAACCTGGGACTAGTTATCACTAATAGTAAGTTTACAGAACCTGCCAAAAATCTGGCAGCTAAGACTGAAATTGAGCTTTTTGATAGGGATGATTTGAAAAACTTAATTAAAAAAGTATATAAGCAAAAGCCTTCTGAAGATATTTCATTGTAAAAAACACCTGCTGTTTAATTGTAGCAGCTTAAGCTGATAGCAGCTTGTAGGGTGGGCAAAAAGCGATGCAGAGGTGCGACCCGTGGCGAATTTAATTCGCCTACGGAAAGCGCACCATTACGGTCTTGGGGGTTTCCCCCATGAGCGACTGCATCAAGACACAGTTTGCTTGTGCGTGAGTATTAATGATTATATTACTTTGCCCACCCTACTTTAATTGGTCTGAATGCTGAATGCTGAATGCTGAATGCTTACGAATTATAGACTGTTTCTAAAGTAAATATTAAGACAGCGATTACTCGCTGAATATTGGTGGGTTAAGGGGGACAGCTCTGTTAACAGGTGAGGTTTTAAAGTACTTGTCACCTAACCCACCCTAGGTGCCTGATTTAAGCAAAGTTTAACAAACAGTCTTTTAGGTATTTCAAAATAAGATGGGTTTCCACTGTTATTTCCACTGATTTCGTTACTCAGTTTGGAGGGAATACTGATGAAAATTAGAGCAATTCTCTAAACTAAACATATTGAGGAATAATGATATGGATGAAGTGGTTAGAAAGGTGGCTGCACTAGGCTTACCTGGTGTGATACTTCTGATTACTATGGCAACAACGGGGTTAACTGGAGCAGCGGCAATCACAGCGGCTTTGGCAACGTTAGGTCCATTTGGAATGATCGGAGGCATTGGTTTTCTTGGGGTGGTGGGAATAGCTGCTGATGGCTTATCGAAATTCGGACTTGAAGCGTTACTGGTTGGAATATATAAAGAGCGCCAACAAGAAGGAGAATCTAAAGCATCTTTGTGTAAAGAGATTAAAGGCTTAATGGTTTCTCGTGATTTGAAACGTAAACTTAAAGCAGAAGTTAAGAATGGTAAATCTTCGGTTGAGGATAGGCGTGCATCGAAACAGGATATTGATGAACAGTTAGATGCAATTGATAACATGAAGGGGAGGGAGTTTAAAAAATTTCTGGCTAAATTATTTAAGCAACTGGGCTACCAAGTGAAGCGCACTCCAGCAACTGCGGATTATGGAGCCGATCTGGTAATTAAAAAAGGGGATATAAAGGCTGTTGTTCAAGCCAAGATACAACAAAGTACCGTAGGAATTAAGGCCGTTCAGGAAGTAACAGGGGCAATTGGCTATTATCAGGCGAACCTGGGACTAGTTATCACTAATAGTAAGTTTACAGAACCTGCCAAAAATCTGGCAGCTAAGACTGACATTATGCTTTTTGATAGGGATAAATTTAAAAAAATACTTAAAAAAGTATATAAGTAAAAGCCTTCTGAATGCAGTCCATTGTAAAAAACACCCGCTGTTTAATTGTAGCAGTGGTAGCTGATAGCAGCTTGTAGGGTGGGCAAAAAGCGATGCAGCGCGGTCTTGGGGGTTTCCCTCATGAGCGACTGCATCAAGACACAGTTTGCTTGTGCGTGAGTATTCTAGATTATATTACTTTGCCCACCCTACTTTAATTGGTCTGATAGCTCATTGGAATATATATAGCAAGTCTTATACCCATGAGGTACAAATCTCTGGGTTTTAGGGAGCAGGGAGCAGGGAGCAGGGAGCAGGGAAGAGGGAAGAGGGAAGAGGGAAGAAAGAAAAAATAATGTGTACTTCATAGCTATGAGAAACGCTATAGCGGTTTTCAATTTGGTGAGATTTTTAGGGAACAGGGAACAGGGAACAGGGAACAGATAAGTCGGAAGTCGGAAGAGGGAAAAAATACTTTGTACCTGATTAGGCTAGAAACCGCCGAGGAAAGAGTACCCTTATGGGTATGGTCAAATCCCCAAATTTTTAATAATAAAACCTCAGGATTCAACTATCAGCTATTTTTTTTATGCTACCGGTAAAATAGTACCCTTATGGGTACTGTTTAATTTTAAAAAATAAGCTAAATAAATCCAAATTATTCAGTCAAATAGGGATAGGTTTAACCAAGGAGATTAGAATACAATCAGCCTTGATTGATATAGGATTGGATGACATGACATTACTTTTGACAAGGCTTGGAGTTCAAAACTAAAAGTTTAGTTTAAATTAGTTATTATCACTTGATTAGGACACATTATTGAGTAGCACACTAGGAAATCCAAGCAAAATTATACTTTGATAGAAAGTAAATGAAGAGAGAAATCTATCCTCTGATTAGTTTACGCCCTTAGCTAGGGGCAAGGAGAAATTATGTTGACAAGCTTAAAAACACAGGCAAGGATTGTCACTTATGTGCTGGCACTAATGCTTCCTCTTTCTTTATCAATGCAAACGGCTGCTACTGCACAAACCGATCAGACCGCGCCCGACATTTCCCTAAAACAACCCTTGGGATATCAACTTCCCACTGCCTATGACAAGGCTAAAGCCGAACTCCCACAAGACTTGTACGTAATTTACAGGATCGTAGACCGCATCGTTCGCACCAACGACATAGATACTCGTTTCTGGCGAGTGAGGATTGTCCCTGAGTATTCTACAAAAGCCTACGCCCATTCAGCTTATGTGATTACCCTTGATAAAAGTTTGTTGGATCTGATGGCAGGGGATGTTTCTGCTTTGGCTTTTGTGATTGCCCATGAAATGGCACACCATAGTCATGGTCATATCTCTGAGCTAATTGAAAGTGCCCATGAAGCGTCTATTGATGTTTCCTCTGCGGACAATCAACAAGAAGCTCAAAAACGGCTGAGGGAGTGGCAGGAGCGAATACAAAAGTTAAGTCACAATCTAGAATTCGAAGCTGATCGCATAGCTTATCAGTATTTGGCTCGTGCTGGGTTTGATCCGGAAGGGTCTGTGCGAGGGCTTGATACTTTAGCAGAACTGCCCGGAGGCGGCCTTAAGAGCAAGACGCACCCAACTATTTCTGAGCGTATTGAGGCGATCGAAGCGCTGATGGTGGAAAAACCTCCAAAGGAGTTAGCACGGCGAGGTCGTATCCAGCTAGTTGGGAGCAAGCCGCTAACTTATGAGCTATCAGACAATGGAAACTCGTTGCGAGTTGACTCTAAACCTAGACAGTCTTTTGAAGAGCAAATCGAAGGTAGGTTTGGACAGTAGTTGGTGTATTTAATCGGAAGGGTAATTGGTATCAGGTATAATTGTTCCGTAAGTCGCGAGTCAATCTCTGATTGGGTGATTGGTAATGGGTAATTGCTAATTGGTCGTTAACGATTACCTATTACCGATTACCGATGACAAAAAATCCGGTTAAACATTCGTTATCCTTACACTTTAGTAGTTAAAATGTTTGGCAATATTGGACCAGCAGGCGCTAAAAATCTTTCCTAGA
>NZ_JAAHHS010000265.1 GCF_010692395.1 Moorena sp. SIO3H5
TATCAATCGACTCAAGCAATGGAGACGTATCGCTACCCGGTATGAAAAACTTGCTGCCAATTATACAGCCATGATTACGATCGCCTGCATTCTTTTGTGGTTATAGTTTGAAAACACGCCCTAGTCCCTACGGGAATTCTGGTATTAGGGATTAGGAATGTTTAGATTAGGGAAGCTTACATTAAGTACAAAAACCCTTAACCCAACCCCTAACACCTAACCCCAACCCTATTACCATCAAAACTAAATTGAAAAATTACTAGCACTATGGTAGATATCAAAGAAATTCCCCTAGAGCAAATCCGCCGTCCCCTACCACGACAAAATGATCCAAACAAGGTGGCGGCACTAATGGAATCAATTGCCAAAGAGGGTTTGCGCGAACCGATTGATGTGTTAGAAGTAGATGGGCAATACTATGGTTTTTCCGGTTGCCACCGTTACGAAGCACACCAGCGTTTAGGAAAAAAAACCATTAAGTGCCGCGTGCGTCGCGCTCCTCGTTCCGTATTAAAACGGCATTTAGCGTGAAAATTAGCAATTTTGGAACAAAAATAGCTTCATCCCTTGGGTTAATTCCCAAGGAAACCAGAATTGCTTAAAATTAGTCTGTTTAAAGCTGACCGTCGCTACTATTAGTTTTGAGTAGGAACCTTTAGGAGAGTACTATGGCAACGATTGTACCTGTCAATATTGGTATTGATGAACAAGACCGCAAAGAGATTGCTGAGGGATTGTCTCGTCTGCTAGCGGACACTTATACCCTATACCTGAAGACCCATGCCTTCCACTGGAATGTTACCGGACCAATGTTCAACTCCCTACACCTGATGTTTGAGCAACAGTACAATGAGTTGGCTTTAGCAGTGGATGCGGTAGCAGAGCGGATTCGTACCCTAGGCTATCCTGCTCCTGGCAGCTACAGTCAGTATGCGCAATTATCCTCCATCCCAGAAACCAGTGATGTTCCGGAGGCTGAGGAAATGGTGCGCTTGCTAGTGGAAGGCAATGAGGCAGTGGTAAGAACTGCACGGTCTGTTTTCCCAGCCGCTGAACGTGCTAACGATGAGTCTACAGCTGACCTGTTGACCCAACGGATGAGTATACATGAGAAAACGGCTTGGATGCTGCGCAGTATTTTAAAATAGAAGTAATAAGTATGAAGGATAAAGGATGAAGTATTAGGTATTAATGATGAAGGATGAAATAGTCCAACTTATCGGTTTTTCAACAACTGGTATTCTTGGAGCATCTGTTCATCCCTCAAGATGTCACTTTCTTCCTTTATCTTTCATACTTCAGCTTTTAGGTGAAGCCTTCAATAGTTATAAATTTTATTCCCAATAAATATAGCGCTATATTTAGCGGTTCTACACATTATCTCACTTTGCAACTGTTAAAGCAACTTATCCCTAAAAATGACCTTTCCCTAGCTGAATTATAAAAATGGTATTTGAGTAAAATAAAAAAATTTTGCTCGTTTGTAGAACTTCAGGATTTTTTCGATACAAGTAGCTAAGCGGGTTGTGGTACAGAACTTCAGATATCAGTTTTAGCTGACAACCGGTGTCCAGAGAGCAAAACAGCTAATTTAAGGAAACTATTCCATGAATGAAAAGAAAAAGCCAGCATCCTGTGAGGAAAATAAGGATATCACTGAAGCTACAACCGATGATAACATAAATGCTCAGGGTCTGAAAGCTCAGAACCTACCTTTTAGGAGCTTTGAGCAGAATCGTGCTCTGATAAAGCTGATTTCAGACATTTCCCAACCTGGTTGGCTTAAAGTGTCTCCAAAAAACCATGAATTACCCTTACCAAGGGAGATTTACCAAGAGGTTACTGAAGTAACCACACAAGAAATTAGTCTGAGACTTACTAGGAAGATTCAGAATAGGGAAATTGACCCCAACAAAGGAAGTGTAACACGTTATGTGAGATCTCTCAAAACTCACATAGTTAACCAGACTAAAAAGGATTACCTCGGCAACTATTCCTTTGTCAAAAAGGGAACAAAGAAATGGGTCAAAACAGTTTCCATCTATACACCACTTAGCAATTCTGAGTCTGGTCACACTGACGAGTCTTATGTGTTGTTAGATATCCTCCCTTCTGAAACAGCTCCTCTGCTTTCCGAACAGATTGTGGATTGTATCTGGGAAGATCCAGAAGGACTTTTCAGGTGTAGGCATATGCGGAAGCTTCCCAAAGCAAATTTTCGAGCCATTGCGCTACTGAGGGTCGATGGTTATGAGTGGCAAGAAATTGCAGACTACTTAGGTACTAAACTGAAAGCAACTGCTCTATTTCACGACCGTTGCCTTCAAGAATTTGCACCCAAAATCAGGGAGTACTTGCAGTCATGACTAACTCAAAGCGGCAAATCAGCCCAACCTGACAGTAGAGGAATGGAATGACTTTGATAGTTTCCCTGGCAGATTGCATGGTCGTTCTGACGGGGGATTATTAATCGTTGAAAGCACATACTACGTGGTCTTGTCAGTGACTGATAAATGTGACTCAGACCCAGTAATTAAATTATGGATGAACAATCTAGTAAAGCTTATTTAAAATTAATCAATGCTTTACTTACCTGCTCTAGTGGGAAAGAATCAGAAATTTTGAGAGCTAATCAAGAATTGATAGATAAAAACTTAATACTCACAATGGTGGGAGTCTCCGAAACACTTGCAGAACAGGGTGATCGTACAGCGGCTGATTGGTTACAAAACCTAGCAGATCAATTAGGTGAAGCGCTGGGAGGATTAGAGCAGGTTAAGAGTCAGACAACTAAAAAAAGTAACTCAGCCGCATTATCTACTTCTGAAGACTATGTTGAGTTTTTGATGGAAGTTTTACAGACGACTGCGGATAGTAAGGGTAATCCTCAGGTGGTCTATCCATTACTACAAGCAAATCTGGACAAACTAGATGATAACTTGGTTAAAATTTTGATAGTATGGTTTCAGGAAATACTATCGGAAATCGATCCAGAACAGGCACAAGATATCGCAGTTATAGTTATTGATTTCAGTAACTTGATTCAACAGTTTCCGCTAGGTAGTAAAGCAATCAATCTGGAGATTGCAATCACTGGATTTGAAATTGGATTAACGACCTTCACCCGCGAAGCCTTTCCAGAGGAGTGGGGCATAATCCAAAATAATCTGGGCAATGGATATAAAGACCGGATTTTGGGAAATAGAGCTGAGAATCTGGAGCAAGCAATAGCTTGCTATCAAAATGCTTTACGAGTATACACCTGTAATGAATTTCCACAACTATGGGCTGCTACTCAAAACAATTTAGCAAATGCCTACGGCGCTCGCATTTACGGGGAAAGGACTGAAAATTTGGAACAAGCCATTGCTTGCTATCAAAATGCTTTGCGGGTTTATACTCGTTCAGCATTTCCTCAACAGTGGTCCAAATTACATAATAACTTAGGTGCGGTCTACAGCAAACGCATTCGCGGTGATCGAGCTGAGAACCTGGAAATGGCACTCCAAGCCTACCATGGTGCTTTGGAAGTCCGCACTAGAGAGACTTTTCCTGCTGATTGGGCTGCTACTCAAAGTAATCTGGCAACTGCCTATAGTGATCGCATTCGTGGAAACAGAGCTGACAATCTTGAACAAGCCATTGCCTGCTATCAAAATGCTCTACAGGTTTATACTCGTTCAGCATTTCCCCAGGGTTGGGCAATGACCCAAAACAACCTAGCAGTTACTTACCGGGAGCGTATTCGAGGTGACAAAGCAACAAACCTGGAAATGTCCATTCAGGCCTACCATGCTGCTTTGCAAATGCGCACTAGAGAGGCTTTTCCTACTGATTGGGCTGCAACTCAAAGTAATCTGGCCATTGCCTATAGCAATCGCATTCGTGGAAACAGAGCTGACAATCTTGAACTTGCTATGGCCTGCAGCCAAAGTGCCTTACAGGTTTACACTCTCGAGGCGTTCCCAGAACAATGGGCTAGGACTCAAAGTAATTTGGCCATTGCCTATAGTGATCGCATTCGTGGAAACAGAGCTGAAAATGTAGAACAGGCTATGGCCTGCAGCCAAAGTGCCTTAAAGGTTTACACTCGCGAGGCGTTCCCAGAACAATGGGCTAGGACTCAAAGTAATCTGGCCATTGCCTATAGCGATCGCATTCTTGGAAACAGAGCTGACAATCTTGAACTTGCTATTGCCTGCAGCCAAAGTGCCTTACAGATTTACACTCGCGAGGCATTCCCAGAACAATGGGCTAGGACTCAGAGTAATTTAGGTACTGCTTATCGCGAGTTGGGACAGATTGCCAAGGCACTTACTTACTATAAAAATGCTTTAGAGGTTTTTTTCCCTACAGCTTTTCCACTAGACTGTCTTAGGGTTGGACGGAATTTAGGCGATACAGCTTTTGCTGCTGGCTTCTGGACAGAAGCCATTGAAGGGTATGATATTGCTATTGAAGCGGTCGAGCAAAGCCGTACCTGGGCTAGTACTGAAGCAAGGCGTGAAGAGATTCTCTCAGCAGCGATAGATGTTTACAGCAACATGGTGCAAGCCTGCATCAATATAGAACAGTTTGACCGGGCTCTTGAATACGTCGAGCGCAGCAAAGCTCGTAACCTTGTTGAAATACTGGCAACCAAAGACCTTTACCCCAAAGGCAACATTCCCAAAACTGTCCTCAAAGAGCTAGATCGCCTGCGCCGGGAAATTGTCAGGGAACAGCGTAGGCTTAATATCGAAGAAAGCATTAGATCTACAGATGGTAGTTTTGATCCCTCTATTGATATAAAGCAAAAGCGCACTAAGTTAGAGCAACTGATCAGACAACTAGATCAGTTAATCAAGCGGGATATTCACCCCATCGATCCTGCCTTTAACCTTACTCAAAAAATTGAACCCATCTCCTTTAAACAGATTAAGCAATTGCTGCCCGATCAGCAAACTGCTCTGATCGAATGGTATGTCACAAGCGAGACGTTTTTAACTTTCATTGTCACATCCTGCAGCCATATGCCCATGGTTTGGCAAGCCTCCCCAGAAGACCTACAAAGCTTGTTAGATTGGACTAGTAGCTATCTCAGTTTCTACTATGATAATAGGCAACAATGGCGAAATGAATTAGATGATCGTTTACGGCAACTTGCTGATATTCTAAACCTCAACCATTTACTCTCTCTCATTCCCATAGACTGCCAGAGACTGATTCTAATCCCCCATCGCTTTCTCCATATGTTTCCCCTCCACGCCCTAGAGGTAGGAGGTCAAGATGCCAAAGTCAACAGTCAGAATTGCCTGCTAGACCTCTACCCTGGTGGAGTAAGTTATGCTCCCAGCTGCCACCTATTGCAAACTGTAGAGGAAAGACATACCTCACCTCAACAGCATAATTTTAGTCGTCTGTTCACTGTCCAAAATCCCACTGATGACCTACACTTCACTGACCTTGAAGTAAGCGCTATTAGTTCCTACTTTGACCAGGCTTATATCTTGGCTAAACAAGCTGCTACTAAAGCTGCTACTAAAGAGGCATTGAATCAGGAAAATGCTCTACAGAATGCTAAGATTATTCACTTTTCTGGCCATGGTTACTTCAACTTAGCTTCACCTCTAGAATCATCGCTTATATTAGCGAATAATGAACAGTTAACTTTGGGGGAAATATTTGAATTTAACTTACCAAAATGCCAATTGGTTACTCTCTCAGCTTGTGAGACAGGATTGACAGACATTACTAGTCTCAGTGATGAGTACACAAGTTTACCCAGTGGCTTTCTCTATGCAGGAAGTTCCAATGTGGTTAGCAGTCTCTGGGCAGTGAATGACCTTCCCACAACCTTTCTGATGATCAAGTTTTATGAAAATCTCAAACATAAAACATCAGCCGCTATAGCACTCAGCCAAGCTCAACATTGGCTCCGAGATACCACTCTCTACGAACTGGAGGAGTGGATTGAGCAGAGGCAGTTACCTTTTGATCACAAGTTAAGGAAACTTTGGTCGCAACGGTTTAATCAAGTTCAAGGTAGTGACAAACCTTTTGCACACCCATTCTACTGGGCTGCTTTTACATGTCAAGGATTGTAATTATTTTATCTATCACTTGTAGAATCTTGGGATTATTTTCCTATACGTCCTTGTAGGAATATAGGGCAAGTTCAATGAGTAAAAATTATTTCCATAATCAAAATACGACACATAATTATTAGGACAATAATTATCAATACTAAAAATTATGTTTGAAAAATTTAATAGACGTTTCAGTATCCCCCATTGGAAAATGATCAGTAGTGGTCTTAGTCTTTTGGGATCAGTAATTACAATATGGTATTTCGTGAACGATTTTATTCTACCGAAGGCAGAAACAAACCCAGTTGCCCAAGAGTGGGTTGGTACTAAAATTATAAATACCGATACCAATCTTTATGAAAATTATAAAAAATCAACCACCTATGAAGTTTGGACTGACAGGCAACCAAATAGTCACCATTTCTCCTTGATCAATATAGATGAAAGTGCCAAGAAAAATTCATCGGATTTTCAGGGAGTATTAAAAGAATTGGAAAAATCTGGTAAACCTGTCTGCCTTGGGCTTACAGGTAAGAGAAGCTGGAGCAAATCTGAGCGAAAGAATATCGTTGAAATCAGAGTATTTCCTGAGCAATCTAAGTACGATCAATTAGGACAAGCTAAGGGTGATACACTGTGTGAGCAAAAATCAGGAGAGGTAATAATTGAAGCAAGAAGCGACACCCAATGATATTAATCTAAGACTGGGAGATTTCCAAAAAATATAGGATTTTTCAGATTTCTCAAATCACATTCTCAATAATTCCGAAATTATTGAGAATGTAGGCAGCTTATTGACATGGATCCAGCAGATTTCAGGTTTGTGATACTATCAAAAAACTTTTATCTGTAGTTTGTGATACGAATTTAGATGAGCTTACCCTGTGAAGCAAGTAATTATTGAAGGTTAAACCGAACGATTGGTGCTGACTGAGCGACAACCGCCCCGTCAGCGATAGACAAGGATACACGGATAGTATAGTGTGTATTTTATCCGTCGTACATCGGTGTTCCTTTTATGTCTATCCAACTCACTAATATATGAATCCTATCTTATCTGGCTTCATTGCTAGTTTATTGGCAGGACTAGCAACGTTTGTTGGTGCATTGCCAATTTTGTTACCGATTAAATTAACTACTAGAATTCAAGCGATCGCATTAGGATTGGGTGGTGGGGTGATGCTGGCGGCGACAGCATTTTCCTTGATTATTCCGGGTACAGAAGCAGCCCTTTCCCAAGGCGCATCTCAAATTGGTGCTGCCTCAATAATGGCTGCGGGTGTAGCTTTGGGGGGTGTGTTTTTAGTATTAACCCACAAGTATCTACCTCACGAACACTTTACTAAAGGGTCAGAAGGTGATACGAAAAATATAAAACGAATTTGGTTATTTATTGCTGCCATTACTATCCACAACTTTCCTGAAGGTTTAGCGGTTGGGGTAAATTTTGGAGCTGGTAATTTTTCAGAGGGTTTACCTGTAGCCATGGGAATTGGCTTACAAAACATCCCAGAAGGTTTAATTGTTGCTCTGTCTTTGGTCACTGAACAATACGCAGTAGGCTATTGTCTGGGAGTGTCTCTACTAACTGGCTTAGTAGAACCGATTGGTGGCTTAATAGGGGCTGGAGTTGTAGCGTTTACCCAATCCATTTTGCCTTGGGCAATGGCTTTTGCGGCAGGAGCGATGTTGTTTGTAATTAGTGATGAAATTATCCCGGAATCTCATCGGAAAGGTCGGGAACAAGAAGCTACATTAGGGGTGATGGTGGGTTTTGTGGTCATGATGCTGTTGGATATTGGTTTGGGTTGAACTATCAAGGATAAAGCATGAAGCATGAAGCATGATCGTCAACTCCCGATTACCAATTACTTACTTAACAATAATCACAATAAGGGATATGATGATTACTCTACCGGAGTTGATCGGATTTGCGCAATCTTCTCCTATTATCTTTTATCCTTGATACGTCAGCCTGGAAATGACCGAGTCTTCCTATCCCAATTACAGTGAACAGTTGCGACAACTTATGGCAAAAGTGGGTATTCCTAGTTTTAGGCAACTCAGTCTCAGGGCTGATGTTTCCGAGTTGCAACTGAGGCGTTTGCGGAAAGGTCAGGTGTCGCAGATGCAGGTAAAAACGCTGCTGAAACTTGCTCAAGCGTTGCAGGTGTCGGTGAATCACTTACTGGTTCTGTTTTTGCCAAATTCTGTTTCTACGTCACAGCAGGAAGACTCAACATTCAAGCAGGAGTACCAGCGTCTAGAACAGCAGTTAGAACAGCAGCGCGAGACTTTAATGCAGGAGTTTCAGCAATCTAGTTTACAAGTGCTAGAATCCTGGCTGGTGCAATGGCCCACTGCTGCTTATGCGGCACAACAGAATCAGCAGTTACCAGCTGTGAGATTATTGCCTCTGGTAAAGCCAGTGGAACAGTTGTTACAAAAATGGGGTGTGGAAGCGATCGCATCTGTGGGTGAAGAACTCCCTTACGATCCACAACAACACCAACTCATGTCAGGCACTGCTCAACCAGGTGATACGGTTAGGGTACGTTACACTGGTTACCGCATTGGTGATAAGTTACTGCATCGTGCTAAAGTTAGTCCAGTTTAAGTGACTGCTTTGATACCATTGAGATACCCATCTTCCATATTAACAATCCGGTCAGCAATATCGAGAATTCGATTGTCGTGAGTAACCAGTAAAATTGTACAGCCTTGTTCTTTAGCTAACTGCTGCATTAAATCCACCACTTCACGACCGGATTTACTGTCTAGTGCTGCTGTTGGTTCATCGGCTAAGAGTATCTTTGGATTACCCACTAAAGCACGAGCGATCGCGACTCGTTGTTTTTGTCCTCCAGAAAGTTTATCTGGGTAGTAATTCACCCACTTACCTAACCCCACTGCTTCCAATATAGCTACTGACTTAGTAATAGCATCTTTAACAGAAAGTTCTGGGTGTAGTTCTGCTGACATTTGCACATTTTGGCGAGCTGTTAAACTCTTGAGTAAGTTATGAGCCTGGAAAATATAGCCAATATGACGCCGCACTGCTATCAAATGACGTTTATTGGCTCCCAGCAGTTGCTCTCCTAGGATTTTGAGACTACCAGATTGAGGCGATCGCAATCCTCCGATTAGGGTTAGTAATGTGGTCTTACCCGATCCAGAAGGACCAGTCATTAACACAATTTCTCCTTGGTGGATGTTTAGGTCAATATCAAACAAAACCTGTTTTCTTAGGGAACCCTTACCAAAGTAATGGTTGAGATGCTTAATGGAGACAACTGCTTCGTCTACCATGACAGTTTTCGTTCCTAGCTAGTTATTGGTTATTGATTATAGTTTTAGCAATAGTTTAAAAAATATCAGCGGGATCGGCTGCTTGGAGTTTCCCAATTGCGATCGCACCGGAAATACAACACATGATAACCGTCAGAATCAACACTGTTACTGCCCTAGCTAGACTCATGGCTATGGGTAAACTAGTAGCATTTTTCGTTAAACTATACAACCCTAAAGCTAGTCCATATCCAGGAAAATAACCTAAAATTGCCAGAATTATAGCTTCTTGAAAAACGACAATCAATAGATAGCTTGTTTTATAACCCATGGCTTTGAGCGTAGCATACTCAGGCAAATGATCCGCGACATCAGTATATAGAATTTGATAAACAATCACTGTACCCACGATAAATCCCATCGCGCTACCGAGGGTAAAAATAAAGCCAATAGCTGTACTGCTTTGCCAGTAAGCTTTCTCCCAATTAACAAACTCTTCCTTGGATAAAACTCTAACATCCTTGGAAAGTTCGCGCCTCATCTTCTCTATAACTATCTCCACATCTAACCCTGGTTCTAATTCAATCAAACCGATATCAATTAGTCCTCTATGGCGGTCAGGGAAAAGGCGGAAAAAGTTTAAATCACTGGTGATCACATTTCCATCTGCTGCAAAGGAAGCCCCTAGGGTGAATAAGCCTCCTACTCGAATGCGACGTTCTTTGACTTCAGTGGTTATCTCTTTGCCCTGATTAAACTCTTCCGCAATAGGACCATATTCAGGTCTAGAGCTGTCATCGAACAAAACGACATCTGGCATTTTAATTGTATCCAGATTGCTGGTTACTCCAGATAAATTGAAGACGTTGTCAGTAGGATTAAACCCAATCACAAGCACACTACGAGTTTCACGGGTTTGAGGATTTTTCCAGAGGCCATAGTCCATATATATCCCACGAATCGATTTGACCCCATCAAATGCAATACTTTGATACAACCTGCGACTAGGAAAACTTTTCATAGCGATTGTTGCTTGGGACTGGGGACTAATCAAAAAAATGTCACCCTGTAAGCTATTATGTAGTGTCACATTACTTTCAAACAGGGCATCCCGAAAACCCATTTGCATAAACATTAAAATATCGGCAAAGGCAATTCCTGCCAGTGCCACCAGCAAACGCATTTTTTCATGGGTCAATTGTAACCATGCTAAAGGTATTTTCATGAGTAATAGTTACTGGTTAATTACTATTTTTGAATGGTCGCGTTCGCGCAGCGTCGGCTTGGGCGATAGCGATTGACTAATCAGTAGTAACTATTTTTACGATGACTTGAGAGTTAGTTAAATCAGTAACAGTCTTGCTGTCTTCTTGATTGAGACGAATATCTACTTCGACAACTCTGGCATCTACGTCAGCGGCTGGATCAGTGTCAAGAACATCCTGTTTGTCAATTTGTTGCCCAATTCTAACTATAGTGCCATTGAGTTTACCCTCAAATGCCTTGCTTTCACTAATAATAGTTACTTTCTGTCCTAGCTTGACTTTACTAATATCACTTTCGTAGACTTCCGCAACAACCATCATTTGGTCAGTTTGCCCTAGTTCCACAATTCCGTT
>NZ_JAAHHS010000266.1 GCF_010692395.1 Moorena sp. SIO3H5
GAAGACTGGCTAATAACTTGTACAAAGTTTGCTCCTAATGCTCCGGAACAAAATCCCGTAGAAGATATTTGGTTACAAGGAAAAAGTTTTCTGAGGAAATTTTATCATATTTGCAGTTCTTTTAAAAGAGTAAAATGGTTATTCAAGTTTTTTACTGATGGTCAAATATTTGATTTTCCCAAACTTTTTAAGTATGGAATTTTGCCACAACCTATTTAGGATGGCTATAGTTGAGCAAAAATAACTAGGAGACCAAAGAGTTGGGAGTTTTAGCAGTTCAGGGAACTCTCTTCTAAGATGATGGGAAGCTCGCCCTTTTACTATGCATGATTATTACTGATGGAGCGAAAGTAGGATCTACCTCCAAGAACATGTGGACGTGATCTGGCATTATCTCTAAGGCGATCAATCGCCAGTTGTTTTCTGCGCATAAATCAAAAATAATATCTTGTAATCTCATTTTTACCTTCCCGACGAGTACAGACTTCCTTCTCTTAGGGCACCAGACAAAGTGGTAATTCAGCAATGTTACCGAATGTGGATTTGTCCTGAAAATATTTTCAGTTATTGCACTCATAGATGTTGATATTGAACGTATATTCAATAAATAATATAAACAAAAAGGGAGCAACAAGATGTACGGATGTCAGCAGCACCTAATAACTACAACGCCGGAGAATCAGGCAGTCATAGAGTTTATTTGCTCGGAGGCTAATAAGCTTACCAATTGCGGTTTGTATTACTGCCGTCAAATGTTATTCAAAAATGGCAAATACCTTAATAATGCCGAGTTGGACAAAGTCATGAAGACTAACGTCCACTTTAAAGCCATGAGATCGGCATGTGCTCAGCAAACACTGCACGGAGTTGTTGAATCTTTTAAGTCTTACAAAGCCCTCAAGAAGAAGTACGACAAAGGGCAGTTGACAGACAAGCCTAGAGTTCCGAAATACCGGAAAAAGGGCGGCTTAGCTATCGTTAGTTATCCTGCTCGATGGGTGAAACGTTGTCTAGGCCAACTAAAATTTACTTTAGGAAAGCAGGTTAAAGCTTGGTTTGGAATTGACCACTTCTTGCTTCCGATGCCATCCAATATCGATTTCAAGTTGATAAAGGAATATCGATTTGTCCCTAGGAATGGCTGTTTTTATCTAGAGTTTGTGTACGAGAGAGAAAATGTTGAGCCAATCGCACCAACGAATAATGTTTTAGGTATTGATCCAGGTCTCAGTAACTGGCTAACTTGTGTCTCTAACGTAGGTAAGTCATTTATTATAGATGGCAAAAAAGTTAAATCTCAAAACCAGTGGTACAACAAACGTGTAGCTGCGATCAAGAAAGGGAAAGCCCAAGACTACTGGGATGATCAGTTAGCCTCTTTGACTGAAAAGCGCAACAGGCAGATGCGCGATAATGTGAATAAAGTAGCTAGGTTTATCGTCAACTGGTGTCAAAGGAATGAAGTTAGTACAGTCGTATTTGGATGGAACAAGCGGAACAAAGACAGTATTAACATTGGAAAAAGGAATAACCAGCAGTTCGTGCAAATTCCTACTGCTAAGTTGAAAAATAAAATTGAGCAGTTGTGCCTTGAACACGGTATCAAATTTGTTCAGACAGAGGAAAGTTATACCAGTAAAGCCAGCTTCTTAGATCGTGATTTTCTACCTGTACTTGGTGCGAAACCCGTTCGCGAAGCGTGCCCTTCGGGCTTGGGGTGGAAACCTAGCGGAAAAAGAGTAAAGCGTGGTCTTTATAAGTCAGGGAAAGGCGCATTAATTAACGCCGACTGCAATGGAGCTTGCAATATTCTTAGGAAAGTAGCGACACAGCTAGGGTTCTCCCTAGCCGAGGTCGGTAGAGCAGACTTGAACCTGCCACAACGATACAAATTGGACTCGTTATCTAGATCGTATCGTGAAGCGTCGTGCAGCGCGGTTTTAACCCGCGTAACGACACGACTCTTAGAATCCACGCGGTTTCAACCCGTGGAGAGTTCAATAACTGTGATCCGGGAAGAATCAAATTTAGTAACCGATGAGTGATGACGATTTACATTTTAGACACGGATCACCTCAGTCTTTATGGACGGAATCACCCAGTACTTATTTCACGCCTGTTAGCCTCTCAGCTGGAATTGACAACAACTGGTATCAATGTTGAAGAACAATTAAGGGGTCGTTTGGCTCAAGTTGCTGAAGCTAAAGATGGAATTATGCTCTCAAATGCTTATCAAAGGCTGGTAGAAACGGTGATGCTGCTGTCGGAATTTAATACCCTTCAGTATAATCAAAAATCCCGCGATACTTACCAAGCACTCAAATCGCAACGTATTCGCGTTGGCACTCAAGATTTACGCATTGGATCTATCGCTCTTGCTTACCAGGGTATTCTCTTGACAAGAAACAGGCGAGATTTTGATAAAATACCTGGACTCACTATACAGGATTGGTCAATTTAGGGGAGGAACAGTCTTCTCTATTTCCTACTCCCTATTCCCTATTCCCTATTCGCTTTAGCTTATGTGTAAACTGCCTATTCTCGAAAACGACGATCGCTTAACTCGGGGGGAATTTGAACGACGATACCAGGCAATGCGTGATACCAAGAAAGCGGAATTAATTGAAGGAGTAGTTTACGTGGCATCTCCCGTCAGGATCACGAAACATGCCAATCCCCATGGAAAAATGATTACCTGGCTAGGGGTCTATGAAGCGGCTACCCCCGGTGTGATGTTGGGAGACAATCCTACGGTGCGGCTGGATTTTGATAATGAGCCCCAACCGGATGCAATTCTGCGCATTGATCAACAAAAGGGTGGACAGTCCCGCATTAGTGACGATGACTATGTAGAAGGAGCACCAGAGTTGATTGTCGAGATTGCGGCCAGTAGTGCTTCCTACGACCTCCATGACAAGCTACGGGCTTACCGGCGCAATGGAGTAAAGGAGTATTTAGTTTGGCTGGTGCAAGAGCAACAGTTTCGCTGGTATGAATTGGATGTAGGGGAGTATGTCCAGCAGCAGCCAGATCAGTTGGGGGTGCTGAGCAGTAATGTGTTTCCAGGATTGCAGTTGGCAGTAGAGCCGTTACTAGCTGGAGAAATGCAACGGGTATTAGCAGTGCTCCAGGAGGGGATAGACTCAAAGGCACATCAAGACTTTGTGGGTCGATTGGCTCAGTAGCTGATACTTCAGAGATGGCTTATGCGATAGGCGTTGCCGCGCCAAAGGCGATTAGCCCGAAGGGCGTTGGCTAGCGATCGCAAAAGCCAATAAATGAAAACCGCTATAGACTAAAATCATCGGAGAAAATGCATCATAGAGTATCAATTTTTTGTTCAGAGTCAATGGTAAGTTGACGCTTCTGAATAGGGAACCATTGAGCTACAATCAAAACAATGGGTTTAGAATGCTGAGTCAGTTATGAGTGTTGTAATTTCTGATGAGTTGTTGCAAGCTGCTAAACTATCGGCAGCCGATTTAAAGCTTGAGATTGCCATTATGCTATATAAACAGAAAAGAATTAGTATTGGTAAAGCCCGTGAGCTAGCTGGGATGCACCTAATTGAATTTCAACAAGCACTCTCTAATCGGAGCATTTGTATCAATTATGACCGTGAAGATTTTCAACAAGACATTCAAACATTGAAGGAATTGGGCGATATATGATCGTGGTTAGTAACACATCACCCATTACTAATTTATCAGCGATTCAAAAAATTGATATACTGCGGCAGCTCTATGGAGTGTTGATAATTCCTCAAGCGGTTTACAATGAGATGGTAGATCTACCATACGAGGTTCCAGGGTCTAAAGAAGTGCAAACTCTATCCTGGATTCAGACTCGACAAGCTACGAATCGTAGCTTGGTTGCAGAACTTAGGCTTGAAATTGATGCAGGAGAATCTGAAGCGATCGCTTTAGCAATTGAACTCAACGCCAATCGATTACTGATTGATGATTATCAGGCAAGAGTAATTGCATCTCGGTTTGGATTAAAATTTACAGGTATTCTGGGATTGCTTTTAGCTGCCAAGAAACAGGGATTGATTACAGCAGTGAAACCGATTGTCGATGATCTAATCAATCAAGCCGGATTTAGAGTGAGCGATCGCTTGTATAGAGAGATTGTGCACATGGCTGATGAAGTGCTCGAATAATAGCTGCTTAATTAAAAAAGTCGGCTCTTCTAGAGTAGTTATGATAAATTAATAGCTATAATTTTTTCATAGTCCCGACTCCCGACTCCCGATTCCCTATTCCCTACTCCCATCAACCCAGGACATGGAAGAATTAACATTATTACGTCAACTCATTAAAGAAAGGAACTATCATAAAGCCTTAGAAATTGTTGATGAACTAGAAGAAATGTCAAGGGAGGATAAATTAAATAAAATTTATAGCTATGCAGTCATATTACTATTACATTTAATAAAACAAGACGTAGAAAAACGCACTACCCGCTCTTGGGAATTTTCGATTTATAATGCCAGCAAAAATATTAAACGAGTGAACAAACGGCGAACATCAGGGGGATATTATGCCAATCAAGAGGAATTATTAGAAATTATAACCGATGCCTTTGAGACAGCCCTAAAAAAAGCAGCATTAGAAGCCTTAGAAGGCAGATATACAGATAGTGAACTCAAAGAAAAGATTGACGAAGAGCAAATTAAAGAGAAAGCTTTAGGTTTAATTTGTTAACACTTGTCATCAAAAAATCCGCCAAGGTCCCCCCATCGACCCCCAATTCACTCCGCTCCTGAGCCGCTAAAATACCAGCTTGGGCATGCCACCAGGCTGCCGTTGCCACTATTGCCTCCAATGGATGCTCAGACAGAACTGGCTGAGCCATCAAGCCTCCCACTAGTCCCGTGAGCACATCGCCACTCCCACCTCGGGCTAGAGCTGGTGTACTTTCAGGAATCAGCCACACCGAGCCCATAGGATTTGCAATCGCACTCCTAGCTCCTTTTAACAAAACCACAGACCGACTCAGTTGAGATGCCTTCTGCACCGCCTGGACTCGATCCGGTAACAGTTCTGCGGAATCAGGAAATAAACGTCGGAACTCCCCGACATGAGGGGTTAACACTGTCTGGCCTCGACGCTTCAACAAAGTCGGAATAGTGATCAATTCCGCCAGGATATTTAAACCATCCGCATCCAAAACAATTGGGCATTGGGCAGCTAAAACCCCTTGCACCAGATCCTTAGCATCCTTTGTTAAACCAGGACCACATGCGATCGCTGAAAGCGGGGCTTTGCCGATGGGCGAAGCCCCGCTTTCAGCGATCGCATTATAAGTCTGATTTGAAGCCTGATCGCTACCAAAGGGTTGGTGTAACTTCTCTAACACTAATTCAGGCAACAATGCAATAGCACCCGCCGTCGTTTCTGGGCAACCAATTACCACAGCTTCTGGCAAGTGACTGACCACTAGCAGTTTGATAGACTCCGGCACTGCCATGGAAAGCATCCCCACCCCACTAGCCCGAGCCCCTAATCCCGCCAAAATTGCTGCCCCTGAATACTGTTTGGAACCACAAATCAGCAACAGATGTCCTTGTTGGTACTTATGAGTTACCTTAGGGCGAGGTAAAGGTAAAAACTGTTTCGCAACAGTTTTGGTAACTCTCACCAAATCTGGTGGCTCACCTAAAATTGACCAAATATCCTTGAGGGGAATACCAAAATCGATTAACTCAGCTTCACCAATATAATCCAACCCTTGGTCTTGCAGAAACCCCAACTTCCACAAGCCTAAGCACAATGTCCGGGTAGCCCGAACCGCGATGCCCAAAACTTCCCCAGTATCAGTATGTAATCCCGAAGGTAAATCAATACTCACCACCGGTTGTGACCATTGATTCAACAGCTCAACCGCCTCAGCGATACTCCCAGAAAGCGATCGCGTCAGTCCAAATCCGAACAAACCATCAATAATCAGGTCACACTCATACAGCGGTTCAATCTCTTCATAAAAAGGAATCCCCAAGCTAACCGCATACTGAGCATGGTAGTTAGTCAATTCCTTCAGTTTAGAAAAAGGAAGGTAAATGTGGATCTCATACCCCTGTAAATAAAGTTCACGAGCAACAACTAACCCATCCCCCCCATTATGACCAGGACCAACTAACACACCCACTCGCCTATTCTCAGCCCAGGGATAAAGATTTTGAATATAGCGAGTAATCAATCCTGCCACCTTTTCCATCAAAGCTGCTACAGGCATCCCCGCCTCAAAGATGCGCCCTTCAATCTGACGCATCTGCTCAGCAGTTACCACCACTTGCTCAATTACTTCTCGCCGATTCTCAGACTCCATCAATTTAGAATTTGGAATTTAGAATTCTGCCTTTTGCCTTTTGCCTTCTGCCTTTTGCCTTTTGCCTTCTGCCTTTTGCCTTTTGCCTTCTGCCTTTTGCCTTTTGCCTTCTTAATTCTTAATTCTACATTCTTAATTCTACATTCTTAATTCTTCATTCTGCCCCTACCGACTAAAATACACCCGTGCATCCCAACCAGCAGAGCGCAAACGATTACTCCAACGTTCTGCCTCCCCCCGGTTTTTAAACGGACCAACAGCAACATGTTTACCTCTTGGGGCATCTCGTTGGCTCACTAAATCCTGGGCAATCCCAATTTTAACCAATTCCGTTACCATCTCTGGTAACCTCTGAGCATTTCCAGGAATAGCCACAAAATAGCTCCTACCCCTGGATTCTCCTGAATCCCCTGGATTAGAACCAGAACTCACAGCACCACGATTCGCCAAATCTAATCCTGTTTCTGGATACACCAAACGGGAGCCATAGGTGATCGAGCCATCGGATGAAAAAGTTGGTATGTTCCTCAGATTTGTGGCACCACCATCAAAGGCTTGTGCTTCAATGGTTGTGATGCGCGCTGGAATTCCCAAAGCTTCCAAAGCCTGCAGACGGGACTGAGCATTGTAGCGATCCATAAATGTCCCCGCTTGAATCACCCCCTCTCCCTCGCGCACAAATGCTTGTGGTTCAATGTCTTGTACTTGGGATAACAACCAATAACTATCACCCACCACATCAACCCGATAGAGATTAGCGATGGGTCTTGATGGATTAGTTATTGATGGATTAGTTATTGATGGATTAGTTATTGATGGATTAGTGTCGTTAACGTTTAACTCAGGT
Source organism: Moorena sp. SIO3H5 (assembly GCF_010692395.1). GTDB lineage: Bacteria > Cyanobacteriota > Cyanobacteriia > Cyanobacteriales > Coleofasciculaceae > Moorena. The sequence continues at coordinate 7,178 of NZ_JAAHHS010000266.1, forward strand.
GGATTAAGTGTATTCCTTGAGCGATTAGGTGAGGCAGTCGGCAAAATTAAAGGGGGAGTGTTAACCGATGGTAGAGAAGATGGCGTCATAGTTGGTAGAGGCTCCCCAAAAAATCTCGGTTCTGGTGAAGTTTGGGCAGTAGCTGGCCTCAGACCCGCCATAACTGTTTGGCCAGTCAGTAGCAACAGTAGCCAACCAGTTACCTTAATCAGTGTTTTAGGATTTCTCAATTGGTCAGACACTCTGATCATAATCGGTCTTGCTCTCTATTGACACTCCCCGTCCTATAAGAACGGGGATTCTTTAATCAACGACTCAACTTGCGTATAGCAGGTCGGGACCAGATTGAGTAGAGGCCGAATCTCCGCGCATCGTTTAGATAATGGATCTAGGTTTCGGTGTGCCCCACCGTACCTTTCTTTTTTATAAATAGATAGATACTTTTTTAACCTAACTTTTTTCATAGACGTTTAAGTCGTTAGACCAAATTACGCAATATGTATCTCGTACATATTTTTTACGTTGCCTACTTATTGATTAGATAGTATTTATCTAGCTTTTTACTTTATTGTTTATATTAATAAACTAACACGTTTTGTGAAAACTGTCAAGTTTTAGCTTAAAAAGAAAGCCGTCCTATAAGGACGGGGCGCGATTACCCAATTTTTTCGGTAAGATAAATAGGCTATATCAATTTCAATGTACCCGTCAACCCTCAACAAATGAAGAAAATCCTGTCAACATGGGTAATCTTACCGCTGATAATTCTCTGCATTATAGCCTGTCAAAGCAGTAACCTAGATGGAGTAACCACCGTCACTCTCGGTGGTTGGCAAAGCAGCCCTACTGAAAAACAATTACTAGAGCAAGTACTAAAAGAATTTGAAGCTAAACATCCCAAGATAAAGGTTAAGCTTGAAGTCATCACTGGTCAATACATGGATGTGATCAAAACCCGATTAATTGGTGATGCTGCTCCAGATGTCTTTTATTTAGATGCCTATGAAGCCCCATTACTAATGAGTCATGATGTATTGGAGCCTTTGGATGACTACATTAAGCGCACTGATAATTTTGATGTAGGTGACTTTGAACCCTCTCTGTTTAAAGCATTCCAATATAATGGCATAATCTACGGATTGCCTAAAGATTTTTCCACCCTTGCCCTTTTTTATAATAAACAATTATTCAAACAAGCTAATTTAACTCAACCACCCCAAACTTGGCAAGAATTACGGGATTATTCCCAAAAACTAACCGTTGATAAGAATCGCGATGGTAGGAATGAACGCTATGGTTTAGGAATTAATCAGGAGCTGGCTCGTCTCTATTTTTTAATTAAAGCCTTTGGCGGTAAATTATTTGACAATAATGGCTACGCTTCCTTTGCTACTTCTGAAACTTTTAAAAGTCTTAAAACTGTCATTGACCTATACCGAAACTACCAGTCTGCTGCCTTACCCTCAGACGTTGGCGCTAGTTCTGGTAGCGAAATGTTTGGTCAAGGTAAAACCGCAATGGTAATGGAAGGTAGCTGGGCTATTCCTTATCTCAAAGATACATTTCCTAACATTAAATTTGCCACCGCTGAAGTTCCCTCCTTAGGTAGTAAAAAAGGAACAATGGCTTATACCGTTGCTTATGTGATGAATAAACAAGCTCAACATAAAGAAGCAGCTTGGCAACTCATTTCCTATCTAACCGGCAAAGAAGGAATGAAAGCTTGGGGAAAAGCCGGACTAGTACTACCTTCTCGGGTCTCTGTGTTATCGGAATTAGGCTATAAAAACAATCCCCTCTATGCTCCTTTTATTAAAGGAGCCGCCTATGCAACCATTTGGCAAGCTGGGGAAACCTTGCCAACCATTCAAACCCATTTCGATAATCAATTTCTGAGTACCTTACTGGGTGAGCAATCCTTAGAAAATGCTATGAAAAAAGCCCAAGAAGCAGCTAATGAAGAGATTCGAGCCGGTGATTACTAACTTGGTTTGAGGGAGTCGGGAATCGGGCATCAGGAGGGTGGGGCGGGGGCGCGGGAGGTGTGGGGAGATGGGGAGATGGGGAGATGGGGAGATGGGGAGATGGGGAGTTATATCAGCAACTGGTGTAGTAATCTTTCCTTATCTCTGCTTCTTCCTATTTACCATTCCCTGTTCCCGATTCCCGATTCCCGATTCCCGATTCCCGATTCCCGATTCCCGATTCCCTGTTCCCGATTCCCTGTTCCCTAACTTAATGACCAGGATTAGAATAAATCCTCAGTGCCCCATGCTGGTCCTTTCTGTGCTGCTCTGATCACAAATGCCGCTAATTTCTCGATTTCTTCCTGTGGCATCCAACTCTCTGCCACTTCACGGCACCAGAAGCTTTCCTCGGTACCATCATAGGTCATCGGTTGCCTCATAAAAGCAACTATACCATTGAGATTATCCCGAGGTGGTGTTGCGTTAGCTAGCTTCTCCAGAGATAGAGACACAGTGGGATCAATGATATTAGCTCCTCCCACATGACACCTCTGGCAATTTTTGGAAAATAAGTTTTGACCAACGGACAAGTCTTCGCCGTCAAACTGCTTAGTCTCTCCTTTGCCATCTACAGCGATCGCTACAGGTTCTGCCACATCTAGGTAGCGCCTGACATATTGGTTAACCGCAGCGTGGGCTGGTGAACTAACCGTCCATGTCCCTAAGCAGAACACCAGAACCACTAGCAAATAACGGATTGATAGGAATAGACCTCTTGCCAAACTAGTTTTTTGATACTGTTGCCGTGAATTGTTGTCCACTGTTCCCGACTTCTCAAAGAAGTCTAATAATCTACGGAGCATTGAGTATTTAAAGTGATATGTACTGATTGAGCAACAGGGCAGCGGCTTCTTCTATTAGCGAATCAGGTCTAGTTAAAGAAGCGAGGGTTATTGATTTTGGTTAACCCCTAAGCTCTAACCCCTAAGCCCTAACTGCCAAAAGAAGAAGCCTCTGCCCTTGCTGCTTAAATAAGCATAAAGCCTTTCGCTTGCTGCTTCCTAACTTCTGTACAAACAAACGTAATTAGTTACAGACCTTACCACAACCCCATGTATCAGGTCTCTGGTTGATCTCATAGAGAATATAACCAGCCATATTACGGAGGTCATCTTGGGAGACGTTCCTCATATAGACAAAAACATCAGCACTCTTAGTGCTTGGATGAAATTCAGGAATCTCTATTTCCCCGTCGTAGGTGGTAGGATTATTCATGTAGTCTATGATACCCTCCAGGTTATCACGGGGTGGTGTTGCCAATTCTAAGTCTTCAGCACCAAGAGTAACGTTAGGGTCAGTTTTAGTGTAACCACCCTTGTGACATTGAGAACATACAGCGTTAAACAGGCGTAAGCCTTTAACAATCTCTTTGTTACTCATCACCACCATGTCACCTGCTTCATTGGAAGGTACGGTGCGCAGGTCTTCAGACAGGTCAAGGGCTGCTGAACTGCCCACTGCAATTTGAAAGGCAAAGAATAGGGTTGCCGTGATCAGCAATATAAATCGCTTCATTGTTGATTCTCCTCTAATAAAAATGTGGCTCATATGGAATTTTTTCATGCACAGCATTAACTGATTCCCTGCACATTCTCTCGCTGAGGGGGATCTGAGTCAACCAATCACGGCTATCGAACTCAGGTATTATGGATTACCCATTAGCCATTACCCTTTGTTTGAGACAAAATCTTTAATATAACAGCCTTCGCATCTTCTAGAGGCAGATGGG
>NZ_JAAHHS010000267.1 GCF_010692395.1 Moorena sp. SIO3H5
TGCTTGTGCGGCTTCTAGGGCTTCTGGGAGTAGGTTTTCCGGCAACTGTGGTGCTATTTCTCTGAAGGCATAGGCTCGGCTCGATTCATCGGTAATTGACTGTGCGATTTCTAGAGCTTGTAATAGTAGTTTTTTCGAAAAATATGGTGCTAGTATTTTTATGGTACTAGCTTTTCCCGACTCTTCAAATCCACTATCGTTATGTAAAATCGAGATTTTTATATGTCTAATTGCTTCAAGGGCTTCTGGTAAGATTTCCGGCAAATGTGGTGCTAGTTCTCTCAGGGCTCTGGCTCGCTCCCACTCATCGGCAATTGACTGTGCGGCATCTAGGGCTTCTGGTAGGGTTTCCGGTAGGGTTTCCGGTAACTCTTGTGCTAGTTCTCTCAGGGCTCTGGCTCGGTCTGTATTATTGGTAATGTCTCGTGCTGCATCTAGGGCTTCTGGTAAGATTTCCGGCAAATGTGGTGCTAGTTCTCTCAGGGCTCTGGCTCGGTCTGTGTTATTGGTAATGTCTCGTGCTGCATCTAGGGCTTCTGGTAAGATTTCCGGTAACTCTTGTGCTAGTCCACTCAGGGCTCTGGCTCGGTTTGTGTTATCGGTCGCCCTTGCCAATTCTAGGGCTTGTGGCAGCAAGCTTTCCGACAAATGTCGTGCTAATCCATTCAGGGCATTGGCTCGGTCTGTGTTATTGGTAATGTCTCTTGCGGCTTCAAGGGCTTCTGGTAAGATTTCGGGCAACTGTGGTGCTAGTGCCCGCAGGGCATTGGCTCGCCTCCACTCACCAGTAATGGCTCGTGCTGCTTCAAGGGCTTCTGGTAAAATTTCAGGCAACTGTGGTGCTAGTGCTATGAGGGCATTGGCTCGCCTCCACTCATCAGTAATGGCTCGTGCTGCTTCAAGGGCTTCTGGTAAGATTTCAGGCAACTGTGGTACTAGTTCACTCAGGGCATTGGCTCGGCTCCATTCATTGGTAATGGCTCTTGCGGCTTCTAGGGCTTCTGGGAGTAGGTTTTCCGCCAAATGTGGTGCTAGTGCGCTCAGGGCATCGGCTCGGTGAAACTCATCGGTAATGGCTCGTGCTGTTTCTAGGGCTTCTGAGAGTAGGCTTTCGGGCAAATATGGTGCTATTTCACTTAGAGCTCTGGCTCGGTGAAACTCATCGGTAATGGCCTGTGCGATTTTGAGGGCTTCTGGGAGTAATGTTTCGGGCAAATATGGTGCTATTTCACTTAGAGCTCTGGCTCGGTGAAACTCATCGGTAATGGCCTGTGCGATTTTGAGGGCTTCTGGGAGTAATGTTTCGGGCAAATATGGTGCTAGCTCTTTTAGTGCTTCTGCTCGATTACTAGGATTTTGTATGTATTTAAGGTAAGCCAAAGCTTGAACTGGAGTCCACACCTGTTTCTCTACCAGGGCTGCCATCAATTTTCCTGGTATATCCCCAAGCAAACTATTGAGGGAAGACACCATCAAGGCATAACGGCACTGCAAACTAATGGAACGAGTTGGTGAAGAGGAAAAAGCCTCTTCTGCTAACTGCCAAGCCTTGGCCACATCCTTGACGAAGCCTCCCAGTTGATCCAGACGTTCACAAGTTTCATACCAACCATTGCGTCCAGCCTCTGTTTCCTCCTGCAGCAGCTGGTGTACTTCCTCTACCCAACCTGCTTTTTCTAAATGCCAGGTCAGATAACTGTGACTATAGCCATCGTCCGGTAGGGTATGCCATAACCCGTTTTCGGTTTTTTGGCGATAGCGCTCTAGGAGTTGACCATGGGCTTGGGGCCAGGTTAATCCCAAACCCGGTAAGCTTCCCTCTGCCCCTGTAGCTGCTTGAGCAGTTAGCAACCGACGCGCCATATCATGAACCAAGTCATGGAGCTGATAGCTGGGAGTGCCATTAGTGGATTTACCAGATAGCAGTAGAGCCTTTGACTTAAAATACTGTAAGGTTCTTCTTGCTTCTCGTGGACTTACATCCCACAAGGTTGTCCCTAAAGCCGGACTAATCGAGACATCTTCTGGCAAGACACCCAACCAGGCAAATTGCTGAAATTTTTCCGATGATAATCGCCGTAGACTGAGATTAAAGGATGCCACTAGGCTGTAGTGCTTGCGTCGTTTTTCATCAACCTCTTGGGCACCTGGTAAATCTAAGGTTTCCAACAGAGCAATTTCCGTTTGCAGGTCAGTGAGTAACTCCCTCCAGGAAATACCATCCGCTACTTGTGCTGCCGCTAACTCCAGAGCTAGGGGTAAGTAACCCACTGTTGTGGCTAGGGCTTGGGCTTGTTTACGGTCTGACCCCTGGAGTTTAGAACCCCCATACTCTTCCAGTAAGGCTAAGGCTTGTGAGGGACTCATCAAATCTAAATCATAGCGAGTCACTCCCACAATTTGAGCTTCACGAGTGGTCACTAAGACCCGGCACTTAGCACCACCAATCCGAAACGGTTCCACATGGTCTGGGTTCCAAGCGTCATCTACTACCAGCAGGGTAGCCTTCTCAAACAGCAAGGTTTGTAAATGTCTAGAAGCCGCATTAGTATTAGTGGGTTTGTAGTCATGGTCTCCCAGTGCTTGGATCCAACTACTGAGAAAAGACAGCAAATCTGGCTGCTGACCCAAGGTTGCCCACAGAATACCATCGGCAAAATGAGTCTGTACCTCTGGGTCATGGGCAATAGCAGCAGCCAAGGTAGATTTACCAATCCCCCCTAACCCATAAATGGCGCTAACTACCAGAGTTCCCTTCTTAGCTGTCTGCTCAGAGAGTAAGGATTGCTTCAGGTCTTGGCTTACCTCTGGGCGCTGGATAAAGTAAGCTGGTAGGGGTGGGGCTTGGAAGGGAACCCCTGGCTTAGGACGAAGGGCTTGGCAGGTTTTGGGAGTAGTAGCAGTTGTTAGGGATTGCTGTTTGGATTTATCTGGTCGTTTATTGTCCCACTGTTGATTAAATAGTTCTAGATTTGTGGCTAGGTCTGGAGCGTAGAGTGTCAGGGTAAAATGCCTTTCTTCTGTTCCTTTCTTCTTGACACGGTTGTCTTCTAAAATTCCTAAGAAGTCTTCCATCCGCTGCAAGGCTTCTACCACTTGAGCCTTGCTGAGACTACCTGGATAGTTATCCTGCTTGGTGAGTTGGATTAAATATCTGGTCTGAGTTTCAATTACTAGTTTTGGATGAGTTGAGGTTTTCTCTATCCAACGGAATTTAATATCGGGATTCCCCTGATTAGCGATGTCTTGGGCAAAGGAAACTAATGCTTCAAATAGACGCAGTGCTCTGGCTTTAACTGTAGGACCGTAAGTAGGTCTTGGCATGCTATTGGGGGATGGGCAAGAAAAAAAACTTGAGGGTTAGGGTAGGTTTTCCCAAAATTGCAGAAGCTACCCTCAACTAGTTTAGCCTTGATATACGGTGGTTGTAGGTACCCTAAACCTCGTTGTTGCTTTTGGACACTACCCCCAGGTCACTATGGATTCAGTTAGGAAATCGAAGCTTTACCATGAATGACCTCAAAGAGCAAGTCATTGATAATCAAATCGTTGACACTATAGCATTAGTCGAACAACCACAGCCCCTAATGGAAAATCCTGCACTCTGGCTCAAGGATGGGGACAGTCCAGCGGAAATGATTTTAGCGATCGCAGTGTTAGTGGGAGCATTGACTAGATTTATCCAGGTGGTGGGTCCTTGGTTTAAGAAGCAGGATGGGTGATCCCCCCTAACCCCCCTTAATAAGGGGGGAAATGGAATGAGCATCTTGGTAGAACTGGCATCTTGCCAGTTTCAATAGTGTGGAACTGGCATCATGGTAGAACTGGCATCATGGTAGAACTGGCATCATGGTAGAACTGGCATCTTGCCAGTTTCAATAGTGTGGAATGAGCATCAGGCGTGGAACTGGCATCTTGCCAGTTTCAATCCTAAACCCTAGAGTAAACAAGGGTTTCAGTCTCTATTCCCTATTCCCTATTCCCTGTTCCCTAAGGTAATGCGATCGCATCCGTTTCCACACACCTAAACCCTATAGTAAACAAGCATTTCAGTCCCGATTCCCGATTCCCGATTCCCTGTTCCCTTCTACGAGATCCCACGCTCTGATAGACTTAAGAACTGTAAACAAATAATTAAGAAAATAAGCTCATCTAGCTTTTGGGAGAACGGGCGCTTTGGAAAATACACTAGGTTTAGAAATTATAGAAGTCGTAGAAAAAGCTGCGATCGCATCCGCCAAATGGATGGGTAAAGGGGAGAAAGACACTGCTGACGAAGTGGCTGTAGAAGCCATGCGGGAGCGGATGAACAAGATCTATATGCGGGGTCGCATTGTAATTGGAGAAGGGGAGCGGGATGATGCTCCGATGCTCTACATTGGTGAAGAAGTTGGGATTTGTACCCAAGAGGATGCTGCCACATTCTGTAACCCAGATGAACTGATCGAAATTGATATTGCCGTTGACCCCTGCGAAGGTACCAACCTAGTGGCCTATGGGCAAAACGGTTCCATGGCAGTGCTAGCTATTTCCGAGAAAGGTGGTCTATTTGCAGCTCCTGACTTCTACATGAAAAAGCTGGCAGCACCACCCCAAGCCAAGAATCATGTAGACATCAACAAGTCCGCAACCGAAAATCTTAAAATTCTCTCCGATTGTCTAGAGCGCTCCATGGAGGAATTGGTGGTAGTTGTGATGGACCGTTCCCGTCACGAGGGCTTAATCAAGGAAATCCGGGGAGCTGGTGCTCGGGTGCGACTGATTAGTGACGGTGACGTTTCCGCCGCCATCTCCTGTGCCTTTGCTGGTACCAATATCCATGCCTTGATGGGAATTGGTGCTGCACCAGAAGGGGTAATCTCAGCAGCAGCAATGCGTGCCTTAGGGGGACACTTCCAAGGTCAGCTAATCTACGATCCCGCCATCGTGAAAACTGGTTTGATTGGGGAGAGCAAAGAAAGCAACATTGCACGCCTCAAAGAAATGAATATTACCGACCCCGATAAGGTTTACAATGCTGAGGAACTAGCCTCTGGTGACACCGTACTGTTTGCTGCTTGTGGCATCACCCCAGGAACCCTGATGAATGGGGTTCGGTTCTTCCAAGGTGGAGCACGGACTCAAAGCCTAGTTATTTCCAGTCAGTCCAAGACCGCTCGGTTTGTGGACACCGTTCATATGTTTGAACAGCCCAAGTATATCCAATTGAGCTAACTATTAGGAAAAGGGTTTTAACCCTGTAGGTAAGCTATCAGCTTATGTGCTACGCACACGCTACGCGAACAGCTATCAGCCGTCAGCTGAATCCTTACCCGTGTAGCGCCTAAGCGCAACAGTAGTTCAAGCTTGAAGGAAGGTTGAATAAATTAGTTTAACCCTTCCTTCAATTTCGTTGTAGGAAACATTTGTAGTAAAAATTTTTACCAACAAACCGATAAATAATTATCAAGATAACGGTTTGAATAAAAATTATTGTAGAAGTCGGTAACAGGGAACAGCGGATATTGAAACAGGGAAAAGAGCATAATAATTGAGGCAAACACTATCCTAAAAAAACTTTTACCAAAAGTTTTTACTAATCAAGTAGGAAAACAGGACTTTTTCCCTACTCCCTACTCCCTATTCCCTACTCCCTACTCCCTACTCCCTACTCCCTACTCCCTAAAACCAAATACAAAAGTTCCTCACCTTTTTAAGAATTGCTATAACTAATACTGCCATTAAACGTTCTGATAAAAAACATGAACATTGCCGTAGTAGGTCTGAGCCACAAGACAGCACCGGTTGAAGTCAGAGAAAAACTCAGCATTCCAGAAGCCCAGTTAGAAACTGTGATGCCCCACTTATGTAGCTATCCTCATATAGAAGAGGTAGCCATACTGAGTACTTGTAATCGGTTAGAAGTTTATATAGTCACCACAGAAACTGATGCAGGAATTCGAGAATTGTGCCAGTTTCTGACAGAAAAAGCTGGCATTCCTCTAGCCAAGTTGCGCCCCCACCTATTTATTCTGTTGTATCAAGATGCAGTCATGCACTTAATGCGGGTTGCTGGCGGTCTAGATAGCCTCGTCTTAGGAGAAGGGCAAATTCTAGCTCAGGTCAAAACCACCCATAAACTTGGTCAGCAACACAAGGGAATTGGACGTCTACTTAATAAACTGTTTAAACAAGCAATTACTGCCGGTAAGCGAGTTCGCACCGAAACCAGTATTGGCACTGGGGCAGTATCCATTAGCTCAGCAGCAGTAGAGTTAGCTCAGCAGAAAGTAGAAACCCTTTATGGCACCTCTTTGACCCCCTATATAATAGCAATTATCGGTGCTGGCAAGATGTCTCGCTTACTGGTGAAACATCTGCTGGCCAAAGGTGCTGCAGATATCTCCATTCTGAATCGTTCCACCAAACGGGCTGAAGAGTTAGCCCAAGGGTTTCCCAAAGCAGAGCTAAAACTCCATGCCTTGTCAGATATGATGACAGTGGTTGCCCAGTCAGATATCGTATTTACTAGCACCGGTGCCACCCAACCACTCCTGACTCGCTCGAATTTAGAAGGAGTGTTGCAGACTAGCCAGTCATTAATGCTAATTGATATTTCTGTGCCTCGCAATGTAGCAGCGGATGTTGATGAGCTAGAGACTGTCCACTCATTCAATGTGGATGACTTAAAAGCAGTAGTAGCACAGAATCAAGAAAGCCGTCGTAAGATGGCCATGGAAGCAGAAGAACTCTTATACCAAGAAGTAGAAGCCTTTGACATCTGGTGGCGTTCCCTAGAAACCGTTTCTACCATTAGTAGCTTGCGCAGCAAGGTCGAAACAATCCGTGAGCAAGAGCTAGAGAAAGCTCTATCCCGTCTTGGGTCAGAATTTGCCGAAAAACATCAAGAAGTGATCGAAGCCCTAACCAGAGGGATTGTTAACAAAATCCTTCATGACCCCATGGTGCAATTACGAGCACAGCAAGATATTGAAACCCGACGCTTGGCCATGGAATCGTTACAAATGCTATTCAATTTAGATAATGGCAAGCAACCAATTTAGCAGCTTGTAGGGTGGGCAAAAACAGTATGGTTCAAATCAGTATTATAGATCACAGCACTTTGCCCACCCTACTGGCTATCAGCTATCAGCTATCAGCGATTAGCGCTACGCCCACGCGTGCGCGTTCAGCTAATACGCTACTTGAAAAATAAGCTGACCGCTGACTGCTGACAGCTCAATACTTAGTTTTTGATAGACCACGCTATCCTGGTAATGACTCAAAACTAAAGACCAATGACCAAACTCTCTCGCTGGGTTACTGGGCTACTAGGTATATGGATAGCTTGGAATTTGCTATCTCACCTGGTAGCAGAAATTTTATGGTTTACGAAAGTGGATTATCTATCTGCTTTCGTGCTGCGTTTGGAGACCCAGCTGAGTTTGTGGGTAATTGTATTTATCCTATCATTGGGGTTTTTGCGGACGAATTTATCCTTAGCCAACCAATTCAAGCATCCGAAAAATTTAGCAGACCTCGAGATTACCTGGCTAAAAGGGTTTAAAACTCTTGACTCTTCATCTTTAACCCTTAACCAAACACAGTTAAACTCACCCTCCCCCATCGTGAAATCCGGAGTGAGAGCGGATAGAAAATTTTCTAGAAAACGCCCAGCCTTCAGATTGCGATCGCTTTTGCCCTTTGCCCTAGCACTCAGTTTATTAGTTGGGGTAGTGCTGTTGTACTACGGAAAAATGGCCTTTTCCGTTTGGGATTTCCATCGGGAAACCTTGTCAGCCAGCTTTCTGAGTGAAGCAAGACCCCCCTTACCATCACCATTGGGTTGGGTATCTCTAGGAAAGCTATTTTTATCGGAATCCAGAAGCACTCTGGTTTGGCAGCTGGGGATGATCTCAGCAGTGATGGTAGGGCTAATGGTAAATGCTCAGTTGTGGTTAAGAGCGATCGCCCTAGCACTAAGTTTTTCCTGGGCGATGGTGATCTCAGAACAATGGGGCAGAATTTTAGAGTATCTCTATCCCACTGCCTTTAACACTACCGAGCCACTATTTGGACAGGATATCGGCTTCTACGTATTTGGTGTACCCCTATGGCAACTATTGGATTTTTGGTTAGGGGGATTATTTCTCTTTGGTCTAGTTGCAGTATGGCTAATTTACTTAACCTCAGGCAATAGTCTTTCAGATGGGAAATTTCCAGGATTTTCCCAAAACCAACTACGGCACCTGTATGGCCTTGGGTCTGCTGTGTCCGCAATCACAGCCTTCCACTATTGGCTTTCCCGGTACAACTTACTGTATTCAACCCGTGGTGTGGCTTACGGTGCTGGTTACACCAATGTCTCAGTCAAGTTGCCCTTTAATACAGGATTGAGCATTCTCGCCTTTGCGATCGCACTGTTGTTACTCTTGAGGTCAATTGTCTGGATACGCCGTCTGCCCACCAAAATACCAGTAGCATTGTGGATACTCGGCTTATACCTAGGGATATGGGGGATTGCTGGGGTAATCTTACCTGCAGCAGTGCAACGGTTTAAAGTCGAACCCAACGAGTTAGCCTTAGAACGACCCTATATTGCTCGGACTATTGCCCTGACCAGAGCAGCCTTTGACCTGGATAGTGTTGAAGTTGAAACCTTTAACCCCCAAGGTAATCTGACCAGCACCGATCTAGAAAAAAATCACCTAACCATCGACAACATTCCCCTGTGGGATACCCGCCCCTTATTACAAAGTAATCGTCAGTTGCAACAACTGAGACTTTACTACAAATTTCCCGACGCCAATTTTGATCGCTACACCATTAAAGTTAATTCAAACCAGTTAAAGGCTGGGTTGAATAATGTTGGCAGGTTGAATGTTGATAGGTTGAAGGCTGGGTTGAATAATGTTGGCAGGTTGAATGTTGATAGGTTGAAGGCTGGGTTGAATAATGTTGGCAGGTTGAATGTTGATAGGTTGAATGTTGATAGGTTGAAGGCTGGGTTGAATAATGTTGGCAGGTTGAATGTTGATAGGTTGAATGTTGATAGGTTGAATGTTGCCAGGTTGAATCTTAACTGGTTGAATCTTAACTGGTTGAATCTTAAAAGTTCAAACAACACCATTAAACCTAATAACCTTAAACCTGCTAACTTTAAACCCAATAACCTTAAACCCAATCACCTTCAACCTTCAACCAAACAACCTTCAACCCCTAAACCCAATAACCTTAAACCTGCTAACTTTAAACCTGCTAACTTTAAATCTGCTAACTTTAAAGCTGCTAACCTCAAACTAAATACAAAAACTAACAAACAACAAGTACTCATTGCTGCCAGGGAATTAGACTATGATGCTGTGCCCAAACAAGCACAAACCTGGGTTAACAAACACTTAGTCTATACCCATGGCTATGGCTTTACCCTCTCTGCCGTGAATCAGGTAGGAGAAGGAGGATTGCCATATTACTTTATTAAAGACATCGGTTCTGGTGCAGATGAAGGGGCCAAAGGAAGCTTATATACATCCTCTCCAGAGATTCGTGATAGTATCCCCATTGGTCAACCCCGGATTTACTACGGAGAACTGACCAATAACTATATCATGACCTCCACCAAAACTCAGGAATTAGACTATCCCAGTGGAGACGACAACGTTTACAACACCTACGATGGGACTGATGGTGTTAGCCTAAACTCCTTTTGGCGGCGGTTAGTGTTTGCCCAGTATCTCAAAGACTGGCAGATGTTACTGACTGGGAATTTCACACCCGAAACAAAGTTACTGTTCCGCCGTAATATTCGGCAACGGATTCAAGCGATCGCTCCCTTTTTACGCTATGACGCTGACCCCTACCTAGTAATTGCTAATACTTCTGAAAGCGAATCAGCCGTCAATGAGAATTATCTCTACTGGATTGTGGATGGGTACACCACAAGCGATCGCTACCCCTATGCCGACCCAGGTGACAACCAGTTTAACTACATCCGTAACTCTGTAAAAGTGGTTATTGATGCCTACAATGGCGATGTTAGTTTCTACATAGCTGACCCAGAAGACCCGATTATTCAAACCTGGAGTAAGATTTTCCCCAATTTGTTCAAGTCACTGGATGAGATGCCCACCACCTTGCGGACTCATCTGCGCTACCCCATTGATCTATTTAACATCCAATCTGAGCGGTTGTTATCATATCACATGACTGACCCCCAGGTCTTTTACAACCAAGAAGATTTGTGGCGGATTCCCCAGGAAATTTATGCTGGTAAATCTCAACCAGTAGAGCCTTACTACATTATCATGAAACTGCAAAAGGAGACATCAGAAGAATTTATCTTGCTCCACCCCTATACACCTACAGGTCGTAATAATTTAATTGGTTGGTTAGCTGGTCGCTCTGATGGAGATCAATATGGCAAGTTATTACTTTATCAGTTTCCCAAGCAACAACTAATTTATGGACCAGAGCAAATTGAAGCCCTGATTAATCAAGATCCAGTCATCTCTCAACAAATTTCCTTATGGAATCAAAAAGGGTCAAGAGCAGTTCAGGGAAATCTTTTGGTTATTCCCATCGAGCAATCCCTACTGTATGTTGAGCCATTGTATATAGAAGCTGAGCAAAATAGTCTCCCAACATTAGTGCGAGTTATTGTGGTTTATCAAAACCAAATTATTATGGCTCAAAATCTAAAAGAGGCCCTTGATGCCATCTTTAATCCAGATCAAAGTAAGACATCAGCAATTGTACGTCCAGTCGAAGAAACTACACTCCCTTAGAATATTTTTTTCCGATTCCCGATTCCCGATTCCCTAGCTTACAAATAAAAAAATCGGGGTAAAGCATTGCCATCCCCGATCAGATTCTATCGTATTGCACTGTCTTAGTCGCGACCATTAAGAGCAATCAGCAGGCGCAAAATGAACACGAACAA
>NZ_JAAHHS010000268.1 GCF_010692395.1 Moorena sp. SIO3H5
CACTGGTGGCAGTAGCGGTTTTAACCTCTCCCACTGTTCGTTACTCAAGTCGCCTCGGTTCATCAGTACAGCCTGCCTGCGTACACGTTTTTACTAGGATACAACAAGTTTGAAAACACGCCCTAGTCAGCAATAAGCGCGGTTTTATACACAGATAGTTCGGTTGAGCCAAAAAAGTTAAATCAAATTAAAATTACTATAAAGTCGGAAATGGACTTACAACTTCCCTGGGATTTAAACAACATCTAATAGTTTTAGACTAAGAACCATGACTCCAAATAATCCACAGCAAGATGAACGCCCTCCGATTTGGATTGGGCATGTTAGCTTAAACGTTTCAGACTTCAAAAAATCTCTCGACTTCTTCGAGTTTGTGGGAATGCGAAAAGTTGCTGAGAGGATATCTCCCAAGTTTTTTTATACTGAATTTTGCCCCCCTAACCCCCCAACTTTGGGGGGAACAAGAGTCATTTTGCTTGTAAAAGTCCCCCAGAATTGGGGGATTTAGGGGGCTTGGATGTAGCAAATGAGACTTCTCAGACAACCTCTGAATTTCAAGACTTAGCAGTACTTGAGTTGAGAGGGGGAACCCATCTCGTGCTTAGAAATAAACCTGAAGCAGCACCAGGACAAGCGAGTTTTGATCTGATGGTGGATGATTTGAAGGCTCAACAGGTCGCCCTGCAAGAGGCTGGCTATGCACCGAGCGAAATTCGCGAAGGCCGAATACACAGTGTGTTTGATGTTTCTGAACCTTCAGGAAACACAATTAGTTTTTACGATAGCCATGTGGTGGGGCCAGTCTAGAGGTTAGTCAGTAGGGTGGGCAAAGATCGATGATAACCGTACAAATGGTGAAACTATAGCGTTGATTGCATGTATGAGGTACACTTATCAACCTCAAAGTCCCCCTTATTAAGGGGGATTTAGGGGGATCCGTTCTTGATGCAGTCGCTCATGGGGGGAACCCCCAAGACCGCGCTGCATCGCTTTGTACCTCATGGGAAAAAGAATTGCTATATCATTATTGGCGTTGCTTAATAATGGAATGATTTTAAGAGTGAGGTGGAATGGGCATCTTGGTGGAATGGGCATCTTGCGTGGAACTGGCATCTTGCCAGTTTCATGCTTATTTCCGCGCGGGCAGGATGCCCACTCTACTTATATTCTTGCTTGATTCAGCAACGCCTCATTATTTGCTCACCCTACCCAACTGATAGCTGACAGCTGACAGCTGACCGCTGATAGCTAAATCTGCCGACGGAACGCTCTAATGGCTTCTCCCGTATCGGTTTCTGCCATCAAAACACAGCGTCTGAACCAATCAAGATCCAATTCACTCAGTCCAGGTAGCAAGCTACGTTCAATGGGGACATAACTACCATCCGTAAGATGATAAAGCTTCAGTAATCCATCTTCCCAAAACCAAACCTCAGGAACACCATTAGCTTGATACCGTTCTAACTTGCTGATGCCACCACTACTAAAAACCACTTCAATCGACAAATCTGGAATCGGCTTAACACTACCGATGCAGTAAGACTCATCAGCTTGGGCAGAGGCGACGCCTTCTTTTTCCTGAGTCATGGAGCGAGTAGGCTGAAAGAAAATACCCTTTTCCGTCAGAAAGGTTGTGATTAAGTAACCGATGATACTGGCAAAAATTTCATGTTCTCGTCCTGGCATGAGAATCTCGATTATTCCATCAAAGTAAAACAGCCGTACTCCAGGAGAACCATCAAATCCCTTCTGGATGAACTTAAACTGTTCCCAGGTGCCATCATGGACAATGCGTTGGTCGGTGGTTTGGTCGAGTAGTTGGGGCATCGCTCTGACAACCGGCTATTCTTACCAGTTATTGTGACATAGTCAGGAGGGTGGGCAAAGGTGGATGATAACTGTACAAATAGTGAAATTATAATTATTTGCCCACCCTACACCAGTGGGCTTGTGCGATCGCGTAGCGTGGCCGTAGGCCAATCGCTCTTGTCTGGTGGGCAAATGAAGATCATAACTGATCAAATAGTGAAATTATAATTATTTGCCCACCCTACACCAGAGTCAGTAGGGTGGGCAAAGGTGGATGATAACTAATCAAATAGTGAAACTATAATTATTTGCCCACCCTACACCAGTGCGCTATGGGCGAATGTGCTAGAAAAAAGAATACAGAGAGCTAACTAGTCACCAGAAACTAGTCACCATAATGAACTATTCCCTAATCAGAGGACTTGGCTTACTTCTGACATCTCTGATAGTTGCTATTTGGATTGGCGCGATCGCTATTTTCTCAATCCAAAATATAACGGAAGTATCCCTGAAGTTTTTAGTCTTCGAGTCGATTGATCTGCCAATCGGTGTTGTGTTGGCTGTTAGCGTTGGTATTGGTCTTGTTGGGGGAGCGATCGCACCTCTAGTGTGGCAGCTTTTGGGACAATCCTTGAAATTCCTAGACCCTGAGGAAGACCTATACTACGATGATTAGACTGGAGAATTTAATCGTAGTCCATCCGGTCATAAAGTCTATCATCATATTGATGAGACATAAACTCAGAGCGCCGTCTAGATGGTAAGGAAGGAGGAACACTAGAGTAGGGGTGTTGCACCACGTAAGTTGTACGAGGAGGACGCTGTGGTCGTGAGAGCAAGGCTAACCCCCCAATCACAACGGCACCACCACCAATGGTTACGGCCATACCGCCAAGTCCCCAAAGTATGCCTGACATGAGGGTATTTGCCGTCTCATTATTAGGTTTACGATTAGGGATTAGTTGCTCAGGAGCCCTGATCACACTGGCATCAACCTGAGCAGTTAGATTGTCTAGCAGTAACTGCTGATTGTGAAGTTGGGCTTTGAGCTGTTCAGTTTCAGCTCGTTGTTGCTCAACCAATGTTTTGAGCTGCTCAGTGTCCCGCCGCTGCTGTTCAACATTGAGCATATTATTTAAATTATTATTTAAGTTCGGCGAAGCTAGAGCCTGGTTTGGCGCTTGATCTGCGTAAGGGGAATTATAGGGATTGTTAGGGGAAATTTGGAAGGGTTGGGAAGAGGGAAGGTTATTCGCCACCATATTGCCTCCTCCTTTGAGGAGAAACAATGCTGCCATACCGGCAAAGGCAGCCCCCGTCAGGAATGCCATACCATCACTCATTAATATTGCCTCTCAACTGGAACCGAATTACAACAAATTGCCACTACTGCTAAGGTCGCATATTTTTTAATTAATTTCACCCTTAACGTGGGGCAATAAGCCCTTTGCCCATAGTTTTGGGGAATTTTCGTGTGTCAATGGCGACCTAACCCTAAATTGAAAACTAGATTGCAGCCAATGTCTACCCTAGCTCATTTTCAAAATTTTGCGATTTCTTGATGAACTTTCCCTAATTGGTATGGATAATGGTGTGGGCAAATCGTTTCAGCCCCCTAGGGTAAGCTTCGCAGAGTCTTTCCCAGTAAGGAATTGAGTGACATGAGGGGTAAAACCCTTTAGCCGATTATCAATGGTTTCATAGCATCTTCGATAGATGCTATGAACAAGTTATCAAACCTTGACATTTGAGTCGGGAGTCGCACCGTTCCCTACTCCCTACTCCCTATTCCCTATTCCCTGTTCCCTTTCCTATTGCTGTATTTGCCTAAGCACTTCCCTAATCACATCATTTGGCACCTGATCTATTAAGGTTACTTCACCAATCTTGGTAGGCAAAACAAATCTTACTTTACCCTCTTTTACTTTCTTATCAGTTTGCAGGGTATCAATAATAGCATCAATATCTAGCCCACTGGGTAACTTAGTAGGTAGTCCAGCTTTTTCGATTAAAGCATCCTGGCGTTCGGCATCTTCTGGCTGCCACATCTGGAGTGCCACCGCAATCTGGCCTGCAGCTACCATACCAATCCCTACGGCTTCTCCATGATTGACTAACTTGTAGCCAGTTAAGCTTTCTACGGCATGACCAATGGTGTGACCATAGTTCAAAATTGCTCTGATTCCAGCTTCTTTCTCATCCTGACTGACCACATCTGCTTTAGCTTGACAAGACCGAGACAGAATTGTTTCTAATAAATCCTTCTTCAGGTAACGCAATTGGTCAAGTCGCTTCGATTCCTCTAGCTTCACAAATAGCTGTTCATCCCAGATAATCCCATACTTAATCACTTCTGCCATCCCTGCTCGCAATTCTCGGGCTGGCAATGTTTTTAATACCGAGGGGTCAATTAAGACAAATCGTGGTTGATGGAAAGCACCGATCAAGTTTTTGCCCTTGGGGTGATTGACCCCAGTCTTGCCACCAACTGAAGCATCAACCATGGCCAACAGCGATGTGGGTACCTGAACGAAATTAATTCCCCTTAGCCAAGTGGCAGCTGCAAATCCTGTCATATCCCCAATTACTCCACCGCCCAATGCCACTAGAGTCGAGGAGCGTTCTAGGCGGTTTTCTAGGGCAACATCATAGATCTTTTGGATAGATTTGACAGTTTTGTATCGTTCACCAGCAGGGAGGGTGAGGCTAGATACCTGATATCCCACTAACTCCAAAGCTGCGATCGCTCTTTTCCCATATCTTCGGAAAATCGCTGGATTAGATACCACTAAAACTTTTTTCCCCAACTGTAGACGGCTCATCCAAACCCCAATATCATCTAAGCCACCTGTGGTCATCTTGCCATCAGGAAGGTGTTGTGCGATCGCAATATCATAGGAATGTTCTGGTAGAGCAACGGGAATAACTAACTTCATGGGGGGGAGCCTTTTTCCTTATTAACTATGGCGCTATATATATCTACTTCCATAAAAGATATGTAGATGTAGATATATCTTAGAGGGGTTGCAGGTCACCCCTCTACAGATCCAGCCTTAGATGCAGCCTTTAAAATCCAGGCTTTAAGGAATTTTGGCATCACTCCTTAGCCCTAGCAAACCCCAACTGGTTGCAGCACCCGCTTTTGAGCGTTACCAGATAATACGGTTACCTGACCGTGCTCATCCACATCAACAACTGCGGTATCACCCTCTTGAATCTGACCAGATAGCATGGCTTCGGCTAAGCTATCTTCTAGCAAGCTCATAATTGCTCGTCGTAGAGGTCTAGCACCATAGCTTGGTTCGTAGCCTGCTGTGACTAAGTGGTCTTTGAAAGCCTCTGTGACTTCTAGGATAATTCCTTGCTCTTGTATAGAGCTATAGATTTCCTGAAGCAGAATTTCAGCAATTTCCTTAACTTCATTCTTCTTGAGCTGACGGAAGACAATTATATCGTCAAGGCGGTTGAGGAACTCAGGACGGAAATAGTCTTTAAGATTGTCATTGACCTGAGTGCGGATCTGGTTGTACCTAGACTCATCTTGGTTATTTGACGACTCAAAGCCAAAAGCACTACCTCCTTTTTCAATCACTTTAGAACCGATATTGGAGGTCATGATTAATATTGTGTTCTTGAAATCTACAGTACGACCTTTAGCATCGGTTAAGCGACCATCATCTAACAGTTGCAAAAGTACGTTGAAAACGTCAGGGTGAGCTTTCTCTATTTCGTCAAATAGTACCACCGAGTAGGGCTGGCGTCGCACAGCTTCAGTCAGTTGACCACCTTCGTCATACCCAACAAACCCTGGAGGAGAACCAATCAGCTTGGAAACAGTATGGCGTTCCATATATTCCGACATGTCAACCCGAATCATCTTGTCTTCTGACCCGAACAGGTAGGAAGCCAAAGATTTAGCCAGTTCTGTTTTACCAACTCCAGTCGGACCAGAGAAGATAAAGCTAGCAATCGGTCGATTGGGATCCTTTAATCCAACTCTTGCCCGACGAATTGCCCGAGACACAGCAGTAACTGCTTCGTCTTGACCAATGATCCGCTCGTGCAAGGTTTCTTCCAAGTGCAGCAGTAGAGCTGATTCAGATTCCGTCAGTTTATTGACCGGTATCCCAGTCCAAGACCCTACGATGTGAGCAATGTGTTCTTGATCCACAATCGGAATAGTTGGAGATGGGGATAACTTATCTTCAATTCCCTCACTCTGCCACTCTGATTCTGCTCTAGCCCTTGAGGAAGGTTTTGAGTGCATCAAGTGAACCCGACTGCCAGCTTCGTCAATCAAGTCAATGGCTTTGTCGGGTAAATAGCGGTCCGAGATATAGCGGTCTGACAATTGAGCTGCAGCCAGTAAGGCTTGGTCGGAAATCTGGACTTTGTGATACTCCTCGTAGGTTGAGCGCAAACCATGGAGTATGTCAATGGTATCCTCTACAGAGGGTTCCGAGACCATAACTGGCTGGAAACGACGTTCTAGTGCTGCGTCTTTCTCGATATACTTGCGGTATTCATCTAGAGTAGTAGCTCCCAAGCACTGGAGTTCACCTCTAGCGAGAGCAGGCTTAAGGAGATTAGCCGCATCCATACCCCCTTCTAAGGATCCAGCACCGACTAAGGTGTGAATTTCGTCAATTACTAGGATAATATTCCCGGATTGCTGGACTTCAGAGACAATCTGCTTGAGCCGTTCTTCAAAGTCTCCCCGGAAGCGAGTACCAGAAACCAATAAAGCCATATCTAGGCTAATCACTTGTTTGTCTGCCAACAGGTCTGGAACATCTTGAGATACAATCCGTTGGGCTAGACCTTCTGCGATCGCAGTTTTGCCAACTCCGGGTTCCCCCAGTAATATCGGGTTATTCTTGCTACGACGACCTAAAATCTGCACCACCCGCTCGATTTCCTGCTGACGACCAACCACCGGATCCAGTTTGCCCTCTGCAGCTAACTTGGTCAGATTAGTTCCAAATTCTTCTAAGGTAGCTTTCTGGTTTTGAGTATTCCCCATAAACGAGGAACCTTTTCCCTTAGCAGTCGTTGCTGCTGTTAATTCTGCTATCGTACTAATGACATGGGTGCGTAATTCTGTGAGGTCTACACCCAGGTTGACCAGTACTTGACTCGCAACGCTGTTCCTGTCGTGAATAATAGCTAGCAACAAATGTTCAGTATCGATGTAGTTGTGTCCTAGTTGCTTAGCTTCCTGGAAAGATTGCTGGAAAATTTGTTTAGCTTTGGGGGTGAAAGGAAGTTCTGAGGTAACGATTCTCGAACCCCTGCCCACAGTGTTTTCTACCGAGTAGCGAGCATCATCGAGGGTAACACCAAAATCACTCAGTACTCTGGCTGCCACAGCTGTTCCTTGTGCAATCAAACCCAACAGCAGTTCCTCAGTTCCTACGAGGCTGTGTCCCAAGCGACGGGTTTCCTCCTGAGCCAGCATGATGGATTTGATCGCTTTATCTGTAAAATGTTCAAACATCCCCGGTTCACCTTACGGAATTTAAGCAGTGGGTGAAATATCACCCTGGTGTAAAGTTTTATGTACTTTACTTCCATCAATGTACCCATCTGTGCTTAAACTCAGCAGTCGGTAGAACCGTAATCTTGAGGAGTGGTTGCCGCCAATAGCAACAACCAACACCTAGAGCTATCACCTAGGTAGGGAAGCATTCAAAACATTCCCTAACGCATTTTGGTCAAGCTTTCAGTTTTATCCAAGAACATCTCGGTGAAAATACTCATCACTGTTCGCTTACGCACCCGGATATTGGCACTGATAGACATACCCGATTGCAATGGCACATCTTTGCCATAAGCTGTCATGAACTGTTTATCCAATTCGATTTTGGCAGGGAAAGTATAGTCTTGACGCAATTCTGCAGGATCCGGTGGTAGGGCATCAGAACCAATAGATAGTACCTTCCCTTTTACATCACCAAACTCACTAAAGGGAAAAGAGTCAACTCTGACTTCAGTTTCCATACCTGGTTCCACAAACCCGATGTCTCGGTTAGTAAGAAATACCTTAGCAATCAGAGAGCTAGCGGGAACAATTTTGAGCACTGGCTCAGTGGTATTGGCAACAAAACCAGGAGTTGAAGGTTGTAAGTCAAAAATGGTTCCATCAACAGGAGCTCGTAGTTCTTGATAGCTTAGGGTTAGTTGAGCCTGCTGCAACTGGCTATCAATTTCTGCCATCTGTTTATTGTTCTCAACAATACGTTGATTTAATTGACTGATAATGCTAGCTATTTGGGTGTTTAAGCTATCAATCCTTTCATTATTCTGTGCCATCAAATCCGTCAGTTCTCGTTGAGAAGACGCAATGGTATTGAGTAGATTCGCTCTGACCCCAGCAATTTCTTTTTGCAAGCGTTGTTCTTCTTCAATCCTAGAGTTTATCTCAGTTTGGCGATTTTTGACCTCATTTTCCTGCCTCAAGAACTGAATCTTAGAAAACCCCCCTTGTTCAAACAGGGGTCTGAGATCTGCAAGAATACCCTGCTCAACACTCAGGATATCTCTGCCATTGGCAAGTTGAATCTGATTTTGTTTCAGCTGTTCCTGTAGGGAGCCAATTCTACTCTCAAGTTCAGCAATCCGAGCCTCAAGTGCAGAAGTACCATATTGTAAACGAATTCGTTGTTCAGGGCTAAGATTAGCCCTAGCGGAACCTCCACTAAGTTGAGCGCGATAAAGTCCAATTTCTGACAATAGGGTGTTTCGACTAGCGATCAGAGAAGGCAGTTGTGAGGACAGTTGTATATCCATACCTGGTGGTGGTACAGGTGGATAATTAGGATTGCTAATTGCAGCTTGATAAAACTGGTTTTCTCTGATTAAGGTAGCGCGGCGTTTATTGAGAGACGTGAGTTGAGCCTGAGTAGCTTTGGGCTCAAAGGAAAGGAGCAAATCCCCTTCTTTAACCCGCTGTCCTTCCTTGATATGAATTTTTGTCACTACTCCACCCACAGGAGCTTGGACTTCTTTAACTGCACCTTGTGGCTCTAGCTTGCCCCGAGCGGGAACGGCATAGTCAATTTTGGCAAAGTAAGCCCACACCATACCAAAACTGGTTAGACTTAACAGTGCCCAGAGAATGGCATGAGACCAATGGGGCGATTGTTCTAAAATAACTGGCTGGTCAAATGCGAGGTGACTATTAGAAGCACGATGTTTGTCCCTGGTGTCTTGAGGAACTGCCGTTTTGCTCATAGTACCGACAGAACCTAAGTTAATTTTTGGATTTGCTTTGCCATTACCATTGCCATTACCATTGCGATTACCATTGCCATTACCATTGCCATTATATTGGCTCATCGTTATTAGCTCCTGCTATTCGTTAATACTTGGGTATTGGATGAATGCTCAAAGATAAATAAAGAAAGAATGAAGGATAAATGATGACGAAGGTCGGATAAAAACTAAAAAATGAAGGATAAATGATGACGAATGAGATAATTATCGGGTTTACTAATTAAATTTAGTAACTAATACAAAGACTGACTCATTGATCATTTTTATCACTTAGTTTAGGGGCAGTTAGCCAAAACTTCTCGCTCTCAATTAAACGCTTGCTGTAAAACCAACTACCAGACCACTAGTATTTTTTTATCCTTGAGCCTAGTCTATCCGACACCAAGGGTTAAACCAAATAGCAAATACCGAGACAATACACACTTAATCCTTCACCCTTCATCTTTAATGCTTAACCCTTCATGGTTAATCCTTCATCCTTCACCCTTCATAGCTACATTTGAGCATCTTGTTGCATGTAGAGGCAATAGTAACGACCTTTCTGAGCCATCAGTTCATCATGAGTGCCTTGCTCTACTATTGAACCCCGATCCATCATCAAAATGATATCAGCGTTGCGAATGGTTCCTAGGCGGTGGGTAATGAACAATACCGTGCGTTGTTTTAAAGCTTCCGCTAGATTTAAACACACTTGCCGCTCGGTGTCATAATCGAGGGCGCTGGTGGCTTCATCTAATATCATTAACTGGGGTGATTGCAAAATCGTTCTAGCGATCGCAATACGCTGTCGTTGTCCCCCGGAAAGACCTGAACCCCTTTCGCCAACGGTGCTATTGTAACCCAAAGGCAAGCCCATGATAAAATCGTGGGCTACTGCTATATTTGCTGCCTGAATAATTTCCTCACTGTCTGCATCAGGATTGGTCAGAGCAATATTCTCTTGCACGGTTCCCTCAAACAAGAGGGTTTCCTGAGGCACAATCCCAATCTGACGCCGCAGGGAATAGAGTTCGACTTTCGAGATATCGTAACCATCGATAATGATGCGACCGGACTCTGGAGAATATAGTCTAGCCAAAAGTTTGGTCATGGTACTCTTACCGGAACCACTTTGACCTACAATCCCTACAAATGAACCAGCTGGAATCTCGACATTAACGTTATTCAGTTGCATTGGCCCACTCTTGGCAAAGCGGAAGGAGAGATTTTCATAGCGAATGTCTCCCCTGACAGAGGGCAAGGGGATATTACCCTGGTCTGCTTCAGCCACTTCTTTGGGTGTATCGACAATGTCACTGAGGCGTTCGAGGGATAGGGCTGTAGACTGGAAGTTTTGCCAAAGTTGGGCTAAACGCAGCAAGGGACTGGTAACGTAGCCCCCAATAATCCGAAAAGCAATCAAGCCCCCTAAGCTTAATTCTCCATTTAGTACTAGATAGACCCCTACCCAAAGCACAAGCAAACCAGAGAGTTTGTTCAAGAAGGTGCTCATAGAACTAGCGGCAGTAGAAGTTAGCACATTCTTGAAGCCTTCACTAACATAGCGGGCATATTTCTCTTGCCATTTCCAACGCGATCGCAATTCAATATTCTGGGCTTTGACCGTGGAAATGCCAGATAAGACCTCCACTAGATAGGATTGGGTTTGAGCATTCCGTTCCGCTTTATTGCGTAGCTGTTGCAGGACAATTGGGGAAACGATCAGGGTCCGGGG
>NZ_JAAHHS010000269.1 GCF_010692395.1 Moorena sp. SIO3H5
CTCTACCCAAAGCCGTACCATTCGCCTGCCAGTTCACATTACTGAAAAGCTCAATAAAATCAAAAAAGCCCAACGGAAGATTTCCCAGGAACGTGGGCGCACAGCAACCATTGACGATATTGCTGTGGAATTAGAAATGACTGCGGCTCAGGTACGAGAAGTATTACTACGAGTACCCCGCTCTGTTTCTTTGGAAATTAAAGTTGGTAAAGAACGAGACACCGAACTAGGAGATTTACTCGAAACTGAGGAAACCTCTCCAGAAGAAGTGTTGATGCGAGAAGCTTTACAACGGGATTTACAGCAACTCCTAGCCGATCTAACCAACCGTGAACGGGATGTGATTCGGATGCGGTTTGGCTTGGGAGATAACCAGCCTTACTCTCTAGCTGAGATTGGTCGCGCTTTAGATCTATCTCGCGAGCGGGTACGCCAAATCGAAGCTAAAGCTTTACAAAAGTTGCGGCAACCCAAGCGCCGTAACCGAGTTCGGGATTATCTGGAAGCTTTGAGCTAATCCCTACTTATTACCAAAAGATTTGGATTTAAAGCCCCGTCCTTCTAGGACGGCTTTTTTGATTGAATTTATTAATACCTCAGGGAGCACCCCGATATCTTTCTTTCTTAGTAGACTTGAGCTGACTTAAAAATAGGCTACCCGGGCATCAAATCCTTGCGATCGCAATTCATAGGAACGACTTTCAGCTTTACTACGGCTAGAGAAGGCTCCAGCATTAAAATAACCGCCTCGACCGTTATCAGATATATTCTCACGAGTCAGAGTCGTCTGACGTAGCACTTCAAGCAGCACATTATCATTATGAATCGGGATCACCACCACATAGCGATTCTTCTCAGTTTCAGGATTTATATCAATAAGTCCCAATGCTTGCAGGGTTTGTAAATCAGCTTTCCCGGTTGGAAGTAGATTATTATTACGTATCTGAAATTTAAACACTGCATCCTCAGTTTGTGCGCCATATCTCCCATCAACAGGACCGGGATTAAACCCCCGAGATCTCAACGCTTCCTGAAGCCGTGTAACCTCTGAACCGCGATCGCCTCGTCGTAGTTCACTGCTACGGATAGGAGTACCAAATGCTATTGGTTCTTCATTGCTAAAGTCAGCAGGAGGAAGAGGTATCTCCCCAGGCAGGAATCCAAACGGTTGTGATTGAGTAACTAAAGCATTAGATAGTTCTGCTCTAGTTTCTGATCCCACAACCCCATCCGCCCTGAGACCATAGTTTCTTTGGAATCGAATTACTGCTTGTTCTGTAACTTGACCAAAGTAGCCGGTTGGGTCGCGATTGAAATACCCCAGATCTCTCAACTGTTGCTGAAGTTTAGTAACGGCTGGTCCACGAGATCCTCGTCTGAGTCCAGATTGATTAACATTCCTACGGGATGGTGCTACTCTGGTTTGCGATGGAAAGAGTGCTGCTCTGGTTCTTGGTCCGACTTCCCCATCAGGAGGAAGCCCCTTTTTTCGTTGGAACCGAATCACAGCATTTTTAGTAATTGAACCAAAATAGCCAGTTGGTGGCCGATTGAAATACCTGAGTTCTTGCAAACGACGCTGAACCTCAGTTACATCGGCTCCACTACGACCTTCCTTCAGCACTCTTTGGGCTAGGGCTTCTTCTGCCATCCCCACAATGCTAAGTGTGGCAACTAGCAACAGTAAATAAATCCGATGGTAAGCAACTAGCTTATACTCCTTGAGCCACTGAAACAATTCTTCAATCGACTCCGTCAAGGCTGTAGGAGTATCTGCTAGTTTTTCTTCGGTTAAAGCAAGATGAAGATAGGCAAGGGTCTCCATGATTATTCCAAGGAAACTTTTACTGTTAGTCTAACAAATCACAGTAGACCATTGGTAATGTTTCGGACAACAGAATCTCAGAAATTTTACGTAATCCGATAGTAAAGCATGTAGTTATAGGGCAAGACTCTTATCAAAACAGAGCAATTCTCCTCTTTTACCATAACGCAATAGTTTTAACTCATGACCACTATTCGTCACTGGAGTAGGTTTCTCCCTCTGCTAGCTTTAGTTTTGAGCAGTTTAGGGGGAGTCGGGGCTAGGGCTACCGTAATTCCCAGCACCAATTCCGGCAACAGCATACCGTCGGCAACACCAACCCAAGCCCAGACTCAAGGGAAATTTAAACTGGCTCAGGGATTTATGGGTGAATGTCGCGCCGCTGCTGAATCAATGTTTATCTACAAACAGCGATCAACCTCTAACCCAATGATTGCCTTAGAACCTGATGAACAAGTTATTCTGGCCGAAGACAAGGTTAGCAAAGATGGTTGGATCGCGATCAACTCCCCCATTCCTGGATTTGTCCAAGCCAAATATCTGAAGCGCTGTGGGGAAGGAGGAGTACGCCCTAATCGAGCACAATCTCTCTGCCGCCAAGCTGCTAAGTCAATGTTTATCTACAAACAGCCATCAATCGAACCAATCAGAACCTTAGAGCCTAATGAAGAAGTTATTCTGGCTGGAAACAACCCTAGTAAAAATGGTTGGATCGCGATCAACTCCCCCATGCCTGGATTTGTCCGAGCTAAAGATCTCAAGTTCTGTCAGCAGACAGTAAGAGTAAGCACTAATCAAAGACAATCTCTCTGTCGCGAAGTTATATATAAAGGTAATGATGGTATAGCTGTCCGTAGACGACCCGATATTAACTCTTACCGACTGGGTCTTGTCTCCAATGGAGTTAAAGTAACACTGGTCAACCGTCCCCCTCAAGAGCAATTTTTCCTGGACTTCCAAAGGCGCGAGTGGGCAAGAATAACCTATCCTGTTAATGGATGGATGTCTAACGGGTTTCCTGATACGGGTGAGCAGAATCTTGTGGTTTGTTCCAATTAGCCCATCACAATAATTAGCAAGTTGTTAATTACTTATCATAGGATTTTCGTTGGGTGCATCTCACTGTCTTGATGCCGTCGCTCATGAGGTGGCCTCCTTTTACCAAGCTACTTCGCTGCATCGCTTTTGCAAAAATACGACCATGGAAGGCTAATATCATTTCAGGATAATATTTACCCATCTTTCCATGTCCCCGCGCCCCCGCCCCTGAGTTATAGATTTACAACAAAAAGATACATGCCTTTCGTTTATACCAAGTCAGCCTGATGTAACAAGGCACCAAGTAAGCCAGCCATAGCAGTAATTCCTATAGCAATCATTGGGTGTTGACCTTGGCTGACGGCAAAGGAAGTGACGATCCCTGCACCCAAAGCAGCAGTAATAGCAGCACCCAAAAGATCTTTATTGGTATTTTTGTTGTACATAAAGTTGTTAGCCAGAAATTCAGTTAACCAGAAATTTAACTTTTTTGATGGTGTCAAAAGTTAGTTTCATAACCTTATCATTCTGGATTCTGGCCTTGAAGCTAGATCGGCAAGATTGCAATCAAGATTAATATTTAGCTATTTTTCTTAACAAAAAGAATACTTGTTAAGTATTGATCGTTTAGTGTTGCTCTAAACTATTAGTCTATTTTTTTTACATTACCTGCTTTAACCCAAGCTTTTTGGTCACTACCAGGCACGCGTACTCTCTGCCATCGCTTATCATCACTGTATCCCAGGATGATCAGGGTCTGATTGTAGCCAATACCACCTATGCGTTGAGCGTTCAGGCTAGGAGAGTCCCGAAGAATCAACCCCTGTGGCCAGGTAACACTGGCTCGATAAGCACCCGGTTCTAGTTTTGGTAAAGGACTAGGACTAGGAATGGGTTTGGGAGTTGTTGCTGGTTTAGACTGCCCAGATGAACTGGTCGGTTGGGCCTTTGGTGACGGTGACTTATTGGGTCGTTCCTCAGCAAAGACGGGTTTTTCAGGCTCAACTGCTAGTTTAGTAAAGAAGTAATAAACTGTACCAACAGCAGCACCTGCTAAGATGGCAATGCCGAGAATAAAACCAATGATAAACTGAGCTATCTTGGAAAGATTCATGGGAAGTTATTAAAGATAAAGGTTGGAGGTTAACAGGTTGTTCGCGTAGCGTGGCCACAGGCCAAGGTTAATAGGTTGTTCGCGTAGCATGGCCACAGGCCAAGGTTAATAGGTTGTTCGCGTAGCGTGGCCACAGGCCAAGGTTAACAGGTTGTTATACCAAAATTTAATGATATAATTCTAAGTTAATCTAGTTTCAATTAACCTAAATAATCTATAGGGTTTCTGATACTTATTAGGTCAAGTCAATTTTATTAGCGCTACTCCCTACTCCCTACTCCCTACTCCCTACTCCCTACTGCCATTAACCAAAGATGAAGTTTCTCACCCAATTGAGAACTGCTATTGCTATATATGATTACTTACTGGAGTTGGCGCTGAATGCGATCATTTAGGGGGGTATTGCGAGAAGCCATACGAGCTTTTCCGGCAGCTGCCCAATCCTGTAAAAATTGGATTTGCTCTTGGGCTGTCCGTGCTAAGGGGATAATTTGGCTAGCGGCTTCGAGAATATCATCTGTGGTGAAGTCTCGGTTTTGGCTAAAGCCGATGTGCATCGCTTCGATCAGGGTCTGCTCAATTTCTGCCCCAGAAAAATCAGGGGTTTCGTAGGCTAATCGGTCTAAAGCGTAACTCTTTAGATTATGAGGTCGCAGCCGAGATAGGTGTAGGTCAAAAATAGCACGACGTTCTTCCTGGTTGGGCAAACCAACAAAAAAGATTTCGTCAAATCGACCCTTGCGAAGCATTTCTGGGGGTAAGGCTTGGATGTTGTTGGCAGTAGCGACCACGAATACTGGGGATTTCTTCTCAGCTAACCAGCTAATAAAGGTACCAAAGACACGACTTGTTGTGCCTGCATCCCCTTTAGAGGATAGACCAGAGAAGGCTTTGTCAATTTCATCAATCCAGAGGATGCAGGGCGCGAGAGCTTCGGCTAGCTGAATCATCTGCCGAGTACGGGATTCTGATTCCCCTACTAAGCCACCAAATAGACGACCCACATCTAAACGTAGCAGGGGTAGGTGCCAGTGGTTTGCGATCGCTTTTGCAGTTAAGGATTTCCCAGTTCCTTGAATCCCCGCTAATAGTAATCCTCGAGGATGAGGTAACCCGTATTGTCGGGCCTGTTCTGTAAATGCTCCACCCCGTCGCAGTAGCCAGTCTTTGAGGTTGTCTAAGCCACCGATGTCGGAAATTTTTTCTTGGGTTGGGTAGAACTCTAGGATCTGGGTTTGCCTAATGGATTGGCGTTTTTCTTCTAAAATTAGTTCTACATCTGAAGCTTGGATCGCATTATTAGAGGCAATCCCACGAGCTAGGACCCGACGAATCCTTTCTAAGGAAAGACCAAGAGCCGAGCGCACCAGCTCATCAATGATTTTTTCAGTCAGATTTTGACCCGTTGCCCCCAACAAACGTTTCACCTCAGCTTTAATTTCCGATGCGGTTGGTAAGGGGAATTCCAGCACTGTCAGGACTTCCGTTAAATCTGAGGGAACCGACACTTGGGGGGTAACGATAACTATATTTTTAGGCTGGGATTTGAGGGTACGTGCCAGATTTCTGAGTTTACGAGCAACTGATACATCTTCTAAGAATCGGTGAAAATCTCTTAATACAAAGATGGCGGCAGCACTTTCGCCAATTCTATCTACAAATTCTAAAGCTTGTAAGGGATTGCGGCGTCCAAAGCCGATATCATTAGGGTTTCCCTGGTAACCATCTACAAAATCCCAGATATAGACACTACGATTACCCAAACGTTTAGCAGATTGCTTGATCGCTGTTTCTACTCGCTCTTCTTCTAGAGTGGGAATATATAACAAAGGGTAGCGAGCACGTAGCAGAAGCTCAAACTCGTCATTGAAATTCATATAGCAAAGGGAACTGGGAACTGGGAACTGGGAACTGGGAGCAGGGAATATAGCGTCAAAAATTCTGACAATTCCTAAACGGATTCTTATATAAGAGCCAATTACTCAAAAATTTAATGCTATAAAGAAATATTTAAACCCTAAACATAGCATTTTTATTTCCAAGAAACTTGGATAACGGCTCTGCTGCTAGTAACTCCCTGACCGATTTCACCTTCAGCATTATACTACCAGGCAACTCACTATCCAGGAAGTTTTCTCTTCAGGGATTCTAGAGCGCCCCAACGTTGATCCCGTAGTTGATCCCGTAACTCTGCTTCACTGTTATCGTTAATCTGGATACCTATACATTCTTGATCACACAGCTGCCGTGGCGGAATTGCCAGACATAGTTGTTCGTATAACCAAGTGTGTGGATAAAAATACCCCTGAGCTGGAAGGGTTTCTTGTAAATCATCCCAGGTTATCTCCTCCTCTAGGGATTCATCCGACAGTTGGTCAGCTGAGGAAGCTAACCAAACTAATTCGGATGTATCGATGCTTAAGCGGTGGTTGTACTGTTTTAAGCAGCGATGACAAGTCAAGGTAATGATCGTTTCTGCTTGAGCACAGACCTCCAGGTAATTTCCTTGATGAGCCACTTGCACTTGACCTCGAACTGGGGTTAGTGTTTGTAAATCCACCAAGAATTGATTGACCGGAGTTACTTCTGTTTGCTCTGGTAATTTGAGCAACTCAGGAATATATATAGCATCCATAATGCTTATCGTTTGCAGTTGACTGTTAAGCGTTGATGGTTAACCTTGAGCTTCTCAAACACTCAGCAAAAAGCGACCATTTATAGACTTAAATAGTTATATAGAGTTAATGCATTATGTTAGTCAGGTGATGGGAAGAATCCCAAGTGCAATCAGCAGTGAGAGGGTTAAAACTCTTAATCTGTCAATACCTGCGACGCACCACCAGTCGTCGGTCTGGCTCTTGCCCTCGACTAAGAGTTTCTAAATCCTCAAAAGCCTTGAATAGGGTATGGACTTGACGCCGCTCTGCTGCCGATAGGGATTTCAATTCAAATTCTTTCCCGGTCTGACGGACTTTCATAGCAGCGTGTTCAGCGATCGCTTGAAGTTCCACTTGCCGTCTGGCTCGATAGCTATCGATATCGATTACGTAAACGGCTTGTTCCTCCTCATCATGACCCAAGTTAAGGAGGGAATTGGCTAAGTACTGGATAGAATCGATAACTTCCCCTTCCCGACCAATTAAAGTTTGAGTGTCTTTCGAGGTCAGTTGACTATTATCGATTGTCAACCAGTAGCTGGGTCGCTCTCCTATAGGAGCTTCACCATCAGCTACTTCTATACTGGCGGGCAATCGAGATAAGCGCAGGAGTTCTTCTAACCACTCTTTACCACGCTCCTGATGTTGATTTACCATACTAACTTGATGCTTTTTTCTTTGAACGCTTGGGCTCAAAAGGCAATGCCTCTCGACCCTCTCCAGACTTAGCTGCTTGTTTTTTTGCCTCTTTTTCCTGTTGATCAACTATTTCTTGCAAATTCTCATCCAGAGGTTCTCTCGATAGAATGAAAGTCTGGATAGTTTGAAATATATTAGCTACAACAATATACATCAATACCCCAGCTGGCAGGGGAAAGAATAAGAACATGCCAGAAAACAATACTGGAGTAATCTGATTAACTACCTTTTGCTGGTCACCGGCTTGCCCTGCACCTGCACCTGAACCAGACAAGAGCTGGTTAACGTACAAACTGATCCCAAAGAAGAGAATCATACCTACGATATCCCAGTGGATAGTGCCATCGTCATCAAAAGCACCCACTCTTCCTAAAGCATCAATAAAGAGAAAGCCTTTGTTAGCAGCTATTCCCGTTAAGGTTCCCTGAAGCTTTACCTCTCCAGGCATCAGGGCTTCTAGTGTCCCATCTTCAAGAATACGTAAGCGGTCTTCTCCGTTGACTATTTGCCAAGTGGGAGTGATATCGGTTTCTGGATGCTCAGCAATTAGTTGGTTTAAGGGTTGACCTTCAACAGTTTGAAACTCTACTTTGGTTTTTTCCCCAACTACCAGCTTATTTCCTGCCGGAAGTAGGGCGATGACTGGTTCATGTAAGCCATCGGTAATGTAAATATTTTGGGGTTTGGTGGTAAAGACTTTAGGCTGGATATATTCCAGCTGTTCTTGGGGAAAAATTTGTAAGTTGACGTCGTAGTTAATATTTGCAAAGGGTGATCCCCGCAAGGTGGCAAATAGGGCAAACAGAACCGGCATTTGTACCAACAGTGGCAAACAACCGGCTAGGGGGTTGCCAAACTTTTGGAACAGCTTACTCATTTCTTCCTGCTGTTTAGCCGGGTCATCCTTGTAGCGCTCTTTGATTGCTTCTTGCTCCTTCTTCATCAGGGGTTGGGTGATTTTCATCTTCCTCATGTTGCGAATGGAGCCAGCATTAAGAGGGAAGAGGGCAAAGCGAATCACCAGGGTCAAGGCTATTATGGCTAAACCATAGCTAGGCACAATCCCGTAAAAGAAATCCAGGATTGGCAGCATGACGTTGTTGGAGATAAATCCGATACCAAAGTCCATTCGTTTGAGGTTAACCTAGGCGCTATTGTAAAGTTTTCTGTGTCTAATGTAACTAATATCCGTCCCTATGCGGTTCGGGTTTCCGACATTTATCAGGTAGATCTAATTACATCAAGCAGTTTAGCCGATTTAGGTGGCCAGATGTAGGCAAGGGTCGACCAGATCAGGGCAAATCACCCATGTCAAGGTTTTCTTTTCAATGTGCTTTCTACATCATTTTGATGGCACTAACAGCTTTGCCTGTTTTGTCTGCTGTTCGTTCGGCAATGTAGTCATAAATTTCTCTAAAGCGCGGTATTGCGCGCATTTCCAAACGGCTACCATCTTTTAGGGTAACGACAATATCTCCCCAAGTTCCTATACCACGGGGAACTGTGGCAACCTTTGAAATTTCGGAATAGATCACATCTGAGCGATCGCGTCCCCGCCAACCCCCAGTTATTGATATGCGGCGGCTGGTAATCCGATACCGTAGCCATAGAGCCCTGACAATAGCAGCTACGGTTAGAGGTATGAATATAACCGTAAATGCCAACAATATGCTAATGATCAGATCTCCCCGGTGGGGACCACCCTCATAAAATACATCTTCTCTAATGCCCATCCAACACCTCTGCTTTTACCAACAACTTTTCTAATTCTCTCAAAAGTTGTGCATATTCGCACTCTCTAGCTTCTGGTTTTACGATTACGACTAGCTTCCAACCGGGGGATAGGCGTGGTAATAACTGCCTGAGGGCGGCTCGAAGTTGCCGCTTAATCCGATTTCTAACAACTGCTTTCTTACTTACTTTTTGGCTGATGGAGATGCCAAGGCGGGAGGGAGGGCAATCCTCTGGTAGGGATTTTTCTGGTGCAATGGTTTTTTTGGCAATCGCGGGAATAGTACTCTGTTGTAAACCCCGTAATGTTAGGTAACGCCCTGAACGACGAATACCCCAGCGATAAACTGTCTTAAAATCTCGCCAGTGCTTAAGTCGATTGGCTTGAGGCAATCCCAATGCTTAACTGTAATCCTTGATTAATATCAATTCCTTGAGCAGGATAAAGGCAGAAGAGCCACGGGAAATGGCTGTTTCTTAACCTTTTACCTTTCACTTGCAGCAGGTCGGCATCAATGCTTAGATGACTAGACCGAGAGACGACGCCGTCCCTTGCTTCTGCGAGCTCTAATCACATTGCGACCATCTTTGGTGCGCATCCGGGCACGAAAACCGGATTTTCTTTTTTGCTTACGGTTGGTTCCGCCTAGAGTGCGTTGAGTCATGGGTTTGCTGGAGGAATACTATTAACGAATACTATAAAGGGTTGATTGCCAACTATAGCTGACTCTTGATCTTACCATGTCAAGGGGTGATCTATCAAGCCAAGGTATCAGTTATCAGCTATCAGCTTAAGCGCTACGCGCACGCTGCGCGAACAGCTATCAGCTTATGAGTTAGGTCACAGGCTGGAAGCCTGTGCCACAAGGCTGACCACTGACTGCTGACCGCTGACCACTGACCACTGACCGCTGACCACTGTTGGCGTAGCCTGCGCGTAGCGCATATGCTTACACCCCTTAGATAGTTTAGTCCTGCCATGGTGTAGTAGGGGATGGCTCATCTGTTGAAACCACCTTCAGTAACTTCCGAAGACCTTGATTCCACTGTTCTAGTTTTAGATATTCGCTCATTTCAATTTCCTCAATTAAGCAGTTAAGGGATTCATCAAGATATGCTAGCTCTAGGATTTCCGCCATCCGATTTGCCTCTAATTCAGACAAAACCGGAAGAGCTATTAGCTGGCTATATTCTTCTGCTATTTTTTGGAATAATTTATTGTTTTTTTGTTTAATTATGCTCATTATTTTTATGATTTTATCCTGTATTTTTATTTGATAAAGTTTTAGTAAAAAAAATATTCTACAAAGAAAATTGTTTAAAAAATATATTTTAAGTAATAAAGGAAGATTGGGGCAATCATATCAGGAATGCCCCCAAGCGGTTTCCGCACCCTAATTAGCTATAGCTAATCATAATATTTTGTTTACTAATTATGCTTCTTAAGCTCAAAAAATATTTTGCGCAAACGCTTTAGGGAACGATTACCTCGCTGCCTGGCAGACGCCTCAGTCACAACTTCTCCGTTAGAAGCTAGATGGCTCACTACTTGTTGCCAAGATAACCCTTCTATGTGCCGTAACACGATTAGTTGGGAGTCCTGTGGCTCTAACTTTTGAAGAGCTAGCTCCAACAGCTTTAAGTTTTCATCGTCAGAGTTTGCCGAGGAAAGGCTATTGCTGGCTTCTGGTG
>NZ_JAAHHS010000027.1 GCF_010692395.1 Moorena sp. SIO3H5
TTATTGACAAGTTATGACCTATCTTTTTTTACCATAATTCGCTCAATTTAAGATATATCAAGGGTTACAGGGCGCTTGTCGCCCCCCCAGATTACAACAAATAAATGCGGATCAGCATAAATCCTGCATTCTTGTTTGTTGGTTGCAATTCATCTCACCGCCAAATCGAAGATTATGGCGGGAGCCTGAGGGGGTGAAAAGGGGGTTGAAAGTTAGGCTGGGCGTCCCTTTGACGTTGGCGATCGCTAGTTCAAACAGGCAAAACAATTATTGGTTTTGATTTGTGCGAGGTTGCGCCTGGTAATGTTGGAGATGAGTGGGATGGAAATGTCGGAGCTAGAGTTCTGTAAAAGCTTGCTTGTTTGCAGGGTGTTCAAATAAGTTGTTAACTCGAATCGAGAAATGTTCTAAAGTTAGAAAGTTGAGCTTTGTAGACGAATGGGTGATATTCTGAGTGTTGTTGCTGATTGCATTCTCAAGGCAGAGTCTATTCTTTTCATTGTTGGAGCCGGTTTATCTGCAGACTCCGGGTTACCTACATATCGGGGTGTTGGTGGACTTTTTGAAGGTGTTCTCACTCAAGAAGGTATACCAATCGAAGAAGCTATCAGTAAAAACATGTTAGAATCTTGTCCCGAAGTAACGTGGAAATATCTGTGGCAAATTGGAGCAGCCTGTCATAAAGCAAAATTCAATCGTGCTCATGAGGTCATTGCACAAATCGAGTCTTGGAAACCAGGTACATGGGTATTGACGCAGAATATAGATGGGTTCGAGCGCGCAGCCGGAAGTAAAAACTTGATTCAAGTACATGGACAACTCTCCGAACTATTTTGTGTAAATTGTTCTTACAGGACAACTGCAGAAGAACTCCTAGCCGGATATAGTAAACCGATGGATTTACCACCAAAATGTCCAGTTTGCGAAGGATTAATTCGTCCGGATATTGAGTTATTTGGTGAACATCATATGAGTTCGTCGGAAGAAACTTTCAAGATCCTAAATAATGCTCCCATTGATCTCATGTTTGTGATCGGCACCTCCAGAGACTACCAATACATTACTAAACCTTTGTATAAAGCTCGTAGGTTAAATGTGCCCATAGTAGAGATAAATCCTGCTGAGACCGTACTTTCAGAAATAGCTAATTACCACATCAGATCTACTGCTGCCGATACACTAGATAAATTGTGGAATATATGCCAAAAACGACTGGTAAGCTAACTCTTTGCAGGGGTGGGAGTAAATACCACTTTGCTTATCAATTCCTGGGAGTTTCAGTGAAGTCTAATGCTTCGATAATTAGCTTTTACGTCCTTTATAAAATCCGATAATCTTTAAATTAGAAATTAAACTTATGCAAGGAAAAAATTTTATAACAGTATATCATTTTAGTATAATTACTCGTAAGCTATCAGCCGTCAGCTAATGCGCTACGCCCACGCTACGCGAAGAGCTATCAGCTGATAGTTTACAATTACCCTTAATCAAAATCTTCCCCATCTCCCCATCTCCTTAATGATGGGTATTCAACGAAATCCCCATCATTAAGCAGGTCAGACCTTAACGGGCACCAATCCGAATCACGTCTCCATCGAAGGTTGGCAGTGACAGCACAAAGGGATCAGTGGAATAGGTCAATGCTTGTTCTTCTAACATACCGATGGCAATTTCTTCACCCATGCGCACACTATCATAGTAGTCAGTAAAGTAGTGAACGCCAGCCATATTGCGACCAATAGAAATATTGGCAGCCAGTTTGTTCAACTCACCCTCCAGAGTCAGAAAATCCCTGGATCGCTCTGAAACAAGTGTCGCTTCACCTTTGGTGTAGGCAGATTGATCAGGGGCACGGAACACAATAGCCTGATCTTTGGGGCTAAAGCGTTTAAATCTGATCTGTGTCCTTGCTTGTCCGGGTTGTGGGTTTTTGACTGGTGTTTCTACTAAAACTGCACTGGTATCAAAGAATGCCTTAAGCATGGTCACACATGCTCCAGCAACAGTGGCATGTCCTGCACCATAGGCAGGGTGCATGGGAGACCCTTCAGGAAATGCCATTGGTAGTAGATAATTCGGTGAGCCAGAGCCATTTTGCTTGGCTAGTTCCAAAATTGAGTTGAGAGTACCGTTGGTTTCTAGTTCACGTTGGAACCTTTTAATGTACTTGATTAATGCTCTGGGTACAGTAGCTTTAGCTTCATTAGGTAGGTCTTGAAATCGCCGTAATAGTTCAATCCGGGCTGCCAATGCCTCTGGTCGCAGGCGAATATGGTTATTGAACTTCTGGAAACGGACAGCTTTGAGTGCTCGTGTGGCAACTTCAGTAACTAAAGTTAAGATGTGTGGACCGCCATAGAGGGCAAAACCACCAGCATTGCGACGGGTTGCTGGATTACCTGCTGCTACACCACCCCCAGAAAGATGATCAAAACCAGGATCGAAGGGTGTTTGCATGCCCAGCAGAATGATGCAAGCGTTGAGATACGCTTCATAGAGAGCATCGTAATGAACATAAGTAGCTAAATCCCGGGGAGTAGAGATAAACCGACGAGCTGGACGATCTGGTAGCTTAGGGTTTTGATCCTTCTGTAAAACATAGCTTTCTGTTTCTTGGTTAATCCCACGCTGAACCAAGACATAGTCTTCCATGTTGGTCATGTAATCTAGGTTAGGTGTTGCAATGGGAAGCTTTTGATCAATTTGCAAAGCACCATAGGTAATTTTACCTTCTGCAACGCTGCCACCACCATTGAGATCAACATTACCAATCAGTAGAAACTGAGAGAGATAGGGACCGACTTCCACTCCTGGAGAAGAGCCTCGGAATACGGTTTGCTCATCAAGCTTGCCTCTGGCATTCACCTTACGAGGTCGTCCAGTTTGGTTGCGAATATAGTCGAGGGCATTGAGACGATTGATAGAACTCTCAATTTGGCTATTCGCTGCTCTTTTCTCAAAGTCATTGAAGGGCTGATCCCTCAGTATGGCTAATTCGTAGACTTCTGCTATCTCAAAAATTAGCTCTTGGTTAGCCTTTCCGTTAGTATCGATTAACGGTGGTGCCGGAGGCATGGTAACCGCTTGTGGATCTGGTCCGTTTAGCTCAAAGACAACCCCTGCAGTTGGTGCTTCCCATTGTCTAAAGTTCTCAAGTAGATCAGGGTCAGTCTCAGGCTTAATAGTGTAGTCTTCACCTGTAAATACTACCTCAAATTTAGCACCATGACGTACCGGATCAGTGAAGGGATCAATAAAGCCATCGTCTATTGCACGGCGAAACGCGACAAAATCCTGTGGGTCTTGTAGTAGCCCTGTATCAGGGTTGTGGGGTAGCCCTTTAGTAAAGGACATAAAATACTGATCATCAGCATGTCGCTGTTCATCCCCATTGGCTTTATGGGTAGGATAGTCTCGACTTCTGGCTAATTTTGCAGCGTCGAGGCGAACGTCAAAAGACTTCTCTGAACGATTTGCCATGGGAACTCCTTAGGAAAAAGAATTTTGATATGTTTTGAACATGTCTATATCAAATGTAAAAAGTAATTTATAGCTCTGACAGTACCCACAAGGGTACTTTTTTCAGCCAACAAAAAATGGGTTGCTTTGTAAGCATTAAGCCCTTAGCTGACAGCATGATAGCTGACAGCTAAGGGCTGAAAATAAATCTCTGGCGAGAGAATTTTATACTTCGAGATTTTAGAGAATTGAAAGTTTGGGGAAAACCCCAACGCCAACGGCTGAGGGTAACTGCACCTCAAGTAGCGTGCGTGGCACAGGCTTCGACGCTGGGAAGTAGGGCATATGCTTAGGCAGAATATAGGCAGGAAAAGGCTTTAAAATAGGTGGTATATTGAACGGGTTTTCCCTAACCTTATAATAAATGTTATAACGGGCTTATTTGAATTTATGATAATCTAATCTGGGTGATCGCAATATTTCCTGACAAACACACATCAACGTCTGTTCCTGAATCAGATTTGCGATTGATGTCATCTCCCACATAAAGATATCCATCCTCTTGCTTTACAAATTCTGTGAGTAGGGGACGGGTACAGAGGGAACAAAAGACTATCTCTGGCTCGGTTGCGTCTGGTTCTAGGTGGGGAAAGTTGACGCTCCAGAAGGTGCCAGGCTCAGACGGTTGGTTTAATAACTTGTGCAATACCTGCACCGTCCATTGTGTTGCTCTTTCCCAGTCAAGTTCCCAGTCAGTTCTCTTAAAATGAGAAAAAGCGATCGCGTTCAGGCCGTGTATTGTGGCCTCTCTAGCCGCCGCTATGGTTCCTGAGGGATAAATGTCTGAGCCCAGATTGCAGCCCCCATTAATCCCAGAGACAACAAACTCGATATCGTCGTAGAGATAGTTGACCCCCAAACGCACACAATCAGCGGGGGTACTGTCTACACTCACCTCAGTCTGCGATCGCCATTCCACTGGAATAACTGTGCGAATATTGACCTGATGGCCACAGCCGGACTGGTGGTGTTTAGGCGCAACCACCGCTATGCGATCGCTTGTTACTTGGAATAATGCTTTGTGCAATGCGTGAATGCCGGGAGCATCAATCCCATCATCATTGGTTACTAAAAAAGCCATAATCCCAGCTCCACCGATAAACAAAATGAGGATAGCAGATCAGTCAGAGCAAATACCATCTCTACTGACCTACTAACCACTTAAAGTATCAATAAGCTACAAAAGCTAGAGTCTGGTGGCGTCTAACCACATGACACCAAATAGGTCATGACCCACACCATAGCCTGGTTGTTGCGTCTCTTCTAATTTCCGCAACGCTTGAGCTAGCATAGACTCGACCTTCTGTCGGTACAGCTGTTTGTCAGAAATCTCTTGTAATTCTTGCTGAGCCGCTGCCTTAAATCCTTGAACTTCAGGGGGCAACTCAACGGTCGCGACCGCCAAAGGCTCACCCAATAGCTCTGTGGCGTCACTCACCAAACGGTTCCACCAACCAGAGAATTTGCTGAAGAAATCTAAGATATGCTCTGGTGCCGCTCCTAACTCGACTTGAAAGATTAGTTGGCTCAAGTCTGTCTGTTGTGAGGGTGAGAGCAAACTATTGACTAGGTCCCGATACTGGGGCAACTTTGGGTTAAACTGCCTCGTTGAGGTATGGCGACCAACCATAATCGAGCGATCGAAAAACTCAAACTTCTCAACAGGACAGCCTACGGCATTCGCTGCCTGCTGCATAATTTCTTGCAAGTGTTCATGGGAGTAAAAACTCATCCATGTAGGGTCTTTATCCCCTTCGCTCTGGAAAAAGCTCATGGAGTAATTCCAACGGCTGTTCTGCCATTGGGGTGTCCACTCGATACTGTAGCGCCCCAAAACATCCACAATCACAGCACACCGGGAGCGATTCTCGCAAACATTGGTCACAATCATCGTTAAGGCTTGGTCAAGCTCCTTGTGAGTCAGATGAGAGTAGGGAACGCCGCAAGAAAGATATAAATCCAAGGGCCGAGCGAGCTTGCTAGTCCGAATATCCGCACATTCAAACCCAACGTTACTGTGGTTACCATATAAATTTATGGCAGTTTCCACCATTTGGTTACTAATATCAACTCCCAAGTACTCTAGCTCATACCTACCACTTAGTTCAGGGTCTTTTAACAATAGCGTTGATAGCAAAACATATCCATCACCTGTGCCTGCACCAATATCAACAACCCGTAGTTTCTCCCCCTTATTTTTTCTCACTGGGGCGATCGCCTGCTTAAACACTGAACGAGAGAACGGCTCCTCCCAATCAACTTTTACACCGTCACGACGACTCTTAGATAAGTAATGTTGAACCGCATTGCTTTGATCGTATACAGTCTTAATCTGCTCTGGAGTTACTTTCATAACAAATGTATGTTTCTACTAGAACTTCAAACGTCTATCGACTCAGATCTGTCACTTCAACGAACTGCTAAGTCTCTCTGGAGCAGGCTTTTAATGAATTTTAACTTTGTTCTTAAAGCATTGTATCATAAAAAATCGTAACAACAAAAAAATGTATCAAAAGAAAGCGCGACAGCTATAGCAATCCTCAATTATTTGTATTTTATTAAGACTCGTAAATCATCCCTGGGCAAGGGTTGTAGCGATATATTCCGCCACTCTTCGGCTAATATATTTGACGAATCAGATAGGATTGCTATAATCTTCAACAAAATACCAGTAGCTCAATTCTTCCAACGAAATATCATTATCTGGCTGTGGATCACAGAAATAGGAATGGATCGGAAGTAACTCAGCAGCAGGATTTGCTGATGGTTCAGAAATAATCTGTTTGATTCGGCTCAAGTAGTTTAAAGCGGTGCTATCCCAGGTGTAATAGTCCAAAACATACTGCTGACAAAGTTTATGCAACCTTTGCCACAGGTGTTGATCACAGAGTATTTCCCTGATGCCTCTAGCAATATCTGCTGGATCATTGGGATCAACTAACATCCCATAGTCTTCATCTCCTACTTTTAGACTTTCACCAACACCACTATTTTTTGTTACCACTATCGGTAATCCAGCTGCTGCTGCTTCTAAAGGAGCAAGACCAAAGGGTTCAAACAGGGAGGTAAGAGTAAACACGGAACCACGCTGAGCAAAATAGCGATAGGAAGCGGCTAGTGCTGGTTGATCGGGTACTGAAAAAGCGCTAACTTTACCCCACAAATTTTTTTCTCGTACTACTTCCCGGATCGGACCGATTACTAGTTTTTCGGTCTGTTCATCCTGGGCTTTTTCCTGCAAGGGGTTATCCAATCCACCAGTAATCAGCACCACATTGGCTTTCTGTTGCACTATCACATCCTCAGCAAATGCTTGCACCAAACCTAGGAGGTTTTTCTTGGGGTCTAAACGGCTGGATGCCAAGATAGCTGGTAGATTGCGCCGTGACTCACTGATGTCCCTGCGCAATCGCTCTTCAATCAGTTGATAAGTCGCTTCTTCATTATGAGCGATCGCATCGGAACCAAAAACAGAGCTATTCACTCCCGGTGCAATCACGGCAAATCGATGATCATCTTCTATATCCACTGCTCCACGATAAGCATGATGACTGTACTGTTGGAACCGCTCTTGTGCCGTATTAGTAATATTGAGGGCTGAATGGTTCATGCTCAACCGTTCCGCTAGGATTCGGTATCGGAAATTGTAATAGTGATCGATTTGAGCCAGATTCTCAGGAGTGACCTGGAGTTTATCCATTTTTTGAGCCCCCAGGGAATGACCTGTGAAAGTAAAAGGTATCCCTGTCTGTTGCTCAATCAGCACCCCACACACTCCCCCATCACTGTAGTGGGTAGTCATGATATCGGGGAATTTACCTTCCTCTCGATAAAACTCCAGGATGTTTGCTACCCAGTCTTGGAGGAGATGGGGCCATAACAATTCTTTGCGCAGGAACTGTTGTGGTCCGGCTGGCAATCGGATAATCCGGAGGTTGTCTACACTCCCATAGCCATCAAAGGTCTCGGCAAATTCTGGCCAATCCGGATCAAGGATTTGGCGGGTGAGAATATCTACTTGGTGACCTTGTTTTGCGATCGCATCTGCCACTTGCCTGACATAAACCAACTGACCACCGAAATCGGGATGTTCGCTAATGTAGCTATTTTTATGGTCAAAATTACCGTGAGGGTTGAGAAATCCAATGTGCATCACACTGACTCGAATAAAAACCAACTGTTATAGCGCTACGCGCAATGGCATTGGCAAGAGGCAAGAGGCAATAGTTGACTAAAACAGCTTTTGCTGATTGTATCAATGTCCTTTTAATGGGTAGTGCTTTAGCAAACCCTTACAATTCCTGGGATTGACAATCCAGCTTGAGCTTGTTTTGGGGATCTTATGTTAACTAAAAATTAAACTTATAATTTTATTATGAAATTGGGTGCTTTTCGCGATACATTTAACACTTTTTAATGTTAAATTATATTAAGAAGCATCGGGAAAAACGAGACCTCTTGCGTAAATAGCCAACAACAGCGTGATAACTACGATAGTTACCTCCTAATAATTGACTTTTGCAAAAGGTCTTCGGTTCAGGCAGGGAACTTATTCGTAATCAATAGTAAATAAATTCAGGAGAGGTAAGACATTATATGGTTAGTTCTACGGTTAGTTCTACAGTTAGTGAAGCAAAGACCACTACTCCTCACCATGTGGTCATTGTTGGTGGCGGATTTGGTGGACTCTATGCTGCTCAGGCTCTGAGAAAGGCACCAGTGAAAGTAACTCTAATCGATAAACGGAACTTTCATTTGTTCCAGCCCCTACTCTACCAAGTGGCTACCGGGGGCTTATCCGCTGGTGATATTTCCTCACCCCTGCGGGCAATCCTGAGTCACCATAAAAATACTCAAGTGCTGATGGGGAAAGTAATTGGTCTTGACCCGAACCAGAAAACCGTTCAACTAGCAGACAAAGAACTATCTTACGACTCCCTGATCGTGGCCACTGGCGTTAGCCACCACTACTTCGGTAATGATCAATGGGCAAAAGACGCTCCTGGTTTGAAAACCATTGAAGATGCTCTAGACATTAGACGTCGGATTTATTCTGCCTTTGAAGCCGCAGAAAAAGAAACTGACCCTGAGAAACGTCGCGCTTGGTTGACCTTTGTGCTAGTAGGAGGCGGA
The DNA here is from genome assembly GCF_010692395.1 of Moorena sp. SIO3H5. Classification (GTDB taxonomy): domain Bacteria; phylum Cyanobacteriota; class Cyanobacteriia; order Cyanobacteriales; family Coleofasciculaceae; genus Moorena. The sequence goes on from NZ_JAAHHS010000027.1 coordinate 8,653, forward strand.
CCAACTGGAGTGGAATTAGCCGGGGCGATGGCAGAATTAGCTTACGACACCTTAAAAAATGACTTCCGCGACATTGATACTTCCGAGGCGAGGATTTTGCTGTTGGAAGGGATGGATCGGATTTTGCCTCCTTACCCACCGGAGTTATCAGTAAAAGCCCAAAATTCTCTGGAACGGTTAGGAGTAACAGTACAGACAAAGACTCTAGTTACTAATATTGATAATGATATAGTTACCATGCGTCGAGGAGAGCAGGTAGAGGAAATTAACGCCAAAACTGTTCTGTGGGCAGCAGGGATGAAAGCGTCTGCCATGGGCAAGGCGCTAGCAAACGCGACTGGTGCGGAGTTAGACCGGGCTGGACGGGTGATAGTACAACCGGATATGAGCTTGGCCGGACATCCGGATATTTTTGTGATTGGTGATTTGGCGAATTTCTCTCATCAAACTGGTAAGCCCCTACCAGGAGTTGCGCCAGTGGCGATGCAACAAGGTAAGTATGTCTCTACTCTGATTCAGAAGCGCCTTAAGGAGGAGACCTTACCCGATTTTCATTACCAGGATTATGGCAATTTAGCGGTGATTGGACGCAATGCCGCAGTAGTGGATTTGGGGTTTGTTAAGTTCTCTGGTTTCCCCGCTTGGCTAGCCTGGATTTTTATCCACATCTTCTTCCTGATTGAGTTTGATAACAAGTTGCTGGTCATGATTCAGTGGGCATGGCATTACCTTACCTTTAAGCGCGGGGTTCGTTTAATTACCAACCTTGAGGAAGAACCAGCAGGCAATTTCGAAGAGAGAAGAGATTATCGGACGCCGGTACAGGTGTAGGACTTTAGGGATTAGGGATTAAGGTAAGCTATCAGCTATCAGCTATCAGCTTATGTGCTACGCACACGCTACGCGAACAGCTATCAGCGGTCAGCGATTAGCGCTACGCGCACGCGTGCGCATAAGCTGATGGCCGTAGGCCAAGGTAAACCGAACAGCTTTTGAATAAAATAAGCTGACGACTGACCGCTGTTCGCGTAGCGTGGCCTTTGGCCAACGACTGACCGCTGACCGCTGACCGCTGACCACTGACCCTTACACTAGGCTTTAGTAATTAAACTATTACTCTCACCCCTAATCCCTAATACTATTAACCTAATCCATGAGTCAGATTTCCTCTAAAACATCTACTCCTTCCTCGATTAATCTATTGGAGCAACCAGCCGCTTGGCTGTACAGTTTATGGAAATTTTCTCGTCCCCATACGATTATTGGGACGAGTTTAAGTATTTTTGCCCTCTATGTCATTGCTGTGTCCATGACTAACAGTGGTTGGACTTGGCAAGGGTTCGGTCAACTGCTGGGAGCTTGGATTGCTTGTTTGTGCGGCAATGTCTATATCGTAGGACTAAATCAATTGCACGATGTGGAGATTGACCGGATTAATAAACCCCATCTTCCAGTGGCTGCAGGGGAGTTTTCTCTGCAACTCGGTCAGGGGATTGTAGCGGTAACTGGTATCCTAGCGCTACTGTTGGCTTGGTTATTGGGACCGTGGTTGTTGTTGATGGTCAGTATTAGTTTGGCAATTGGTACATCCTATTCCTTGCCACCAATCCGGCTGAAGCGGTTTCCCTTTTGGGCAGCGCTATGTATTTTTTCAGTACGGGGAGCAATCGTTAATGTAGGTCTGTTTTTACACTTTAGTTGGGCATTGCAACAGGCACAAGTGATGATGCCCACCGCAGCAGTGTGGGCATTGACCTGGTTTATCTTAGTCTTTTCCGTTGCGATCGCAATATTCAAAGATGTCCCAGATATCGATGGGGATAAGCGTTTCAATATCACTACCTTTACCATCCGCCTCGGTAAATTGGCGGTATTTAATATAGCACGGGGGGTGATTACTGCTTGCTATCTGGCGATGGTGCTAGCTAGTGTGCTGCTCCTCGGTTCAGTAAATATCCTCTTCTTGGTAGGGACCCATCTGGTCGCATTAGCAGTAATGTGGTGGCGCTCTTACCAGGTAGACTTGGAGGATAAAAATGCGATCGCTAGTTTTTATCAGTTTATCTGGAAACTCTTTTTCCTGGAATATTTGATATTCCCAGCGGCTTGTCTTTTTAGACTATAAGATTTCTCAATTAATCGAATAAACAGCGCGTAAGCATTCAGCTGTCAGCCGTCAGCAGTCAGCCGAAGGCCTTTGGCCACGCTACGCGAACAGCCCTCAGCTAATCAAGGGGAAGTAGTAAAAGCTATAGTGTGGCACAGGCTAGAAGCCTGTGAAGTATCAGCTGATAGCTGATAGCTGATTACTGAAAGCTGTTCGCGTAGCGTGTGCGTAGCACATAAGCTGATAGCTGATAGCTGTTCGCGTAGCGTGTGCGTAGCACATAAGCTGATAGCTGATAGCTGTTCGCGTAGCGTGTGCGTAGCACATAAGCTAATAGCTGAATACTTACAAAAAAATAGCCGTGGAAATACTATCCACGGCTATTTCAATTCCACAATAAGTCCGTTGAAATTGTTTTAGGTGCGCTGCATACCTATGTCACTCAGTTCCTAAACCTAACCTGATGTGATCCTATTTGAGCAGACCGGAATTTTTGACTGGGGGGAAACCCCCCAGAAATTCAAGGTGTTATGGCAACAGCCAATACTTGTTGAGTGTAGTCATCACTTCGCCTGGAACGTCAGTCGGCTCCAGAGGAGTCCATTCGCAAATCTCTGCATAACCTAGGGCATACATCCTCTGCATACTATAAATTACTGCTTCCCGAGACCCTTTCAAAGTGTGCTGAGCAGCTTGTTTTTTGAAGTTTTGAGTAAATCCTTGTCGCATAATTTAACAATTGAACTCATTGTGGTTATTTAATGATTATTGTAATGATTATATTTTTGTTTGTCAAGGGTTTTTAAAAAGTTTTTTTTAGGGAATTTTAGGATTAATAAAAAACAGCAATGTTATGAAATATAGCAATTATCAAACTTGTGTAGAATTGCTATAATAACTAATATAGTTACAGCAGTTTGCATAACTATCAGCTACACAGGATTGTCTTTCCTGCTCCCTATTCCCTATTCCCTGTTCCCTTTGCTCATGACACAATCAATCTTGAGGATGCCAGAAAATGCCAGATTAACATCCCAACAGTTTTACGACCTGTGTTGTGCTAATCCCGACTGGAAACTAGAGCGAACCGTACAAGGAGATTTGGTAATTATCGCTCCAACTGGTGGAGAAACAGGAGCAAGAAATGCTAATCTCCTGATTCGTTTGGGAATCTGGAATGAACAATCTCAACTAGGAATAGTTTTTGACTCATCCACAGGATTTCATTTACCTAACGGAGCTGATCGTTCACCCGATGTAGCGTGGGTTAAGCGGGAAAGATGGGAGGCTCTGACACTGGCACAACGGGAAAAATTTCCACCCCTAGCACCAGATTTTGTAATCGAATTAATGTCTCCCAACGACAACCTGAAACCAGCCCAACTAAAAATGCAGGAATACTTAGAGAATGGCGTAAAATTGGGTTGGTTATTCAACCGATTAGCCAAGCAAGTGGAGATTTATCAATTTGGGAAACCTAAATTAGTATTAAAGCAGCCTGATAAATTATTAGGAGAACCAATTTTGCCTAATTTTGTTCTCAGTCTCGATGGTTTTTGGTAATAAATTGGTAAGCTATCAGCTAATGCGCTATCACAGGCTAGAAGCCTGTGCCACGCACGAGTTTTGAATAACAAAAGCTGACTGCTGACGGCTGACCACTGACGACTGAATACTGACAGAAAAATACCCCGACAAGATCTACATTACTATAATCTCTCGGGGTTTTGATGTTTTTGGTTATTACCTCGCACTCCTTGGCTTACAGATAGCGTCGAGTGGTTAAGCGTTGTAACCTATTGAGCGGCTATGCCAAAGATAATCAATTTCTAAGGGTGTGGTTATTTCAGGGAAAAACTAGCTGAAATAACAATTGATTATCTAGTAATATAGCTTGGTGCTTTTATCATTCGCACTCAAAGTCCACTGGTCCGTCTCCTTCCACTAGAAAGAAGGCACCATACTCAGGCAGGGGCAGGACTATATCCTCATTTGGGTCTATGACGGTTGACTGGTGCATAGCTGAGTCTCGTACTTTTACTACCTTGGAAGATTCGTTATGTAGTTTAGCAAGCAGATAGTCATAATCAGGAGTAACTTCAACTACGCAAAAGTGCTCATCGGGATTCTGCAGGTAAGTGACCTTTCCTCCGCAGCAATACCCGGCAAGTGCTTCCCCGGGATTAAGCGCGAAGGTGACGATTACTGTTAGTGCTACTAGGGCTACAGTTAACACTTTGCTTAGGCTAGTTTTGATTGTCTTCATGTTTTTTATTGCTGTTTATTGTTGCTATTTCCAGCTAGTTGAAGTTGGTGGGTTTGTCTGGAAATCGTATTATACCATTGGTTTGAGCGATCGCTAGCCAACGCCCTTCGGGCTAATCGCCTTTGGCGGAAGCTGAGGCCGTAGGCCACGCTACGCGTTCGCGTAGCGTCGGCTTTGCCGAAACGCTTCCGGAGCGTTTTTACCCAATCCATCGGGCAAGTATTGCTATCGGTGAGCGTAATTGATGGGAGATTGGAAGATCTTTTAATGGCGTTGCTTAATAATGGAATGATTTTAAGAGTTTTGTGGAATGGGCATCTTGCCCGTTCAGGATCTTTGTGGAATGGGCATCTTGGTGGAACTGGCATCTTGGTAGAACTGGCATCTTGCCAGTTTCCTCCTTATTTTCGTGCGGGCAGGATGCCCACTCTACTGTTATTCAAAAGAAGATTTAGCAACGCCGCTAATTCTGGATCTACCAGTGACGTTAGTGAACTTAAGCCGTCAAGTCCAGTCACCCCTTGAGTTAGGATTTTTGTAAATTTTATTGAAGCCTTGTCTTTATATTTTTTTTTGTTTATCTAAGTCAAAGAGTTATCATACCACATCCGTTGGCAATAATAAAAATGTATTGGATGCAAGGCAGAAGGCAGAAGCTAGAAGGCAAAAGGCAGAAGCTAGAAGGCAAAAGGCAAAAGGCAAAAGGCAAAAGGCAAAAGGCAAAAGGCAAAAGGCAAAAGGCAATAGTCAAGAGGCAAAAGGCAATAGTCAAGAGGCAATAGTCAAGAGGCAATAGTCAAGAGGCAAGAGGCAAAAGAGTTTCAGGGGTTTTTTTATTTAATCAAAGGTCGTTATGCGCTAAAAATTATCATAAAAATTACACCTAAAAAAAACGATGTTCTGAAAGAAATGCTAAGGGATAGCTTTGTATGTAAACTATAAGCTATCAGCTGCAGCGTTTTTATAACTATTAGGTACACAGATTTTTTTCGGTCACCTGTTCTTTGATAGAAAGCTCTTATAAGGCAAAAAAAGTAGTAAATGTAAACATATCAAATACATTCCATCAGAGAATTAAAGATTTGATATAGACTATGGAAACGTATTTACAATCCTCTCAGAATAACTTAAGTTAGTATCCAATCAAACCTGTTAAACTACTTTAGTTTATGACTCAATCTAGATAAAAATAAAAAAATATATAAAATAATTTAGCAATTATTAAATCTATAGTCTAAGCTTTCAGAAGCTCTAAAGGTAACAGAATATTATTCGTGACGTTTGTCAGCTAACCACAGTCAACCCTAAAGGTCAACCATAAAACTACCTAAAAATAGCTAGACTTTCAGGGGTCGATTCTAGTATCAGCTGTACAACAAAACATCCTAATTTAACGTAACCTCTAGGATTTTTTTTCTTACGATTGGGAACTCTTATAGATAAGCCTTAGGTTTATTTAAATGTAATGTTATGACAAATCTCAACAGTGTTCTTCAACGAGACCCATTTGCGGACAGTACATTAGTTGTAAACGATGAAGGGATTACCATTCGCCGGATCGACGGCAGTAGGAATAATTTAGACCAAGTTTCTTTGGGTATCCCTAATACGCCCTTGCTGCGTTTGGGTCCAATTGAGTATGAAGACGGAATCCAGTCACCGGCGGGTATTGCATTTGATGCAGAAGGCAATGCTCTGATTGGTATAGATGGCAATACTGTTACTCGCCAACCGATTCCGATATTTACCCAAGCCGAAGCAGACCGATTAAATGGATTGGGATTGAATGTCATATCCAATACAGAGGGATTAAGCAATGTACCTGATGCGCCTTTTGTATTGCTTAACCCACCCGATCGCCCTAGTACCCGAGTGATCAGCAATGCCACTTCTAACTTAGAAGAAGGAGAGTCTGATCCCAATGGCAATGACTTAAGTGCTTTCATTTGGGCTTTTGGTCAGTTTGTCAACCACGACACTGATTTAGCAGCGAATGGGTCAAAAGAAGAGAACGAAAACCGGTTAGAATCACTCAATTTCCCCATTGACATTCCCGCAGATGACCCGAATTTTCCACCAAACACTCCTCCCACTCAAGAAATTTCTACACAGGCAGATGGTGGCTTGCAGTTTGACTTTGAACGGGATGCCTTTTTACCCGGTACTGGGGAGTCTGGGAGCCCAGGACAAGCCATTAATATTGTTACCTCTTGGCTTGATCTTTCTGTAGTTTATGGGTCTACTGAAGAAGAATATCAAGCAATTCGTGCTTTTTCAGAAGGTCGCCTCAACGTCTTCTCAGATGAAACAGTTACCACTAATGACGACTTGTTACCCCTTAACATCACAGGTGCTGATGGAGAACTGATCAGTGGTAAAGGGGCTTTTATGGATGTGGGTTTTCTAGCGGGGGATACACGAGTTAACGAGAACGATAGTTTGGCATCCCAGCATACCCTCTGGATGCGTAACCACAACCGCCTTGCCCAAGAACTTTATCGGTTTCATACTGACTGGACAGATGAGCAGATATATCAACGCTCTCGCCAGATTAATATTGCCCAATATCAAACTATTGTGCTGTACGAGTGGCTCCCCCTGATGTTGGGTAATGTGATCACGGACTACAGTGGCTATAACTCTAATCAAACTCCAGAAGTTACTAGTGAATTTGCTGCTGCTGGTCTTCGTGTTGGTCATACCCAAACCAATAACCGTATCGACACTATTGATGCGGATGGTAATCTCACAAGTTTGCCATTACTGAGCACATTTAGTTCACCAAATATCAATGATAGTAGCGATATAGATAATATCTTGCGCGGTGCGAGTCAAACAATTACTGAAGACGTTGATACTAATATAGTTTTTGACCTGCGCAATGCTTTAGTACCAGGAGCGATCGGATTTGACCTTTACTCTGCTAATCAGCAACGGGGACGAGATCATGGTTTGGCTGACTATAACCAAGTGCGAACCAGTCTCGGTCTACCACGGGTGACTACTTTTGCCGAAATTACTTCAAATTCAGAGTTGGCAAATACTCTCGAAAACCTCTACAACACTGTAGAAGATATCGACTTATTGATTGGGCTATTTGCAGAAGATGCTGTTGCTCCATCGAGTGCCGGAGAAACTATTCAAGCAATGCTATGGGAGCAATACGAGCGGATACGGGATGCTGACCGCTTTTGGTTCGAGAGACCGATTGAAGATGGCGGTTTCTTTACCCAAGAGGAAATTGCAGCGATAAAGGAAGTGACCTTTGCTGACATTATCAAGCTCAACACCGAAATTACTACAATTGCAGACAATGCCTTTATAATCAGCTCCGACAACAATCCTTCCTCTGATGGACTGCTAGATTTAACCGGCTTGTCGGGACAAGCTACAGCAACTGTGACTAGAGAGGCGGACTATGACAATTTAATTGGCTTTTATGTAATTGCTGATCAACAGGGAACGATAATTGATTCGATCACTGGTCAATCTTTTACGCCTGGCCAAGACGGTTATGCAGAAGCGGCTATTGATGCTAGCGTGGTTGAATTCAACGTAGAGGAAAACTTGACCACGGTGAATTTTGATGTTACTCTCCCTGGTGGCTCTCTCCTAGCTCCCTACTTAGTTACAGATGGGGATTTGGATGATGTAGAAAATGGCGATGCTGAGGTATTATTTGCTTTCACAGCTGCTAACAGTGATGGCATGAGCCACATCCTTGAACTTGGAAATAGCAGTGACAACACATTCACATTCGCCTTTGAAGATTTAAGTGCTAATGACAGTGAAGAAAGCGATCGCGACTTTAACGATCTAGTGATTGACCTGACTATTTTATAATAGTTAATCTTCCAGTAGGGTGGGCAAAGTAATCTAATCCTGAATACTCAGTAAGCATTCAGCTATCAGCCCTCAGCCGTCAGCTAATCAACGGGAGGTAGTAAACAAGCTGGGGGGTGCTGCTACGGCTGGTTGAAAATCCCTGCTCGTTTTACTGATCCGACCCCGTGCAGTTAAAGCGCCTGCTACCTGATAGCTGATAGCTGACGGCTGAACGCGCACGCGTGCGCGTAGCGCATATGCTTACAATACTCACGCATAACCAAACGCTTTTTGCCCACCCTACAAGCTAGTGCCACTAATTTACTGAGCAGCTAAGCTAAAACTCCTTTGTACAACAGCACCACGTTTCCCGAGGGATTTTGGTTGCTGTTGATCCACACTATACAAAACACCTCCCGCATTCCCTGATCTAACAGTCAGTTTTTGTTTAGCAATCCAGGTTTTCTGATATCCCTTGGGTAAGGTGTCTTCCAACTCGATTTTGCCATCAACTACCACTCGTACCCAAGTTTGCTCTGTAATACTCAAGCGTACTTTAATTAATGGATTAGATGGGGAAGGTTTGGGTGTGGGGGGTGGTTTAGGTTCGGGCTTAGGGGCTGGTGCTGGTTGTTCTGGTTTATCTGGGGTTGTCTGCTCCTGAACAACGGATGAGTTTTCGATCTGTTGATTAGTGAGATAGGTGAAAACGGTGTTGAGTAGATAAATTAGTCCACCAGCAACACTGACCAAGCTTACTATTATGATGTAAGGATAATAGGGTTCTATGCTTTTGGCTACAGTCTTAACAGTCTTGCTTTTGGCTAGAATCTTAGGAATCTTTTGAGGAGAGTTTGGAGTCTGAGATTTCTCTTCTGAAGAGGTACCGGTATACAAGACTAAAGCACCAGACTCAGTGTTGTCGGTGTTATCGGTATTATCGGTATTATCGGTATTATCAGTGTTCTCGGTTTTCAAGGACAATCCAGAATTAACTGGAAATGTTTTGGCTATCCCTGGACCATCTAGACCGAAAAACTCTGCATAGCGACGAATGAAGCCTTGAATGTAAACTGGCTCGGGCAACCGCTCCGATTGCCCTGCTTCAAGGGCTTGCAATATATGCAATCGAATAAAGGTTTTGTCAGCGACTTCCTGAATAGGTATAGATTTCTCCTGCCTGAGTTGGCTGAGATAAGTCCCTATTTTCTGGAGTTGCTCCTCTTGCTCTAGACTTAAGTGGCTCACCAAATCTCTCCACCCATTAATCCACGTTAACAATTTTTATACATAAACACCGGATAGTAACATCTCCTGGGCATCTCACCATAGAACTTATAAAAAGTTAACAAAAATTAACAATATCGCCAATTGGCTGAAGAAATAGGAAAACTCTCTCATTGTAGGGTATGGTTTCCATTGGCATCCTCCCCCGGCGGGAACAATCGGAGCGCTGGGGGATTTCCAGGTTATACCGAGTTGCATTCAAAGAGAGTAGATTGGTTGGATAAAGAGATGGGGAAATGGGGAGATGGGGAGATTGGTGGAAGAGGAAGTTATACCTTTGACCCCAACTTGATATCAGTGTGAGTCTTTACCCTTTCGTTGAGTTGGCTTACTTTAACCATTCAGCCGTTGGCTATTCCCTTACCGTAGTCAACGCCTGACAGCTGTTCGGTGTAGCGTGGCCTTTGGCCAACGGCTGAATGCTGTTCGGTGTAGCGTCCGCGAGCGCGCATATGCTTAAGAATTATCAGCTAATCTTTGGCAATAATTTCAGGCATGATTTTGTTTGCTTTATTTATCGTAAATTTATGCTTTAATAAGACTTTTATAAGCCAATATTATTATTGGTAAAGTTTATTAATTTATCTATAATACTTAGCAGTATTTTAACTTGTTATTTCCTAAAGCAAAATCAAAGTTTTATCGTTTCGCTCTACTAATCAAAGTTTAGCAAAAATAGCGTTTTGTGTAGCTATAAGGTACACAAAATTTTTGCCTCTTCCCTCTTCTGACTTCCCTCTTCCGACTTTCCTCTTTTCTGCTCCCTGCTCCCTGCTCCCTGCTCCCTGCTCCCTAAAACCAAGACATTTGTACCTCACAAGTCGTAGAATTGCTATAAAAGACATGTTGGAAACAAAATGTCAACTTCTCACGGTGGTTATAACTGCCAAGTCATTTTTTTTTCCCCGACTAAAGTAAGGATTTAGGGTGTAGGGTATTGACAAGAGCGATACAAAGAGATAGGATTGCGATCGTGACCAAATAAAAGCCGATAGAACTAAATCAACAACGATTCAAGCAGTTGCCGAAGGAGGGAGTGGTAGAAATGCTCATTACTGTAGCGAAGGCTATAGCTCAGCAGCAAGCAACAATAGAAGAACTGAAACAAAAAATAGATAAACTGTCTGTAAGTAGCAGAATTAGAACGCAAAATTTTATCAAAGCCGCTATCACACAGACCTAGTCAAAAAAAAGAAAAATCAGAAATTAATAAAAACAAGATACAGGATAAAAATCTAAACGTCAACCATGCAGATAGCAAGGACATCCAGGAAAAACCTGGAGTGGCTCTCGGCCTAAGAATCCTTGGCAAAATACTGCTAATTTATCGGCTAATTGATTAAGTTTAGTAAATATTAAGTTTAGTAAAAAAAATGCTCTACTTAGGGGTGGTCTGTGATAGATGTTGAGCAAGCTAGACCGGCTCAACTTGATAAAACTGCACTTGCTCCTGGTTTGATTCCATAACCAACGTTGCTGAATCCTTAGATAGAATTCAAGGGAATTTTTATGCTCGCATACGGATTTATAACATTATTGAGTCTAGGTTCTGAGTACTACTTTAAATACGAGATTGATGCTCAGACTGGTTTCCAGATTTATTGGATTACAATTCCTGAGGGACTCGATAAAGAGCGCTATAGCAAACAAACAATCTCCGAGTTTCTAGCCGAATCATCAGTTGCACAAATTCTAAAACCTGGAGAAACCCTTGATAAGAGCATTTATCAAGCTAACCTAATCTTACCGGGATTACCTGCTTCACCTTTCGATGCATTTTATAATATTGAACTAACCTACAACAGCGATTCATTTACGTTAGGGGTTCAATCTACTGACTCTTTTGGATTTAGTCCGGAAGGTTCAACTTATTTCAAAGATTTAAATCTGAGTTTTACCCAGCAACTTAATTCCGAAACCGCCACTGTCAGTGGAACAGTAACGGCGGTTTTCTCTGGTCAAGATATTGTCCTTGAGGCCGGGGTGAGCGATGGCTCTGAACTGATTTTTAATTACAATGCCAATAATCCTCAGGAAATCCCGATTCAACCCTGGGGCAATTTAGAGTTGACGACTTTTACGGTGAAACCTGGGTCAAATCCTCTTCAACCCCAGGTGCTCTATTGGTTTGGTGAAAAGTCGGGAGAATGGGTTTATGATTGCTCCTTGAGGAATAGCGAAGATGCACCCGCCATCGACTTACGGATTCAAACGGAGCCAGAAACAGTGGAGTGGGGATTAGGCTCTATCGCTGTTAAAGATGGCTTGATCGAGAGTGAAAATGCCACCCTAGAAGCGGCAAACCTAAGTTCTGCTAGCAAACTGATCAAGGCATTCCAAGAGAGCAACGAAATCACTATTGCAACCTGGATTAAGCCTAGCAAAACGGGTCAAAAATACCCAGCTATAGTCGTTACTCTATCCGAAGATCCTCAAAATCCCTGTGTGACTCTCGCTCAAGGGGATTCAGAATGGCTAAAGGATTATGGCAATCGCTGGTCGGGGGATTGGTACCATCACGACGAGTATAGTGTGCTATTGCGCACCAACACTAATGATAGAAACCGATATTGGCAAATCCTGACCACAAGTCCCGACACAGTAACAACCGACGAGCTAACCTATGTTGTCTATACTTTCTCACAGAATAACTTCGGGGATGAGAGTGATAATGCCAAGGTGTATCTCAATGGGCAGCTAGACAATTCTAAATGGATTAATAGCGATAATCAGGAGCGTCATTTTTGGAGAAATTGGAATCAGCAGAGTAATCGTTGGAGAAATTGGACTCAGAGGAGTAATCGTTGGGAAAGTCGGGATGATGATGACGACAATCGTTGGGAAAGTCGGGATGATGAGGAGGATAATCCTTGGAAAGATAGGAATTATGATCCCGAACTTCAGCCTTGGACAAATCACCCTGCTGTTAAGTTAGCGTTAGCAAATGATGTTTTATTTAGCGATGGCAGGGGCAACTCCCGAAGGAATCAAGATTTCCCTTGGGAAGGGGAACTCTACGAGGTGGCAATTTATGACTCTGCCCTGACACCAGAGGCGATTTACCAGCGCTACTACCCCACTATTGAAATTTTGGGCAACCTGACGCTGACTAATATGCCCAGTCCTTTGAACCAACCCCTAATTGCTCAACTGACTTTGGAGGGTATGCCGGATGTAGAGCATTATTCAGAGTCTAAGCTCAATCTTAAGGTTGACACCTCTGAAATCCGGGAAGTTACTCCTGAGTTTGACTTCACCAAGATTGCCCTGGAATGGGAATCAGAAGCTGGAAGCTCCCCAAGCTGGTACTTTAAGTGGGGACAAGTGGATAGCACGTTATGGAAAACCTCAATTCCCTTTACGGCAGTTCAAGCCGATGCACCGGGTAAACTTGCCCTCAATTCACCGGAATTCGATTTTCAAATTGGATTAGGACAAATTAATACCCTAGAGGGGTTGTGTCTATTCCTGAAACCAGATACCACCGGGGAGATATGGCAGATGTCTTCCATCACCTCTGTGCCTGAACTAGTACTCCCCCAATTAAGGGATTATCGCCCATTTGATTGGACGGTAGATTTCAAGCTACTCTTTGCTCGTAACGATCAACAACGGAGTCAATTTGACCCCCTGGGGATTGAAGATGGGAAAGTGGTTCTCAAGGGCAATTGGTTGGGAGAAAACCTTGTACTCCATGGCTGGTGGCGCAATGAGCAGTTTGTCCTGGAAGGGCAAAGAAATTTAACTCTACCGTTTGAAGTTACCTTGGGTCCTATCTTTGAACCCGGTACTTCCCAAAAGATTATCGACCAGGTAGCGATCGCATCAGTGATGAACGCCACTGTAATCCTGGAACTGACTGAGTTAGGCTTTTTGGCAAAAGTCTCTGGAACCTTTGATTGGACAGATCAAGCAGGGACGGTAAACACCTTTACAGTGCCGGAGTTTACCCTAGTCCGCCCACCGCTGACTCCCAATCACATCCTGGAAGCGATTTTGGCAAGGTTAAACTCCCAAATAGATGTCATCTTTGCACAACAGTTTCGCCATCAAGCGGACTACTACTTTACGGTGGTGGAGGAAAAACCTGTTATTTATTTGGGCAATGGCAACGACTCTGCTGGGATTACCCAAACCACAACATTGCCCCAGTTATTCAGCACTGCTGCGGAGTCCAATAACATCTCCAGCACCACAGGCATCTTTACCCTTACAGAAAATGCCGATCAAAGCTGCACCCTGACCATCACTCCTCCGGAAAGCACTGACAATTGGCTAGATCAACTTAAGACCGATTACGACAACTTTATTGCTCAACTAGATACCAACAGTAATCTGATTGCTGGTACCCTCACCCTGGTAAAAACCCGCATTGCTGAACGGATGCCGTTGTTGGTTGAGGAAATTCTCTACTACTACTACGGCTTGGATAGCGTTAATGGCTCAGTGGATTTGCAAGCTGGAATGCGGTTACGGGTCGATTACCAAAACTATCAGTTTGTTCATCCAGCCCAATATACGGCTAATTCAGGGTTTGTGGGCAGTGGCACGTCCTACTATAGCCTCAACAGTTATCGGGATGGCACTAACCTAATGATTAATTTTGATGGGTTTTTGTCCCAAATTCAGCCCTATGTGACCACAGATATTGCTACGGTAGGGGCTGGAAGTAGTCTGGATACCTTTAAAGTTGGCTATCAAAAACCCTACTTGCGGCTGGTGTATCCTAGTTTGGCAGCTCCCTCTGCAGGTTCCCTCGATCCCGGACAGGCCGCAACCATTATGGGGGCAACAACAGTAACAGACCTGGATAAAAAGACAAACGTTGCTAGCTTTTATTTCCGAGGACGGGCAACAGTGATTCCAGAAATTACGGTGGTGCTACAGGAACAACCGGTATTTGTTCCGGTGGGAACGACTTTACGACAACTGATGGAGCAACATGTCAGTATTCCGTCAGTATCCCTGGGAGAATCCCTACTGAACTCTACCGGAAAACCGAGGTTGAGTCGCCTGTTACACGAAGGGGTGTCTAACGAACCTAGCTATCGGTTTATCTACCTCGACGAAAATAGTCCAGTGCTTGATTTGCCTCTGGTCAAAGGCGATCGCATTGTCCTGTAGGGGGTGAGCAGATGACTACCTTTACCCAATCAACAGCACAGGCGCTCTACGTTTTATCTGAATCCGTTAACCCTACCCTGCCCTATAGCATTGGTTTTTGGGTGAATGAAGGATCGATAGAAGGTTCTCAAACCCTTTCCCTGGAAGAAACTTGGACAATAAAGACGGGAGTATATCTATTTTTCAAAGCGGCTCTAGAAGGGAATGATGCTATAGACCCTTCCGTGTTGAGCGACCGCATTGGTGAATTTCTGATTACACCTTCGGTACGCAATACTCGGTTTTTGTGGATTGATAACCCAGAGGAGTTAGTCTCTCGCTGGCGATTTCATGCCCTGACCCTTTCCCCGACAGATACTGTAGAGCGACTGACCTTTTTTAATTTCCGCAATTATGAATTAGCGATCGCTAGTGGTGTAATTTGTCAGTTGAACGCAACCAAAGACGGATTTGTGTTTGCCCCCGATCCGTCTCTACACAACCTGCCTAGCACCGAGACTGAATCACCGGACACTGAATTACCGAAAAGTGACCCCTTTTATTTGTCCACAGGTTATGGTGCTCATCAACTCAAAGGGATTGAGGTCAATGAAGCAGGGGAAGCGATTCCGCAAAGCGGACGCTACGCGATCGCATTACCCTTTAGTGGAGAGTTGGCCGGTTGCCTGAGCTTTGCCCTGACCTTGCAAAACCGATCTCCTGGCACAGCCTCCTTTGAGGAACTAGTTTATCTGGATGTTACCCTGCGGATGTTTTTCAAATCCGCAAACTCCTTACTAGACCAGAATGACCCCTTGTCTGGTTTTGCAGGATTGAATAGCGACCAGGAATTCCTGATTTCTAGCCATCGATATCCCTTTTTGGGGGAAGATAGCGATGCTGCTTCCCATTATTCTCAGCAGGGGGATGGTAGCCAAAATCTGACCTTATATAGTGCCCTAGATCCACTCCAACCTTTGAATGGCGATCGCACTTACTTTGCCTTTGTAGAGCCAGGAAACTTGAACATTTCGGATTTATCCTTGCCTTCTTGTTATCGCACTAATTTGGGATATTCCATCCATGTCACTCCCCATGGTCATGGGGACAGTCGGCTAATCTTTGCAGAGCGTCCAGGGCAGAATTCTAGCATCTTTGGTTCACCTTTGTATCTAGTCCCCCAAGGTAAATATACTCTCTCGGTTCCCGATTACGAGAGTACCCCTATCTCCAGTGGTCAGGACTTTTCGATACGAGATGAAGATAACTTTTTGTGTGGATTAGCGGGGATTGAATACATTCAACTGTCGAGTCAACAGCTTAATATTCTGCATCTGGAAGCTGGAAAACCGACCTTTGCGCCGGATTTCGTTCCGGAGCAAATTGTAGAAACCAATGAAGCTGGGCAGCGTCTAGAATCGGAAACAACTACAGCTTGGGGATATATTGAATATGAAGATGACCAAGTCACGAATTTACCGGTCTATTTTTCCCAACCCAAGCAGTCATTGCTGTATCGAGCATCAACGTTTCAGGATGGAAACCAAGACCCAACTGATGATCCCCTCAGGTTTTTGGAGGTTCCCGTTACAGGACTGCCCAGGGGAGAGTATTTACCCTTGTTTCCCTATGGTGGCGTAAGTGGAACCCTGGCTCACTATCAGCAAATGGAGGAACAAATCCTCAATCCCCAGCGCCGCAAAAAAATTAAAATTATTGCTGAAACAGACACTACTCAACTTAGCGGTCAACCTCAAGGAATACTAGGGGGGATAGGGACATTTAGTCCCCAAGCATTCAGTGCCTTGAGTAGATCAGCTACCCCTGAAGCTCAGGCCATGACAGCTGCTGCTGCTACTACCTCAACAACAGAAACCATCACCGGTACAACTTCCCTGGGATTGTTGGCAACCTATTCCTCTGATTACCAAACCCTCAATAGTCTATTACTGGCGAAGGATACCGACAATGAGGATGTGAGTTTGCAGGACCTAGAACGGGGTTCATCCCTCCGTTCAGCTTTCCAGTCCAGTCAGATGTTCCTGGTGATCACTGACCCGACTTCCCTCAAAACCTTTGATACCAATGAACCTACTCAAGTTATCAAAGAGCATTTTCAGAACAATCAACTGACTATTCAAGGGTGGACCTTTGATCTCAATCCAGATAATTGGCGACAGGGCACAGGGGATACGGATACGGTATTACTGTTTAAGTTCCTAGATAAGCCCCTGATTGATATTCTCAAGGATACCGCCCTGTGGGAACAACCGGAGGTATTTGTCGGGACGGCAACGGATGCTGATGAACGGGTCAAGGAAATTAAAGCAGTGCGCGATCGCTTAGTGACATTCTTTGAAAATGCGATCGCAACCGCCAACGACCCCAATGCTGCTGAAAAAGACCGGGATAATGCTGCCCCTCTAGCCCGGGTTGGCAGCAGCACCTTTTGGTCAGGGATGATTGCGTTAAATGTCAAGCTCCCAGCTGGGACAGGACTGCCTCCAGACTTGAAAGCCCTAGAATGTGGCATACAAGACCAGGATAACTTCTACGCTCAGTATGTCGGGAGTAATGGCACCCCGATTTTGCCCCAAAATGGGGAATTGGTAGCGGAACAGTCTTCTTTGTTTGGATTGCTGGACTATCAAGACAACTCCGTGCCAGAAACCGGTCCCTTGGGCTATGCCTTCCAGGTGGCCAACTTACGGGTGCAATTCCAAAATTCTCAAATCACGGCATTTTCCAGTGAGGTCAATCTTACCCTAGATAAACTCTTTGACGAAGCCACCCAATTACTCAATAGTCGTTCAGGACGGAATATCGTCATTCTCCAGGGCTTTACGGAAGAACACGATGGCGTGATTACCTATAGCTTTAGCTTTAGCGGCGAGAACTATTTTGCCCTACCCGATAGTCATATTCTCAATAATGTTGACATCGTTAAGGCCACGTTTTCCACAGACCCCCCAGGCAATGATACTACACTCACCATTGGACGGTTTACCCTCTGGGGCCGTCTCAATTTCCGTGACCTAGAGACCTTTGATGGATTATCCTTTGGGTCAGATACTTCCCTGTCCGATGACGTGTTAACTGCCAGCAACCTGGTCAACCGCAGTGCCCGTGCTCTGGAAGACGATTATCAAGTAGGGATTGATACTCTCAATCAAGCATCAGCGGAGTTGCAGCAAAAACTGGATGAGCTAGCCAATAACGAACAATTCCTCCAGTTCTCAAAGCTAACCATTGTGATGAACTGCAAGCATACCAATGGTGCCCAGGATATCACCTTTAGTGTCGATGCCAGCCAAATTGCCTTTGATTTGGCTCAGAGTAAAGCCCGCCCCCATAGTCTCTACAGCAAATTTCCCCTTAAGCTGACTAACTTCGTCTATCTCGACCCTGCTCAACCGGATAGCAAGCCTAAAGGGTATCTTACGGTGAAAACTCCCTTGGGCACTGGTTCTATGCCCGACAGTGGCTTTGGTTTTAACTTCGAGTTTAATTTGGGCAGTTTGGGGGCATTGTCGGGTTCAGCTCAGTTTGTGGTTAATCTGTTGATTATCTGGGAACCGAATCAGGATGGTTCCCAGGAGAAAGCCACAACTTTTGTAGGATTGAGGCTACCGGGAATTGGTGGGGATGTGCTCGGTTTTCCTCTCCAAAGTGTACTGAAGCTGTCCTTCAAGACGGTGGAATTACTGGTTGATTCCACTAGCACTTCTGGTACAGCTTACTTGTTGAAAATTAAGAAGGTTGCTCTTAAGTTTTTTGTCCTCTCATTTCCCCCCAGTGGACAAACGGAAATTGTTATCTTTGGCAATCCTGATGCCACGGATAGTAATGATGCTGTTGGCTGGTATGCGGCCTATGCTAAAGGTTAAGGCTTTAAGGAATAGCTTGAATTTAATTTAAATAAACAGGAGATAAGATGGCAGAGGATAAAATCACTGATTATCAAGATATTAACGATATCCCAACCTTTATGGAGGAAGTAGAGACTACCTATAGCATTACTGAAGAATTGCCCATCAACTTATCTGACAATCATCCATTATCTGATATGTGGGCAAAATCAATTACTGTTACGGAAGGTACATCACCGGATCCTTGTTATACTGCTACTGGATCAATTAATGATCAGTTTCCTTTCAATTTTGCCGAGGATTTTCCCTTTGATAGTAAAGATTTTAGTTTTCTAACCAACCAAGACGTTGCTCCTGAACTGGCAATGAAGTTGAAGATTGATGTCTTCCAACCTATACCGGAACCTGAAGATAGGAGGGGGATTAAAGTTACGGTATTTTCGGTACCCCAATCCGATGATTATCCCAATGGAGTTATTGTTAAAAAAGGCTTAACCTTCGTGGATGAAAATGGAAATACTGTAACTGATGATAATCTATCAACAACAAAGATTCCAGAAGAATCAGTGGTGCCAACGGAAGCAGACGTTAAGCTCGATCAATTATAGCCTTTGTATCTCGGTTGTAAACACACGAATTGCTGAAAGAGGCAAGAGGCAAGAGGCAAGAGGCAAGAGGCAAGAGTAACCCACCCCTAACCCCTCCCAGGAGGGGAAAGCAAGAGGCAAGATGGGAAAGATATCCGGAGTTTTATTACCCAATAAAAAAATAAATTTTAGGTTTACTTTTTATTGAAAATATGATATATAATAAACAGTAAAATCTCTAACTTATAATTGTTGTAAATTGATAGTTGTTGAAACTAAATATTTTTGAATAAGGAGCAAAAAAATGTCAGAAACTAAAGTATTTTTTGGTGTTTCTCTAGAACTGGCTGGGAAGACAATTTCCCTAGAACCTAAAAATGCCATTAGTGAGCTTAAAGAAAAGGGAATTGAAGTTGAACTTCCGGCAGGGGAGAGAGTCTACCTTGGTACGGTTGGTACCTCTATTGGTAGTATTATGAGTACTCTAGGTGTCGAGGATACTAGTTTTATAGTGACCGACAAAGATGTTGAGGCTGATGACACACTGACAGAAGGAGCGATCAAAGCGAGTTTCTTGCCCGATATAGCTGTCTTACAGAATGCTGCTGATCTCGTTTTAGAAGCTGGTTTATATGTGGATGAATTTCATGTCAGAATTCCAGGTGCTGCCACAAGTGGAACAGTAACCAAAGAGAAAACAGCTTACACTGTTGGACTATCAGCAGAATGGCAAGATGATGCAGGTCAATTAATTGATGGATTAGACCTTAAATTAAAGGGGGTCTATTTCAAAGTTAGTAATGAAGAATAGCTATCAGCAATCAGCAATCAGCGATCAGCTATCAGCTAATGCTTCACAGGCTAGAAGCCTGTGCCACTTGGCTTTTAAATAAAATAAGCTGACGGCTGACGGCTGTTCGCGTAGCGTGAGCTAAAAGCTGACGGCTGTTCGCGTAGCGTGAGCTAAAAGCTGACGGCTGACGGCTGTTCGCGTAGCGTGAGCTAAAAGCTGACGGCTGACGGCTGACCACTGACCGCTGACCACTGACCGCTGACTTTCGATAATTCCATTTTTGCCTAGTAATCTTTTCTGAATCGAACGATGACTGCAATAGTGCAAAGAACAACCAGTGTTAGCTTTGGTATGATCTCCGAGCTAACCGTTGCTGGTGAAACCGTCAATTTGATCCTGGAGAAAATTGAAGACCGCAACGTAACGGTTTATCAGGGCGGTATGATTGCTGGACAGCGACTTTATGTCGTGGCGCTTTTGGAAGAATTAATTCCAGAATTAGATGCACCAGACTCGATTCAGAACTTAGCCATTACTAAAATGGCGGTGGAATTGCGACCGGATAAAGGGGCATTTTCCTTTGAGGCTGCTATTGAAAATGCCTGGTCGATTACCCTCGATTCGGGGCCAACCTTATCCATCAAACAGCTTGCCCTGTCAGTGTCGTCGGTCAAATCTTCTGGCTCAACCAATGGCACTCAACAGAATACGGCAGAATCCCTCTCCCAGCAGCGAAAACTGTCATTTGAGGGGCTGTTTGAGTTATTTGGGGGCGAATTTGCGGTTAAGGTCGCCCATCAATTTTCGTCACAGAGTGGCAAAATTGCCAGTCAGTGGGCATTTTCTGCCACTGCTGAAAATATCAGCATTACCGAAGTCATCAAAGCTTTTGGATTTTCCCAGGATAAACTCGATGAGTATGGGTTGCGGGATTTAGTAGTTTCCCTGGCATTTGCGCTACAACAAACCCGCTATCAAGACAGTAATACCCAAATCGTCGAATCCCGCTATACCTTCACCGGATCCATGGATTGGGATACTGGCATTGCCTTAGTGCCAGGGGAAGAAACCCTGCAAATCCAAGCGGCGATTGAAATATCCAAAACCTCCAGTAATAGATCCGGGGGAACCTCTACGACCCTAAAAGGCGCGATCGCAGGAACGGTCAAAGCCTCGATTCCCTTTTTCGATACCTTACAACTCTCGGTTATCTATACCTTTAGCCAAACCAGTAGCACCTCTAGCTCTGGTCGTTCATCCCAAGCCCTGGCAAATCGTACCGGTGAGTTAATTTTCCAACTCCAAATCAGTACCCTGTTGTTGAGCGCAGTCTACACCGATATCAATAATCGTAAACTGTTGCGGTTTAGCGTTAGTTTGGTCAGTGGAAAGAATCCCACCATTGGTGACCTGATTGCCTATATTGTCAGCGTCTATGACTCCAGCATTATTGACTTTGAACTCGATCCACCCTGGGATGAATTTGCTAAAGAAGAGATAGCGCTAGATAAGTTTAGTCTGGAGATAGACCTAACCGATAAATCCATCACCATTTCCTACAAGGCTACCTTGAATGTCTTGATTGCTAAGGTATCCAATGTGGGGCTGTCTTACCAGTTTGGGACTAAGTCATCTCAGGTTAGTACCCAACAAAATAATGCCAGAACAGCATCCAATAAGAAAATAGCGATCGCAGTAGACTTAAGTATTCCTGGAGAACCCAAAAAGCGAGTTCAGTGGGACCCAGTCAATGAAAATCCCCCACAAGTGCCCAGCACTAAAGCCCCGATCTTCGAGCTGAAGTTCCTGGCTTTGGGACAACGGGTTGCCTTTGCACCAGAAATTGTGCAGCAAGCTCGTACTATTGAGCAATTCACCACGGTGATGCGCCAAACCTTGGTACCCCTTCCCCCTATTAAACGGCGGCAAAATCCCCTCACAGCTCTGCAACAGTCCTTACCCTCAGCCGTCAGTTCTGACCCCAGTCAACCGATTCAATTTTCAGGTCAGCCAATACAGTTTAGTGCAGAGAGTGGGTGGTTAATTGGTGCCCAATTTGTGATTTTGGGTTCCATTGAGATCAGTATAATTTTCAACGATCCCTTTATCTATGGGCTGCGCATTAGCTTGTCGGGACCCCCGGTACAGAGTTTTGCTGGATTTGAATTTGAAATCCTCTATCGCCGCATTAGTGATACTGTCGGGGTCTATCGCAGTGAGCTGGTTTTACCGGACACCATGCGCTATATCGACTTTGGCGCTGTTCATATTACCCTGCCAGTGGTTGCCATTGAAATCTATACCAATGGGGACTTTGGTATCGATGTGGGCTTCCCTTGGGGTGGTGACTTTTCGAGATCCATTGCTGTTAATGTCGGCATCTTTTTAGGGTTAGGGGGCTTCTATTTCAATAAACTTAGTGCAGAAACAGCCACCAGTGTTCCCGACATTGTTAGTGGCACCTTTGACCCGGTATTGGAATTTGGCATTGGCTTACAGGTCGGGTTGGGGAAAATTATCAATAAAGGTCCTCTGCGCGCCGAATTCAGCATTACCATCCATGGGATTTTGCAAGGGGTGTTTGCTACCTATAATCCCACCGATACTAATGAGAAAAAGGCCACCTATTACCGGATTCAGGGTGGTGTAGCCATTGTTGGTCGCATCTATGGTGTCGTGGACTTTAAGGTCATTAAGGTTGATATAGAAGTCCTGGTTAAAGCTGCGGTGCTGTTTGTGGTGGAGGTATACAAAGCGATTCAGGTGGCTCTGGTGGCTACGGTTTCTGTCAAAGCATCGGTCAAGATTGGCTTTGTCCGGATCAGATTTAAGTTTAAATTGACCGTGCGGGAGCAATTTGTCCTCGGTTCAGATAGCACACCACCCTGGCAACTCGCTGCTGGTTCTGGGGGAGCCATGGCAGCAACTGTTCCCGTATTTACTGCCCGTGCTCAAACCCTGCATCCCTATCGAAATCGAATCAAAAAAAATGGTAGGGCTAATCGCTTTGCTTTTGCTAAAGCCCAGACCATTAGTAGCACAGGAACAGTTACAAATGTAACTACTACAAATGCTACTACTACAAATGTCACTACTGAAACATCTGGTGGACGGTCATTGCGATGGGATGATGGCACAACGGGAATTAAGCTAGAAATCCTTACCGACCAGGTGCGCCCGGAAACTGTAAAAGACGACAAGCTTCGCCTCGATATTTATTTTCAACCGTCCTTTACCAAGACCGAAACAGGGGTAAGTGGTATCGGGTTATTGTTTATGGAAAACTCGATTCCTCTAGACGATAGCAATAGCACTACTGGGGATAGCAATAGCACTACTGGAGATAGCAATAGCACTACTGGGGATATTAATACAGATAATGATACGGACTTTGATGAATTAGTTAAAGCCCTCTTCAAATGGGTGATTTATGCCTACTTATCAGATAGTGAGCGTAATGATTTGAATATCAACACAAGTGCTGTCAATGTTGATGCTCAAGTCTTAACCTTGGAATTGTTAGAAGATGTTTATACCCTATTCGTTAACTACTTAGAGGAAGAAGCTGCGGATGAGTTTTGGGAACCGCTAATTCGATTCTTGTCTAGGAATTTTATATTTGATATCACCGACCGCCCCATCGATAATACGGAAATTAGTGGTACCATTTTCCCGATGTTTCCTCAACTTCAGATGGAACTCAAGGATGGTGCTGATACTGTTATCAATACCGTTGATTTTGATAGTACAAAATATTCTCCTGATCAAATCAAGGCGATTCAAACCTATTTCCAATCCCTCAACTATAACCATAACCAGAGCACAGAAGAAGTACTGGGACAATTACCGACCAACAATGAATCTGGAAGTTTAGCGATCGCTGAACTTTTATTTATTGACTACTTCACCTTAATTATTCGTTCTGCGGTGCAGCTTGGCATCGATCATGTTAGGGATAAAAAAGAGGGGGTTGATGAAAATGGCCAGATTACCCTAGGCAATTTATTAAATAATTTCAATGGTGGTGAGTCGTTCCAATCCTTAGCGGGAATGACCTCACGATTCTTGTTGCATGGATTGCGAATACCCACCTTTACAGATAACACTACAACCATTGATGGACAACAAGCGGCTTATCTTGCTACAGGACAACAATTTACTGTTACAGTTACGCGCACTGCTCCCGCAACAGACGGGGATAGTGAGACAGTAACCATTACCCCCAATGAAATCCGGTTATCCAAACCGGATATGTTGACTTGGATTCGACTAATTGATGATCCCAGTGAGAACAGCGATAGTGAAACGTTAACCCCTGAACTGAATTATCCTTTCCCCGATACTGCTCCCTACAACACCATTGAGACGATTAAGCAGTTTGATGCAGCAGCAAGCAGTGGAATTTTGCCCACAACCTCTCCAAATATTCCAACAGTGGTAGGGCTTTATAATCCCACTAACCAACAATACACTATTCGCCAGAAAACTTACTGGAATGAATCTATCAATGCAGCAACTATTAACAATCTGCTGTGGGAACTTCCTTCCGGTTTATGTGATTATCTCAAGTCTAAGTCTGACCAGACAACGTTAACTCTTCTCTACAATCAGCAGCCAGTTCAAGATGGGGAAACTTTAAATACTGCGGAGATTGACCCAGGATATATTTGGGCAACTAAATTAACATTGGAAATCCGTCAAGTCTCCACCTCAGATGGGAGCGGATTTTTGCCCACGGTATACGCTATTGAACGGATTGAAACCGCTAGTCGGCAATTGCTGCAAGATATTCTGACAGCAAACGTAACTCCGACAACCTTGACCTTGTTGTATTTGGATGACAGTGGTGACTCGAAAGTTTTGACCCGTAATGGCAGTGCTGAAGTCTTGATGCTGAAGACGAATTTATCTCTAGATTCTGGGGATAATCGTACTGTGACACTAGACTCGTCTACGACCTTCCTACCATTCCTAACACTGGTACAGGAAAGCACCGTTGTAAATAGTGAAGGCTATTACCTCAACTATAGCTATACAGAAAATGATGAACAAAAGGGCTTACCAGATTCTCTGTTTGCTGATGGGGATACGGCTCAGGTAACTCTGTTAATGACCTTTAGCAGTACTGCTGCTAGCTATAACAACTGCCTTAATATTCCATCTGGTCATCCCCAGAGTAGTACACTCAATGGTGTCAGCGAAATTTTTGCCACCAGTAGTCAAACAACTAATGTGTTGAGGATTCCGGCGGGAAATCTTGGTTTTAGACTTACCCGTACTGCCATTGAACCTCAAGACAATGATACTGCGACCGATGAGATTCAAAACCTCTATCAGCTTTTGAGTTATCAGGTGCCCAGTACAGCAGCTGACTTTAAAACCGAGCAAGACCGTCTACCGATTGGACCTATTGAAGAGGATGAGGATAATACAACATGGGTCTATGAAAAAGTCTTGCCGGTTTATGCTTTAACCACCGCCGCCAACACAGCGTCTCAAGCATTACCGGAAATTCTCAAGGATACCCTCAATCCCTATTACGGCATTGGAGATACCTTTACGTTGGATTTTCGCTGGCAAGATATCTATGGCAATCGTTTGGGAAGCGATGGGGACTTTGCAGAAGGTATTAGCCAAAAATTAGGGTATTTCGACCCGATTTTGGGAATCAATCAATGGCCCTCGGTGGGTGAAAGCTATCAGATCACCAGCAAGGATGATAAGACTGCTAATTTGATTCTGGAATTGGTGTTAGACCAATCTAAATATATTCCCACTCCTGGAAATCTTTTCACTGAGGTACTGGATCAGATTAAAACTGACCGCGCCACCTATCAACAAATTTACTATCAGGTTCATGACTCGAACTTAACGTTTACGGTGAGTACATCGGTGATTCCCAGCGGTGACCAGGAGTTGACTGATGCCCAGCGTGCCGCCTTCACGGGGTTTGTGGATAATGTCTATAAGTATTTGGTCACCTTAGAATATCTGCAGCAATTTGCCTATACAGTCTCTGGTAACAGTGAAGACCTGGAATCCGTTGCTAATCAGTATGGTTGTGATATTGGAGATTTAGGGGATAGTAATGGTGCAGTTAGTGGTATTTTAACCAGTGGTCAAAGTATTCAGATTCCTGTAGGTATTCGGGTTGAGCCAACCAACAACTTAAATGCGATCGCAACCAAGCTCAACAAAGATTACGGCATTCAAAGTGACAAAGTTGAGGAAATTGTCACCAAATATGCAAAAACGGCGGATTTATTAGCGGTTGGTGGGATTATTTCTTACACCGATACCGCTAATCATTTCGTAAGCTATACCGTTCAAGATGGGGATACCTTCGAGTCAATTGCGATCGCACAACTCGCCCTAGAGGAAGACCACCTGATCGAAATCATCCTACAAACCATTGCTCAAGGGTTAGATACGACCCAAACTTTAACCAATGGTGTCCTGATCAAGGGTCTAGAATCATCCCACGTCAACAATTACGTTACCCTAAACGCCACCCTAGAGGAAATTGCCTATGGGGTATTGCAGCTGGAAAATGCTGACCTGGATCTGGAGTTTGACCAGATCCTGACTGACCGGATCAATGAGATTATTGCAGAGAATGAATCGACGGTATTGCTGGCAGGGGTTACGGTTTCAGCCTTGGATAGCACAACCCAGGATGGCGAGACGTTGGGCAATCTTCGAGACCGTCTGTTAGCAGCATCCCAGGATGTGGTTGAGGCCATTCGTGGTCTGGAAATTTTCCCCACGGACACAACATTAACGGTCACGGTGACCAAGAATGATGAAGCAACACCAACTCCGTTTAATGTAGACATCAAGATTATTACTGACAAGACCTGGAGTGCGATCGCTACGGCATTCCCCAATACCTCTAGGATAGAAACTGTTGAAACGGTTATTCTTGCCAATGCCCAACGCCAGGATTTACTGGTGGCAGGTTCGACAATAACAATAACAATGCCCGATAGTAGCCTTGATTACACCATCCAGGCTCAGGATAGTCTATATCACATTGCCCTTAACCAGTTTATCGCCACTACTGATGTTCGCTCTATCGATGTGCTGAAATCCAGCATGGTTGCTGAAGTGGGTGCCCTAGACTATACCATTGCTGAGGCAATTCTGCCGGAACAGAACACCATTGCTTACCTAACTCAGCAGCTTCATCTACAAACCAACCTTCATCGCACGGTTTTGGAAACGGTACAAGCCGTGGGCAATATCAGTGACATTCTGACTGAATCTGCGATCCTTAGTCAATTAGCTGTGGTTGCTGCTGCTGTCAGCGATATGACTGGGTTATTTGGTACGGAGGATGTAATCCTGGCTGACGTGCTGTTGAACTACACTGTCACCAGTGGGGATAGCTTTGAGCAAATGATTGCTATTGCTGCTGCCCATGATGGTCAAATTATTACCGATCAAACCACAGCAGGGGATATTGCTCTTCAAAATCCCACTTTAGCCTTAGAGTCCGGGGCAACTCTCTACATTCCGGATCGCTTTACCCTGGATACCTCTTCTGCACAGAACCCTGACTATCTAGCAGTGGTATCCACAGATCAAACCACATCCCTGAGTACCTTAACCAGTACCATGGGAACGGAAATTACCCCAGCAGCCGTAGCGGTGGCTAACCAAACCCTGGCAGGACTCTTGAGTGGCAATACTGCTATCGATGTCCGTCCGGTTTTGGCATCCCTGACTAAGATTAGTTACAACAGTGACGATACGGTAAATAGCGACTTAGAACGGTTAGCGCTCTTCATCGATAGTCAAACTATCCAGACCGGAACCGATGAAACCTTCTACACTCTGACCTCTCGATGGGCGCAAACCCTGGTTAACTTCAAAAATAATATTGATGGCGATGCCAGTCAAACCCAGCAAAGCATTGGGAATAGTATTGATGGCGATGCCAGTCAAACCCAGCAAAGCATTGGGGCTGTGAATGCTATTTATGAGCAACTGGAGAACTTGGAAGGGGCAAATCGCATTGCGTTACGGGCCTTACTTGATCCCAATGATAGTGAATCTTCTTTGAGTATCTTGAAAGCAACACTGCTGGATGGAGGTGCCCTTAAACCCCAATTCCAGCCATCAACGGTTCATAGCGAATCTGATACCCTAGAACTAGAAAATGATGTCCTGAATGCGATCGCTAATATCGAAACTGCCCATGGTCAACCCGATGATCAGGTATTGATCGACACCTTACAGACATCATTGGAGATTATTCATCGCATGTATGACCTCAGTTGTCTGAAAACAGCGGTGGATCTGTTAGAAAAGCGATCGCAACGCCCCCTAACTGTGGCAGAAGTAGCAGAGGCGCTCCAAAATGAATCGGGTCTAATTGAGGCCAATCAAAATTGGATTGTTCCCCCAGCAGTAGCTAGCACAAAGGTTGATCTCACCTTCCGGGATGACGATAATAGTCTTATGTATCCAACGGATTTACTTTTCCCGGTCACCGTACAGCTGGAAATGCGACGCAACGAGGATTTGATGCATTCCGACGATGTGTCTGAAGCTGAGGTAGTATCAGCCTATTTTGCCCCCAAAACCGTTGTGCTGACCAGCTCTTCCGATGATGAAAATGCTGAGTTTAGTGAACGCCTGGCCTCCCTTGACCCCTTTGCCAAGGCATTTGAGCAAGCACTACCTAACTTAAAGCTAGCAGTGGGGAGGGATGCTGGGAATATTGATAATGCTAATCCTCAAAACAGTGATACCCTGTGGGCAGTTCATCTGGGGGATACCGGGATTAGTTACGATATCAAAGAGGATTTCCCCTACTTCTTTTCCGCTGCGCCTTTGAGCAATACCTTAATGTCAGGGGAAGTAAACCTTTACAGCTACACCCAAGATGGTGGACTTGACCAAACCTCAACAGAAACCGTGCGAGTGGATGCGGTAGACCTGAATGGTTTAGCCCGTAACTATTTACGTGCTATTGAAGATATCCTGAAACCGGAAACAGCTATCCCTGCAGTGAATGATACTATTGAAGTGGATGATCCCACTTTACAGGATGAGCTTAGGGGCATTTTAAAGGATCAGCTTAGGCGGATTTTAGATGTCAAAGCAAGTTTGGCCGATTCGATTAGTAAAAATGTGACCCATGTATTGGATACTTCTGTGGATACAACTTCCGAAGAGTATACTACTCGCCAAACCTTAGCGGTGGAAGCACTCCAAAAGGAATTGCTGACAAATTTAGCGGATGCTTACGACATTGAAACCATTGTTCAATATAACGTGGATGTCGCGATCGCTGATCGCTATCAATGGTCTGATCAAGATATTCCTCGTTTATCTGGGCAACCAGTGATGAACGGGGCTTATTACACCAATCCTGAAAGTACACCCAACTCCACTAGTTCTGACGCAGAAAAGCAAGCTCTGCTTCAATCGATAGATTTCACCTTATCTCCAGCTAAAATTGAACTGAGCGATGCCAACAATGGTAAGTCTACGCTAACCTTTTTCTTTAATACCCAAACTCCTCAGCGTTACGAAGATATTGCGGTTAATCTGAACTATCAGGTTAATGAGTTGGAATACAATATTAATACTACTAATTCCACCTCCTCTTGGCTCAATTTTATTCAACCTCTCAACGATGAGCCTAATCAAATTGGAGATGTTCAAATTCCCATTCCTTTGCGAGATTTTCCCCTTCCTCCTTCTCTGATTTCCCATACAGCAATTCCTGACCCCGACAGCTTTGCTGGTGAGATTCTCAGTGCTGAGGATATTCGAGACTGGAATTATGTTTTCCTCTATGAACATCCCGATGTGGCTCAAGATACCATTGAATGCCGGATTGAATACAATGGTTCCTCTAAATTAACGATTAATGATGTCTCTTTGAAGGAAGACGAACAAAAGGCAGTTTTCACTATTACCTTATCTCCTCCCTCTGAACAGACTGTTAGTGTTTATTATGAAACCCAGGATGGAACCGCAAAAGCACCAGGAGATTACACGGCAATTCCCAAAACTCTGCTGGAATTTGATCCAGGTGAAACCACCAAAGAAATTGAGGTGACAGTCAACAGCGATGATGTTGTTGAAAATAATGAAACCTTTACTATTTTGCTGAGTAATGCAGTTAATGCAGACATTGCGGACCCAGTGGGTGTTGGCACAATTATCGATACGACCAATACTATTGATCCACTTTTGGATACCCTGGTGCGGTTTAACAATCTATATCCAACCCTAGCCAGTGATCTCAAAACTTTGGAAACCGGGTTAACCTCTAACAACCAGACTACCAACGTGACTACGGTTACTTCTGCTGCTTATGCCCTCAGTGCCTTTGCGACTCTAGCAGAAGACGTGGCTAGGTCATGGCAAATTTGGCAACCGATTGCGATCGCACAGGCATCTCGCCAGACAGTTCACTACAATATTGATGAAAACCTATCCGCTGACGAAGAAACCAAAACAGTTATCATCACTCCCACTAACAATATTCCCGTTACTGATCAACAAATTACTGATCAACAAATCTTAGATATTGAGTTACCAGGGTATGAGTTAAATGAGACCAGGCAAAACGATGTCACCACTAACTCCCCCACAGTACCTTATACAACAATTGAGTATGATTTCACCAAATTGCTTGATGCAACTGGGGTAGAAACCTTTGGGGAGTCGGCATTACCAGACCGTAAGGTGACTGTAACTAATTTGGATGTGTTGGACTATCAAAATGCCTGGGGTGCTATCCGTCTCGCCCGCAATAAAAATTTGATTGATGGCCGGGAAACCAATGCTGCTTTCATCTTCCAGACTCCTGAAGTAAGGTTTAAGAATCGGATTACTCCTCTAATAGTTAATGATAAGCGTTGGGATATTGCAGACCTGGGCGATTCCAGAAGTAAAGCCTTGGATAAGCATCTCGAAGAGTTATTCAAAGTCTTGCTCCCAGCTATCATTAACCGTCCTTATGATATTCGGATTAGCTGTCAGTATGCCTTTGCTTTAGCTAGCAATACTAGCGCCACTGGTAATGAAGAAGAACTATTAGCTTCCTTACCTGTTTTACTAACTCCTCGATTTACGGTTCAAAAGTCTGGGGATTCCACTATGTTAACAGTGACTGAACAGCTGCGAACAAATATTGTCGGAGAAATTGACTATTGGCAGGAACAGAAAAACCCCAATAAAACCAGGGGACGATATCTATTTAGTTTTAGTTTCTTTTCCAATCCAGAAAATGTGAGTACTACAGAGAATCCTAATTTGCCTTTGTTAACGGTGGAAAACTTGAATCTTTTGCTGACAGATATTAGTGAAGAATAGTAAGTTATCAGCGGTCAGCTATCAGCTATTCACACAGCTAAGAATTTTTATAGGGATAAAAACTCTACGAAGGGATTGTTTGACCGGACTATACAACAATGTTAAGATTACTCTGGTTTTAATACTAAACATTTCAAAACTAAAAGGTTAATAACATGAAAACCTTGGTAAGGCGTATAAGTACAATTATTTGTACTATAACCCTAGCCTTTACTTTAATGGCTAAACCAGCTCAAGCTTATTCCGATATAGCCCTGGTACGACAAGCTCCAGGTTGGGGTAGTATACCTGTGGCTTCTTCCAATGGTGATGGCAGCTTTACTGTTACTAATGCCGGAATTACCAACTTTATTGATAAGTGGGCACCCACAGGTGGAGTTAAGGTGATAACTGGTGACTTTAACGGCAACGGTCGCACCGATATCGCCCTGGTACGACAAGCTCCAGGTTGGGGTAGTATACCTGTGGCTTTTTCCGAAGGTGATGGTAGCTTTACTGTTACCAATGCCGGAATTAGCAACTTTATTGATAAGTGGGCACCCACAGGTGGAGTTAAGGTGATAACTGGTGACTTTAACGGCAATGGTCGCACCGATATCGCCCTGGTACGACAAGCTCCAGGTTGGGGTAGTATACCTGTGGCTTTTTCCAATGGTGATGGCAGCTTTACTGTTACCAATGCCGGAATTAGCAAGTTTATTAATCAGTGGGCACCCACAGGTGGAGTTAAGGTGATAACTGGTGACTTTAACGGCAATGGTCGCACCGATATCGCCCTGGTACGACAAGCTCCAGGTTGGGGTAGTATACCTGTGGCTTTTTCCAATGGTGATGGCAGCTTTACTGTTACTAATGTCGGAATTACCAACTTTATTGATAAGTGGGCACCCACAGGTGGAGTTAAGGTTTTAACTGGTGACTTTAACGGCAATGGTCGCACTGATATAGCCCTGGTACGACAAGCTCCAGGTTGGGGTAGTATACCTGTGGCTTTTTCCAATGGTGATGGCAGCTTTACTGTTACCAATGCCGGAATTACCAAGTTTATTGATAAGTGGGCACCCACAGGTGGAGTTAAGGTTTTAACTGGTGACTTTAACGGCAATGGTCGCACTGATATAGCCCTGGTACGTCAAGCTCCAGGTTGGGGTAGTATACCTGTGGCTTTTTCCGAAGGTGATGGTAGTTTTACTGTTACCAATGCCGGAATTAGCAACTTTATTAATCAGTGGGCACCAGCAGGTGGAGTTAAGGTGATAACTGGCAACTTTAACTGCGATAGTCGCACCGATATCGCCCTGGTACGACAAGCTCCAGGTTGGGGTAGTATACCTGTGGCTTTTTCCGAAGGTGATGGTAGTTTTACTGTTACCAATGCCGGAATTAGCAACTTTATTAATCAGTGGGCACCAGCAGGTGGAGTTAAGGTGATAACTGCTGACTTTGGTTTTCGTGAATTGCAGTACATTTGTGACCAAGGTGACCAACAAGACCAAGGTGACCAAGGTGACCAAGGTGACCAAGGTGACCAACAAGAAATGGTTTTACAGCATTGTAACAGTTGAGCTTGTTGCACCTGATCAAGCATTGGTAATGCACCTGAGTTGTGATGGGGTTGGTCTCCGACTCCAGCAACTCCGAGATTGTTGTAGCGGTTAGCGATGACCCGAATCCACCGCCAGGAGTAGCCAGTCACCTCGGCTACTTCTGGCGGTCGTTTTACCTTTGGCCATTAACCAGAGTATAATGTCTTTCCCAGAGTGGAATAAGACCTATCGTTCGACGGAGGGGTATCAATATGGTTGCTTTAAAAGTGTTCTCAGTGGCTACAGTTGCCGTCGTTTTGAGCAGTTGCTTAATACCTGAAAAAGCCTTGGCTAGTCGTCTTGATTTCACAGCTGAAGCGATTGGCAGTTCAACTCCTTCAATAATCCTAAATCCCAGTATTGGTCAAACCCTACAAAACGGCGATTTTACGATAGAAAGGAATGGGGATAACATCCTTGGTAATGGGATTGATGAACAGACAAGTTGGAGCTTTGATTTTTCTGAATTCGCTACATCAATCAATAACTTATCCCAAGCGAACCTAATTTTAGACCTGACACCAAACAACGTCCTGATCACTGATGATACATTTGGGATCATAGGATTAGATCCTATTATTATTGCTCCGCCCCGCAATTTACCAATAGGAACCAAGCAATCGCTATCTTTAAAATTACTGGAGTTTTACAAGTCAGAAGAAATCGAGAAGGTATTTAATGCTAATAGTGGCAAAATTTCGGTATCTTACAGAGATGATGCCATTGTATCTCGTGCTGATCTGTCATTGTCTACAGTTGAAAGAGTTCCCGAGCCTACTTCTATTCTAGGGATTTTAGCTTTGGGAGCTTTAGGAATTAGTTCCTTATTTAAGCACAAGCTCAAGCAGCAGAAACAAGCAAAGCAGTAATATCAATCAAGTCATGATAACTAGTCAACCGGACACAATATAAGTGACAGCTCCTACACTGCTGACGTGTTGATATTGAAGAGAGATTTTTTGATAACAAGTTCAATAGTTTTGACTTGGAAACAAATGCCCAGTACTCCCAGAAAGTCAAAGCATCTGAAATCGTCCAGAGAAACAGATCAGTTAGTCCTCCAGACTCCATCCGATACTTAGATTGTAGGACTGTGAAATTCTTTCCTAGCATAGCCTTCAGCTTTTTGGATAGGCGACTTTGTAGGGCTGTGTTATCCGGTAAGTCAACTGCAAGAGCCATTCGAGAACCACTGAAGTAGTTAATGAACATTCCTGTCTGCTTGTCCACTTCATCCGCAGTATAGGTGTCCAGGGTTAAGTCGTGGATTATTCCATTGACATAGGAAAAGTCAGCTCACAAGTCAGTCACAAGTCAGTCACAAGTCAGATCATCTCAGGCGGTAAGTCAGTATGCAGTGGGTTTTGATGAATATATGAGGTTCAAACAAATAAAACCTCATGTTCAAAAACACTCAATTGCAGAAGTTAAATCATGTCAATCTACAAGTTAAGTAATTAATTAAATAGCCAAGCAATCACTCTCTTAAATATGTATTCTGACCACGATTCTGAGTTGGCACCACTCGCTCAGTCTGATGAGATAACTACTTATTCTGATCATGACGAAACAATGGCGAATTGAGAGTATGGCTAATGGTGAATCAGGTGATGCATCTAAGCAACCCCAAAAGAACGTGCCTGGGAGGTCGTTAAAAAGTCTCTATCAACTAGAACCCATACCTGTAAGTGTGGATGATAGGTATATCGAACTCAGGTAAGTTGATTTTGTGGCACAGTTATTGATCAATTTTTTTCTAAAACTAAAACAATGTCTCATACCACAATGTCTAACAAAAATATAAATAGAATTTTCACTTTTGGTATAGCTGTTGCGTCTTCTGTGCTTGCTTTTGCCAGTACTGCTAACGTTGCCCAAGGACAAACAAATTATCGCCTCAAAACCCTGTTTACAGGCAGTGATAAATGTTTGGATATCATTAATGATTCCCAAGACAATAAACCGATTCTTGATGACTGTGGTAATTATTCAGGACAATTTTGGCAAATACAAAAAACAAACAAGTCTGGATATTATCGCCTCAAAACCCTGTTTACGGGCAGTAATAAATGTTTAGATATCATTAATGATTCTAAAGACAATAAACCGATTATGGCTGACTGTGGTAATTATTCAGGACAATTTTGGAAAATAGAAAAAACAAACAGGTCTGGATATTATCGCTTCAAAACCCTGTTTACAGGCAGTGATAAATGTTTAGATATCATTAATGATTCTAAAGACAATAAACCGATTATGGCTGCCTGTGGTAATTATTCAGGACAATTTTGGCAAATCCCTAATTTTTAACTGTTTGAGCTAGAAATTATCCTTTCGTTCAGGGCTGTTTAATTCTCCGGTAGAGTGATTGATAAAAATGGTGATCGCTGTTATTGAAAATGCCAGCGGTCACTTTATTACGTGGATAAATCGGCTTTGCCGGATGTGGAAGTCCTGAATGCGATTGGCCGTAGGCCACGCTACGCGATTGACCGTAGGTCAAGCTAGGCAATCGCATGCCCAGACATTTAGTCTTCATCATCTTTTAATACTAATATTTTTTTATCCTTTTCTTCTATTCCCAGTAAATTAGGAAGGGTCGTTGACACTAAATTGAACAAGTCTTTTCTAGCTAAAACTCCACTAGTTGTTACTAACAAAAAGTTGACAATACCCCAGTATTTTTTTACAGGAATTATTCTTGCTAAAATTTCAAATGAACAAGTGTTTGATTGATTGTTGTCTTTAATAATTGAAATGCTAGACTTAAAAATATTTCTCTGTTCAGATCTATGTGAAACAAAACTCATGTCTACGAATTTCGTTTCTCCTCTATTAACCGGCTCAATTTTTATTTGATTAGTTTCTTCTTTTTGATAGTTAATACTAGTTGAATGTATAGTTATAAGTAAAGATTTTATCTTGGCTTTACCTGTATTACTAGCTCTAATTTTTGCTTTACCAGTTTCGTTCTGTTCCAAAGACTTAGGCATCTGAACTACCACTTCACCACCCGTGAATTTACAGGTAAATCTATCTAAAGGTGGGTGTGTGTAGAAATAAAGATAAGGAGCTAGTAATAAAAGGCAAGTTATAGTTATCCACTTTAATCGTTGAAACCATTTATTTACAGTTTTTGGAATATCTTGAGTTTTTCGACCCCAATTTTCTATCAATTCTCCAATAATATAGTATTCAGAGCCTTGTTTGCGAATTTTATAGAGAGACTCTAAATCATCTACTCTGTCCCAAATGATTTTAGATGAATGCCCTAATTGATTACTAATTTGTTTTACTGTTAAACCCGACTTGTTGGCAAGTAAAATTAATATTTGTTTTGAAACAACATCCAAATTTTCATTGTCATAAAAATTATTGAGACTTATTTCTACTGAATCCTCAATGTCTTTCACAACTAAATCTTGCCATCCCTTAGCCAATTGTTGATTTCTAGTATATATATCTAATTCAGTTAATACTTGACATGCTGCTTGAGTATAATATGGTTTGCACCCAGTCCAGTCAATAACAGTTTGAACAAATATATCTGTGTTTGTACCTGCGTTTTTACCTGTAGAAACAAAATATTGCTGTAAAGGTATTTTAACTAAATAATTTTCTATAGCAAATCTTGCGGGTGATTTAAGATAAAAAACCTGGATATTATTGACGAGAGGCGAGGTTTTATCTTTAATTTGTTTGTGCCAATATTCTGCACCAGCTAAGACGAAAACAATTTGAGTACAAGACTGAATAATACCTCTCAGATTTCTAAACAATTGCTGGCTATTAGACATTTCTAGTAGTAGTTCTATTTCATCTATCAATATTACTAGTTGAAGACTATTTCGGAGTAAGATATTGTTGATATACTCAAAGGTTTTTACAAGGCTATTATGTTGGGGATAAACTATTCCTTGGTTACTAGAAAATAATTGAGTATCATTTTGAATTTTATGACAAGTTAATTGTAAAAAATCTTTTGATTCTACATTATTTAAATCATGTAGAGTTAAATAAGCAGCTATACAATTAGATGCTTTTGCTTCCAAGTTTTGGATAGCATTTTTTA
Organism: Moorena sp. SIO3H5; assembly: GCF_010692395.1. GTDB lineage: Bacteria > Cyanobacteriota > Cyanobacteriia > Cyanobacteriales > Coleofasciculaceae > Moorena. The sequence continues at coordinate 45,485 of NZ_JAAHHS010000027.1, forward strand.
AACTTACATCAATTAACTCTGATTGATACACATTAATCGAGCCGTTGATAATATCTCTAATCAAATAAAGCAAGGAAGTTTTGCCTATTCTTCTTTCACCAAATATTGCGACACTAAGACCACTTACAATATAACCCAATAATTTAGCTGTATCGTCTGTCCGTCCACAAATTAAACGTTTATAATCTTTGCTATCGACTGTAGAGGTAGTATAATTAATATTCATTTTTTCAATGATTAGAAGCCATTATTGTCCACTGCTTGATTAATTCTGATGAAAATAGATAACTTCCGTGATGCTTGTCAACAATTACCTGCCAATCTAGTAAACGTTTAATGTCTACATGACTGACATTTTTAATTTTTTTGTTTCGAGATAAAGCTAAAATAAATTTCTTTTCCAATTCATTAAATTTTTCCCAAAATCCAGAATAATATCCTATAAATAAATCTTCAACTATCTTATCTCTAGCAGCTAATACGTCTTCATTAGTAATATGTTTACGATTAGCTTCTACTGCATTACTGAAAGATTCGTAGCATATAGCTTGGCAGTAGTAGGGTTGTCCACCGCTCAGCTCGGTAATATGTTGAATAGCCTCCTCTGTATACTCATATTCCAATCTTGCTGCTGGTTCAACAATCAAGTTTCTTGTTTCTTCAACGGTAAGTGGCCGAAGTCGTAAAAAACGGAAATGATTGAATAAGGGAGAACTTCGTTGTGAAACATATGTAGATAGCTCAGTGGTCGCAGCAACAACAGCACAGAAATCATTACCTATTTCACTCGACTGAAGTGCTGCTCTAAGTATGTTTTGCAGTCTTTCATCAATAATATTAGATGAGTCTTGCTTGACTTTCAAAATATAATCAGCTTCGTCTAGTAGTAGGACAATTCTTACTTCTGGTAAATTAGTTTTTACTACCTGAATAATGTTTTTTATACTTACAGTGAAATCAGAGTGATTAAAGCGATATTTTTGAACGTCATCTCTAGCCAACATGTTGTGTTCTGTCAAACTAATGATAACTTTATCAATAATGAGCCTAAGAATACTGTCTGTTGTAGATTTATCACTTGTGTTGAGTACTACATAAACAGGAACCAAAGGGCTGGTTAGTCTTCTTTTCAATTGGTTTAGAAGACTAGTTTTCCCTGTGCGACGCTCTCCGATAATTAAAGTGTCTTGCTTAGTCGGCTTAGTTACCGCTTGTATAATCTGCTCAAGTTCTCTTTGTCTCCCAAAAAAGGTTGTTTCTCCTTCGACAGGACTTCCATAAATATAAGGATTATCCTGTATTGCATTAATATATATAGGTGCTTTCTGAAGTAGATGATTTATTTTGTAATTGACAACTATTTCTTTGGAAACTTTCATTAATAGTTTAAATGAAAACTCCGCAGATTCTTTGCTTCCTATTACCGGTAAAGTAATTGGATTTTCTCCGAGTACTTCATATTCTGCCGATTCTTCTATAATTTCAATTCGTACTGAATTGAAAGCCTCATTATCAAGATTAGTTATTCGCAAAACCAACTCACCAGGTTGGTTCACTAACATACCACTTCCTCTGATAGTTTCAACTTCAAGGTTCCCTATTGGATCATTGATCAATTCAGCCTTTTCAACATTTTGAATACTTTCAACTTCTCCAAAAATACTAGTTGACGTAATTTTATTGATATTAATAACTCCACTCTTTTGAAGAATTGTATTATTTGCACCATCAATATTTTCAACTTCTTCAATATTTCCTTCTAAAATTACATTCTCTGCTTGTTCAATATTTTCAATTTCTTCAATATTTCCTTCAATATTTACGTTGTCGATTCCTGTAATTTCTTCAATAGTTTCGACTTTGCCTTTTATATTTACTTCGGCATTACTCATAATATTACCAACTCGTTGTATCTTGAAAGTTGGTTTATGAAAACTAGGACGCTGTAGCGCTGTTTCTATAAGATTTTCCAGACTCAAAATTCGGGTATTTTTCTCTGCAATTAATTCCTGCACTTCGGCTTCTGCCAACGCCTTTATCTCGTTATAAATTGTAAAATACTCAGCATACAGATTAGAATGGTCAGCATCAGCTGCAGTTACTGCACGAAGTAAGAACTTATCCTTACCTCGCTTTTCAATTCCCACAATCTCCAGTTCAGCATCAGGATTATTTTCAGCCAACCGCTTAAAAGAAATTGCCATCGCACGAGGGTCAACATCCTGATTATGATAGAGGTCTAGAGTATCAAGTATTGGTTTAATGAAGTCAGCAAAATCCCCATCCTCAAATTCCTCCTCCCAATTATCCGGCTTACGACGGGGGTTAGGGTTATCTTTAGTGGGTAAGCGCATGAAGACATACCGACATCTCACCCCCTGCAATTGGGTATAACTGGTGATACCCCAATCTTCAATCGTGGCTCCGGTAAGTGTTGCACCAGTTAAATTAGCCTTATCTAACTGGGTTTGTACCAGTTTGGCTCTGGATAAGTCAGCATCTTGCAAATTGGTTTGATTTAAATCAGCACCGATGAAGCTAGCATCAGCCAGATTTGCTCCCTGTAGGTTAACCCCTCGTAGGGAGAAACCATCAAAGTTTTTGTCCTGTCCCTGAAGCGTTCTAACTAATTCTCTAACTGGTACACTACTCAAATAACTTGTTCCAGGAAGCACTTGGTCAAGTTTGCTGGCTTTGTACCAGCGAGAACAGGTAAGGATAGCCCTTCTGAAATCTGTACTCTTCAAGCTAGCTGCTGTAAAATCAGCATCAGTTAAGTCAGCACCTCTAAAACTAGTACCCCCTGTAGCTGCAAAAGCGATCGCAACATTACGAATCCAAGAATTTCTGGAGTCCTTTTTCAGGGTAAACCAGCCAATATAAACACTGAACATAACAGTAATTACTGCTATCTCTGTAGTTTTTGCTACAGAGATAGCAAAAGCTACAGAGATAGCAAAAGCTACAGAGATAGCAAAAGCTATAGCAAGGGCAACAGCTATGGCAACCGCAACAGCTCCAGCAACTGTTTTCGCTATGTCTATGGCTACAGAGATAGCAAGGGCAACAGCTATGGCAACGGCAAAAGCTCCAGTAAGAGTCAGAACTGCCGCTATGGCAGAGGCAAAAACTCCAGTAAGAGTCAGAGCTCCCGCTACAGCTCCAGCTCCTACTACAAAACCAGTAATAGTAACGAAAAAAAGCCCAGCTACAGCCACAGCTACAGAACCTGTGGCTAAATTTTTACGGATAGTAAAAATAAGGAAGACTGCCAGCACAATTAGGAAAATACCGCCTACAATGACGTTTTCGATACTGCTACTTCCAAATGCAAGTACTACTGTACTTACTACTGTACTGCCAATTAATGACGAACAGATCCCGGCGAGTGTTGACAACATCCATGAAAAAATAACCAACCCAATCGCCCAAGGTCTCTGTAATCCTGCCTTCGCACCACAAAACTTTGCACCTCTGAGGCAAGCATTAGTAAAATTAGTCCCCCGAATATCCGCCTCACTAAAATCTACACCAGCGAGGTTCTCACCCTTAAAAGACTGACCTCTGAGACTTACACGTCTGAAGTCTCTTCTACCGTTGTGATATCTCCTCAGAACCTCACTAGCTTTCATCAGGTGTATTGTCGGTAATATAATGCACCCCTTAACTACTCCATTAGAGGCACACATTCTGGAAGAATAGGAGTATTGGTTGCAATTGTAGCTAATATCATCACAGATAGACAGCAAGAGACTGAATTAATGCAACAACCAGAACCCACCAAAAAAAACGCCTAACCGTCAACCTACCAGCAGAACTAATCAACCGAAGCAAAGACACCGTTTACCCACATACACTCCCCTCACAACCCTGCTTACAAGGGTAGGTTTTTTACAAAGGAGCAAGTATGTACTTTGATTACGTATAAAATAATTAAAATTTGTATCAAAATACACAATACCGGGATGATTCTCCCCATTTCCCGTTTTTACTGACTCCCAGGGCTTGCGCGTAGGGCACCTTTGCCTCTTGCCTCTTGCCTCTTGCCTTGCGTGTAGCACTATAAAACTCTACCTCTACCGACTGTCTCAATATTTTTTTACAAAACTTTTTAAAACATGCTATAATATGGTAATTTTTATGCTAAAATAAAACCGTGGACAAAAAAATCCACGGGAAGAGCCAGCCTAAGAGTTTTCCTAGGCCACAGGCTGGCTCTGGCTACCCCTTAACGTAAAGGAGATAACTTAATATTATGTCGCATCATCTAAGCCTTTATCCATGGGTCCTGATTCGGCTATTACCACCGATGCCACCAGTCGTTTTCGCTCGGTTCAACGACTGTTGTGATGCCAAAGGTTATTCCCAGACCCTGAAACACCTGCTGCCTAATGCTAAGTTTCTAATAGTTTTAGATATAAGTCTGCCCATGGAGCCAGAGGAATAGGCAGTGTCACAAGGGTGGGGAGATGGGGAGATAGGGAGATAGGTAGATAGCAGCGCATCGCCATTCCCTATTACCTCTTCTCTGCTCCCTGCTTCCTGCTCCCTGTTCCCTGCTCCCTAAAAACCCAGAAATTTGTACCTAACTGAATTGCAAACCGCTGTATAATGACTAATCACAACAAGGGAAAAATTTACATCGTAGGTGCTGGTCCAGGAGATGTTAAGTACTTAACCGTAAGGGGAAAACAACTGCTGACTCAAGCTCAAGTGTTGGTCTATGATGCTTTGGTAGATTCCCTTTTATTGCAACTGGTGCCCTGTGATTGTCAACTGTTCGATGTAGGGAAACGGGGTGGACGCCCTTCTACACCCCAAGCTAGGATTAACCAACTGCTGGTAGACCAATGCCGACAAGGCAAGCAAGTCGTAAGGCTAAAAAGTGGTGACCCGTTTATTTTCGGGCGCTCTAGCTCAGAAATTCAGGCATTGATTGCTGCTGAGTGTCAGTTTGAGGTGATACCAGGCATTTCCTCAGCCCTAGCCGCTCCCTTACTAGCGGGAATTCCTTTAACAGACTCCGTTTTGAGCAAATGCTTTGCGGTTGTAACTGCTCATCAGCCAGAGCAACTAGATTGGGAAGCACTAGCAAGAATTGACACCCTGGCAATTTTAATGGGAGGACGTCATCTGGGGGAAATTGTCCAGCAGCTGCAACGCTATGGGCGATCGCATCAGACCCCCATTGCTCTGATTCGGAATGGTGGACGCCCCCAGCAACAGGTTTGGCTGGGTACTTTAAGCACTATAGTAAACCAAACCCTTGGTATCTCCCTCTCACCTGTGGTAATTGTAGTTGGTGAAGTAGTGGGGTTAAGGGCATCTATGGGATTAGCTGATCAAGACCAGTCGAAGAGTGAAGGTTGTCAAGACAAGCATCAACGGGCAACGGCAACTACCGAAGCGCTTACTGGAAAAACCGTCTTAGTTACCCGTTCCGCTAGTCAATCCCAAAAATTTAACCAGCTCCTGGAACAAGAAGGAGCGACTATTATCGAAATGCCCACCTTGGTGATTACTCCTCCTTCCAGTTGGGCTGGATTAGATTATGCGATCGCTAATCTCGCTAACTTCGATTGGTTGATTCTCACCTCTAGCAATGGGGTCGATTACTTTTTTAAACGATTACTGAATAATGGTAAAGATGCCCGTGCTTTAGTTGGGATTAAAATTGCTGTGGTGGGTAAGAAAACTGCGGCGAGTCTGAAACAACACAATTTACAACCGGACTTTATCCCACCAAACTTTGTGGCTGATTCTTTGGTAGAACATTTTCCAGAGTCTTTAACTAACAAACAAGTGCTTTTCCCCCGAGTGGAAACCGGTGGGCGAGAGGTGTTAGTCAAAGAACTAACGGAAAAAGGTGCTCAAGTGGTAGAAGTTGCTGCCTATGAGTCTCGTTGTCCAGATTACATGGCTCCTGCTATTTTAGATGCTTGGCAACAGAGAGCAATAGATATTGTTACCTTTGCTAGTTCTAAAACCGTCAAGAATTTTTACAAACTTCTCAAGCAAGCTTTTAACTCTTCAACGGAAACTAACCAAGCCTACTCTAATGCCCACGGCGAAGAATCTGCACCCTCAAAAACTCTCCATTCCCTTTTAAAAGATGTCTGTATCGCCTCGATTGGTCCCCAAACTTCCAAAAGCTGTCGCCAGTTGTTAGGCAGAGTAGATGTGGAAGCAGTTGAATATACTTTAGAAGGTTTAACTGAGGCGATTGTAGCATGGGAGACTGGGAGACGGGGAAATAAATAATATCAAGTTCGATAGCGTTTCTCCTAGCTATGAGGTACACAGGATTTTTTCACTCTTGCCTGCTTACTGCTCCCTGCTCCCTGCTCCCTAAAAACCGATAATTTTGTACCTCATAGTTATGATAATTGCTATAAGTCCTGTTTAAGGGAATCCCACCACGAACAAGAAGCCACAATGGCGAGACAGAAAGAATTTATTTAGATAGAGTAATCCTGTCAAAGATTTTACAAGGTTACCTAATTAGGTAATCAGAATCATTCACTTTTTTGAACAGGAGATTGTTCCAATGGATAACTATCTAAGCACTGATTTGGAGTTCATCACAAATTTGTCAGAGGATGAACTCAACGAGATTGCGGGAAGCCAAGGCAGCTCTAAAGACTTCGGCAAGGGCAAAGTTGACGATGATAGCAATGATGGTCGCGATGACTTTGACTTTGACTTTAAATTTGGTGACGATGACTTTGACTTTAAGTTTAAGTTCACAATACCTAAGCGCTTTGTGCCTAAGAATCGCTCCTTTGTGATGAAAAAGTTTCCCTTTAACTTTAAATCTAACAGCATTGTGGTCTTTAAGCAGGTTTTTACCATTAATAGTCACTAATATAGCGCTACGGGCAATGGCATTGGCAACCGGCAACCGGCAACCGGCAACAGAGGAAACAGATCCTCACAAGAATCTAATAAGCAGGAAGCCCCGCGTATGCGCGACCGGGTCAGAAGCTACCCCAGCGAGCAATCCCTCGCTGGGGTAGCCTTTATGGTTGGGAACGAAGTTACCGCAAGAATAAGGCAGCCTTATATGGTTGGTCGGTTATGGGTAAAAGGGCAGGGCTATTTCATTCTGAAAATGCGCTTGAGTGTGTCTAGTCCAAACTGGCACCGTCTTTGCGCCTGAGCCATATTTGAAAAGTCATGAGAACGATAGATATTTAGAGCAAAGTTACGAGCAACGGCAAAGATTTGAGGTAACTGATGCATGCGAATACGTGAAGCATCTTCACCCTGAGTAACGTCACGCACATAATGAACCTTGTTCTCTACACCCCAATATCCTCGAATGCGCTGGGCAAAGGACTCAGCAGACTCGACGAAAGAAGCAACATAGTAGCGTGTTTCCTTTTCCAGACGGTGTTGCCCCCCCTTTTTGAATTGTCGAACACTTTCGACTCGAATCAGAGTCTTTAGCCCTGGCCAGGGCTGGATATTGTCGAGTTGGTTGCAGATACTAACGACCCGTTTCTCGATCCGACCATGTCCTTTATTGATGTCAGTATGACTGTGTTCGGCTACAAAGTAAGCTTTGACGCTTTTGAATAGATTGCCCTGATTGCCTTTAATCGCCCCCAAGTAGTGATTCTCAGTATCAATGATCAACTGAGCCGTTTTTTTGAGTGCTAATCGCATCAAAGGCGAAGACCACACCCTTAACAGCCAGTTGCGTAATAAATTCTGGTAAGGCTTTGATTTCGTTCGTTTTACTATCCACTTGATAAGGCTCGAGAATCAAACCCCGCTCGACCAGGTAAGCACTGACTAACATAATGGCGCTTGTGAGGGGGAGAATCAGGATTGTCCCTTTCTAGTTGGTATGAGCCCCGTAAGACTTTGCCATCGACAGCTAAGGTTTCCCCTGCCAAGGGTTCAATGCCAAAGAACCGAGCTAGGGCCACAGAATACTGCTGATAATCCAAGGTTAATAGGACACGACGAATCGTGCTGTAGGAAGGAATTCGCCGCTTTGGGGGTAGAAAAAGTTCAATAAGTTCCTCCCGATAGCTGTTGAGCCAATCGCCAATCGCTAGAAACCCTCGGTTCCCAGCCGCTATAGCCAGAGTAAACAGAGCTAGACATAGAGCGACTTGATGCCGTTTACCTGAGACCTTGCGCACATCTGGGATATCACAAAAGGCTTCTAAAATCTCGATCGGCTCTGGGGTTGACTCCTCTTGGGAGAGGCTAGGCAGTAAAACAGCAGGGGCAGATTGGGGGGGCTTCCGCATGGTCACTAATCAAACTCTCGGTTAACTTGTAAGCCTAGCATTTCTTGGCTTTCATGAGAATGAAATAGCCCTGGGTAAAAGGGTTAAAACTTTATGATTAAGGCTGCCTTAATAAACAGGTTTCATCTCCGGTCGGCTATGGGTAAAAGGGTTAAAACTTTATGATTAAGGCCAGAGACGAAACCTGATTGTGAGTGGAGCCTTTATGGTTAGTCGGTTATGGGTAAAAGGGTTAAAACTTTATGATTAAGGCTCCACTCTCCTTACGGTAACTTCAAACCTTAATAAACAGGTTTCGTCTCCGGGAGGAATGCTCACAGTGGCAAAGCGCCACTTGTATCTTTTATTTGACTTTTGATCCAACGCTCTACAAACTCACCTACGCTAACTCCAGCCTCTTTAGCTGAAAGTTGTAACCACTTCCAAGAAGTGCCTGTGAGCATTATATTGTGGGGCTTCTTTAACTCATCATGTAAGACGGGAATGCCCTTCATCCTTTTTTGTGATTTTTTTTGAGATTGACTTGACATTGCTAGATATTGCGCATATACTAAAAACATGATAGCAAAAAGGTCGAAGTTGTCAAATGGTTAAGAGAAAGGCACAAATAGGAGTACAGCAAATTTGGCTACATCCTGACACAGAGACAGAAGCAATCCTAAACTACCTTTGCCAGCAGTCAGGGAAACTTTACAACATGGGACTGTATTTAACTCGTCAGTTATTTTTCAAGACCGGCAAGATATTGACTGGGAAATTTGACTTGTGTTACGAAGAAAGTATAAGTAAATCATTAATAGCTAAGTCGCTTCCTTCTACTCCGGCTCAACAGACTTTATACAGTGTGATAGAAGCCTTTAAGTCCTACAAGAGTCTCAGAGATCTTTGGTACAAAGGTCAATTGTCCTATAAGCCTTCCCCTCCGAAATACTTAAAAGGGTCTAAGCTGTTTAAAGTTGCCTATCCTAATTCTGGGGGACAAAAACCAAAGATAAAAAATGGAAAGCTGGTTTTTTCTCTTGGCTTAACCGTAAAACGCTGGTTTGGAGTAAAAAACTTCTCTTTACCCTTTCCTAGCAACTTGGAAGGAAGAAAAATCAAAGAGTGGACTATTCTCCCGAAAAATGGTGCCTTTTACTTGGAAGTGTCCTATGAGATTCCAAATCAGACCCCAGTCACTCAAAACGCCAACGAAGCATTAAGCATAGACCTTGGGACTTCTAGTAACTTAGCTGCTTGCGTTGACACCTTAGGGAATTCGTTTTTGATCGATTCTCGTGCAATGAAATCCTATAACCAGCATTGGAACAAGCAGGTTGCTACTAGAAAAGAAGGGAAGCCGCAGGGATATTGGGACAAGTGGCTCGACCAAGTTACCAGGAAGCGAAACCATCGAGTTCGGGATGGAATCAACAAAGCTGCCCGACTAATCATTAACCACTGTCTAAAACACGGGATTGGAACGATCGTATTGGGCTGGAACGAAGGATTTAAGACCAGCGCAAATATGGGAAAGATCAATAATCAAAAATTTGTACAGATCCCATTAGGTAAACTAAAAGATCGATTATCTCAACTTTGCGATTTATACAAGATTAAATTAGTACTAACTGAAGAAGCTTATACTAGCAAAGCTTCGTACCTAGATGGAGACTCCCTACCTATGTTTGGCAGTAAGCCAGCCGGGTGGAAAGCATCGGGACGAAGGATTAAGCGCGGTTTGTACAAATCCGCAAGCAACTCGATCGTAAATGCAGACTTGAACGGCAGTGCAAATATACTGCGAAAAGTAGCCAGAAACCTAGGCTTAGACTTAGGCAGACTGGGTAGGCGGCCTTTGACGACCGCAGCGAGGATTAGACTTTGGGCGCAAGCTCGCGTCTACCCTGTCCGCAGAATCCCCGCGTCTAATGACCGGGGAGTGTCAATTTTATTGTCCAATAAAACAAAACCATACAGGTTTGCATCTCAAATACAAACGCTATAGTTCAGGTTATGGATGCTAGACTTTAGCTATTTGGGATAAGAGAAGATTACTCAGAAGGCGTAATAGTGGCGTAGTTTGCTAAGGTTGGATTTGAATGAACATTAGATCAAATCCAGTGTCTTGATGCAGTCGCTCATGGGGAGGGGCTGCATCTATAGTTGATTAACTCTTGCATGAATGCTTCTTGTATGCAAGCCTTTTCCTGCAATACGTGTGTTCACAACCCAGATACAAATTCTATATAACCTAGTAACACCCTCAGCACTCAAAGGTTGCTAACCCCAAATAGCGAACTCCTGACGGGGTAATTTCAAAGCGACAAGGCAACACTTCCAAACCCTTGCTAACTGCTTCTCTTAAGAGTTTACCATAGTCTGGGTCATAGTTATCACCAGGAGAAAAGTGCAAACAATCAGCACGATTAATAAAATAAAGCATCACCGCTCGTGCTTCGGGAAGTACTGCCATTAGTTCTTCCAGATGTTTTTGTCCACGAGTAGTAACTGTATCAGGAAATAAAGCACGATTCCCTTCAGCTAAGGTAGCACTTTTCACTTCTAAATAAATCGGGCGATCTGAGCCAGTCAGTAAAAAATCAACCCGGCTTTTCCGTTCTTTTCCA
>NZ_JAAHHS010000270.1 GCF_010692395.1 Moorena sp. SIO3H5
TCTCAAGAAGCTCCAGCGTAGGTGAGCCATCAGCTTAGAGTAGACTTGGGTCACTCGACCTTTGAGATCCAGCCGTGCTTGTACCACTTCAGCTTTCCAGCGTTGCCCTCTAGGTTTTCGAGATTGGGGGAGTGGATAAGCTAGAAACTGAGCGAACAGCTTTCTGACAGCTCGGGGGTCTTCTTGCCAGCGGGGAATTGCTACATCGGTTGCCACTTCGCTAAGGTAACCATAGCGCTCAAGAAAGCGGTCAAACTGCTCTAAAATGCTGGAACCATCTGGGATTTCTGCTAGGGTGGCAAACAGAGAGGCTCCACTGTCATAGATAATCTGTTCTTGGCTTAATAAATGGCGAGCATCTGCTGCTATCCTAGCCAAAGCTCGCATACTATCGACCTCTGGAGTTTTGCTGTTATCTAGTTCTTTGTCATCAATCTTGAGTACTGCCTGTCGCAAGGACATACTAAGGGGAGCAAGAATACTATAGTAAGTGGCTCGTTTCAACACCTTCAGAATGCTGTCGATGCGTTCTAGGAGTTGTACTGGAGATAATTCCGACTGGCCTCTTGCTGAAAGCTGATTCAATAGGGGCAGAAAGTGGGTTTGGTAATCCGCTTCAAAGTCTTTATCTAAACCCCATTCCCGACCGAGCAATCGTAGTAAACCAGGTACGTTTTTTATAGTGGTATTTATCGGTGGTTTGGAAAACTTAGCTCCCCTAGTCAGAAATTCCAGACTTTCTGGGGGTAGACCCATACGCCGAAAAATTTCCCCCAACAACGTAACATTGAAGTAAGCATGGGAATAGTGCAGGGTGGCAGTTTCGGTGAAATCCATTCCTTTAGCTCGTCTGCCTAGCACTATGGTAAAAATCTCTCCCCAAACACCGCAGGTTAGGGGACGATTAATCGACCAAGTTAGGGGTCGGATTACTCCTGGAATTACTTCCGCAGCAATTTTACGAGTCCAGGTTGGTTGTAGAGTAGTGATCGGTCGTGCTTGCAGTAACCAAAGTTTTTGACCGTCATAACTCCACTCAATATCTTGGGGAAGACCTTGGTAATAGTCTTCTAACCGACGTGCCAAGAGCGCCACTTGTTTGATTAAGGCTGGGGGGACATCACCACTACCTTCAATGCGTGAGGAAGCCAAACTTTCTGCTGAATCCTCTTGCTGCCCTGAGTTCTGGAAATAAACTTGGTACTGCTCTGGTGTGACTTTACCCGATACAACTTGTGTAGCATATCCAGGTAAGGCTTCGACCACTACAGCTTCTCCCTGTTGGGAAATAGGGTCACGACTGAAAGCAACCCCAGAAAAAACCCCCTTGACTTGTTTTTGAATTAGCACAGCCATAGCTGTATCTGCCAGTTGCTGATCCCGACGGTATTGTGCAGCTACTGGATTACGATAAGACTCTAAGACTCGATTAATGGCATCTAGTAGTGCGGCTGAGCTGGTCACCTGCAAAATGCTTTGATACTGCCCTGCAGCTGAAGCCTGGGCTGAATCTTCTCCTATGGCGGAAGAACGCACTACCAAGGGTTCAGATTCAGAAACGGGTAGGTATTTGAGCAACGGTTCTGGATCATCCCCTGGAGGTAGTACCCAGCCCACAGGTACTGAGTAACCAGAACGCTTCAGCTGGGATAGGGTGGCAGCTTTTTCCCCAACTTTTTTACGGTCTAGTTTGGTGTCGAGAGAAATTACGGCACTATCGCCTTGGAAAAAATGAAACACTTTCTTAGATTCTGCTTGAGCTTCCCCACTCGGAAGGTCTAAGTCATCGGGAATTTTTTGATAAATCCAAGCTAATAATAGACTCAAGCTGGTGGCAATTACAATTCTGGAGAAATCCTGGGCATGCAATAAAGCCAGAATCACAGGGAACAAGACTAAAATCACTAGTTTGCCCTGTTTGGGATTACGGAAAATGGTAAAGCTAATCCCTCCAATCAAAAATACCAGCAATGCGAGAATGGGGTCATGGCATAATACTCCCCAAGTGACATTGGTCGTGCCTGCACCTTTCCCTATCCAGTAACGACCTAACACCAACATGATGAGAGCGATCAATTCCCAGGCTGATTCACTCGGAAAGAAGTGGCGAGCTAGTAAGACTGCGGCAATTCCTTTTCCTGCCTCTGATAGCACTGCCAAGACACCAACCAGATTTCCTCCGTGGTAAAAGGCGGCTGAAACTGATATATTACCAGTACCGACCTGGGCTAGGTTATGCCTGGTCAGTACACGGGTAATCCAGGCAATCAGAGGTAGTCCGCCTAAGATAGGACAGACGGTAAGAATTAGCAAAAACCCTAAAACCTGGTTTAGTGTCATGGAACTAATGGAAATCACTTAGTGAGATAGAGAGGACATTTATAATAATTACTAGTTGATCAGAAGTATATAAGCAGTATATAAGAATGATCTAAGAACTACTTGAACTTACTGGCATCGAAAAATGTCTAGTAATCACAACTAGTAATCGCAACTGGTAATCATAATTTTATTTGGTAAAATTTGTTAACCAAAAATCAAGCCAACTTGTCTAAACATTTCGCTTAATTTAACTAAAATACAAGTAAATTATTTATACCATCGGGTAGATTATTCCCTGTTATAACTATAGTTTTGGTTCCATATATTAACCTGATTTAGTCTTTAAGTTTTTTTCATACCCGTTTTCATACCCGCAGCTTTTTCACAGGGGTTCTCAAGTGCATTTTCCATAGTGAATTTGATTCCTATGCCAGCAGCCGATCAAACCCCATCTTGCCCTCGGTAGTCACACTTTTGAATTAGTGTACGATGTTTGGTAAGGTTCAAGTCTTTTCTTTTTTTTTATTTAATGATGTCAGCCATGCAAAGCGCGAGTGGGGGAAACCCCCTTTGGCGGCGCTGCATCGCTTGATCATGTATAGCAGAAGTCAGAAGTCACAAGTCACAAGTCAGAAGTTAGAAGTCACAAGTTAGAAGTCACAAGTCAGAAGTTAGAAGTTAGAAGTCACAAGTCAGAAGTTAGTTGGGTAGTGCCGTGGCACAGCTAATTTGGTGCTTTAGTAAAATCCCTTATCCCTTGTAAATTAAGGTTTTTAACAAAAAGCTATTGCACTATTTTAGCTGTGTCACGCCAGTAGGGTGCGTTAGGGACGGAAAGCCTCTGATTTTATCAGTAGCCAGTATTGGAACAGTCCGTCCCGTAACGCACCACAGGTTCAAACAGCATGCATTGAGATGCACCCTGTAAAACACCTTAATGGGTCGTGCTATATTATAGTGTTTGGACCAATCTTTACACAGATAGGTAGCTAATGGTATGGCTAAGATTGTGGCTGTTCATGGTATTAATCAAGAATTTAGAGGTAGTAATACAATTTATGATCAATGGCTACCAGCCCTCAAGGATGGTTTGGAGCGTGTTGGAGCTAGATTAGATTCTGATAATGAATTTCGCTGTGCCTTTTATGGAGACTTGTTCAGAGGTCGGTCAAAATCAGGAATGGGGATACCTAACTATGACGCCAGTGATATTGACTCAGATTGGGAGAAGGAACTCCTCCTGGAATGGTCGGAAGAAGCAGCAAAAGTAGAAGATGATATTAAAGGCCCAGCAGATAAATCAAAAGGAAAGGCAACACCCAGACCTGTTCAAAAGGCTTTAAATGCCTTAACTGGTTCTAGGTTTTTTGGTGGTGTTGCTGAAAAAATAGTGATTTCTTTTCTGAAACAAGTTGGGGGTTACTTCCATAAGCCAGAGTTAAGACAGCAAATTCGCGGACGCGTTGTGGAAGCCATAGATCAAGATACCCGCGTATTGGTTGGTCATTCCCTCGGGTCAGTTGTCTGTTACGAAGCCCTATGCCAACATCCAGAATGGTCAGTGGAGGTTTTTGTCACTCTAGGTTCCCCATTGGGGATAAAAGGGCTGATTTTTGATCGCTTGGAACCCTCACCGGTCTCTAATTTGGGGTCTTGGCCAGGAAGTGTAAAAAAGTGGATCAACATTGCGGATGCGGGAGACATTGTTGCTTTAGAAAAAGAATTAAATCCTTTATTTGACGGGTTAGTGGAAGATACGCTTGTTTATAATGGCTCGGATGCTCACAATGCTAGTAACTATTTTACCGCATCTGAAACAGGAGAAGCTATTAAGTTGGGCTTGATGGATGAGTAGACGAGGGATATGACGGGAAAACCCAGGTATTATTTAATCGCTTGTGGAACAAGTAATTACAACGATCAGGATGTACCTAACTTAGATAGTGTTCCGACAGACTTACAGAGAGTTGTTGATTTATTAACTCAGAAATTTGGATATGAAGAAGCCTTGACGAATCTTCGTTTAAATCCGAAGAAAGATGAGTTAATCAAACAATTTTCAGACTGGCTTCAGCATGAAGAACGATGTGAGAGCGATCGCGTAATCTTTTACTATTCCGGTCATGGTGAAGATATTAAAGGAGATAGACATTATCTTTTGATGGAAGAGACTGATTACAATCAAATACCTCAGACATCCTTGGCAACAGAAGATTTAGTTCGTCCTTTGAACAACGAAGGAGTTAAAATTGAACAAATCCTGTATATTATCGATACTTGTTATTCTGGGGTCGGAATAAGTGATGTTTCGAAATTTACTACACAAGTTGTTCAGAAATACCAATCGGTAAGAGGAGCAGGTATCGCAGTTCATGGGATTGCGGCTTGTCGTGCCAAAGATACTGCCAAAGAAGATGTATTTTCTAGGGGCTTGGAGCAAGTTCTTAAACATTTAAGTAAAAACTACGGTAATTTATACATTCCTCTAGACTATCTAGTTGACCAAATTAATCAGATTATTTCCTCAGAGCAACGTGCTTCCTATTCAGCTTCTGGCTCTGAGATATCTGCTAAGTTCTTCCCCATTCTTCCTAAGACTATACAAACATGGGAAGAAAAGCAAGATGAACTCATTAGCCAACTTTTTGCTGGATTAAAGAAATATCCAGAAGATAGCTTACTTCAGGTTAACTCCTTTATTTTAAGTTCTAAAACTATTGAAAAGCTTGTATTAGACGACGAATTTATTCTGGATTGTACAGAAATAAAACAAAGACTGACTGAATTAGCACAAAAACCAGTTTCAAGAGGAATGTGCCCTCTAGTGGCTTGTGCAGAATGGTGTCGGCGAAGATTTTCTAGACAGGATGACAAATTGAGGAGACTTGCTAATACTATTAAAAATTGGCAACAGGACGTTATCAGATATCGAGAAGATGCAAACCTGTCTACAATCCAAGAATTTGTTCAAGAAGCTGATTTAAAATTTCAAGAACTGATTAAAAAAGAAAATCTGCGACTTCAAGTTGAGATTGAACCAGAGGTTGATAATGATAATGGTACAGGACAAGCCTCTGGTGCCTTACTTTTGAGTATGAATCTTTGGCTTGAAAGTCAGGATTTACCACTTGGTCGGTTTGCAGAAAAGATACGGTTAGAACCTCGGGAAAGTGAAGAGAGTGACTCTGAGCAAGAGAATGAGAGTTTATACACTATTCTTGAAAAAATTTTACCCAACTTAATTCGGAATGCTCGTTATAGTTTATCTGAACGAGTTAATTTAACAATTGAGTATTTTCTTCCCTTCGACTATTTCAAAACACAATTGGAGAAGATTAGGTTTCAGCGAGGAAGAAAACGAACACCTCTGGGTGAAGAGTACCCAATTTTTATCAACTCATTTGAACGATATTTTGATCAAGATTTTCTTGAGATTCGTGATGAGATTCAAGTCAAGAAGCAAGGGTTATGGAATGATGTAAATAATTCAGTAACTGAACCCAGTATCCCAGGGGAATTTGAAGGGGATGATATCTATTATATGGGTACAGACCCATCAGATTCCGATCTAGAAAGAATTGAGGAAGCTTTACCCATTGCGGTTTGGAGTCGGAACCTGAACCAACCTCTGATTGAAGGAGAGCATCTAAACCTCTCAGAATGGCAAAATTGGCCTAAGAAAATACGTGATTTACGAAAAAAGAAAAAGGGTTTGGAGGTAACCCTTTTCTGGGATGATTTATATCCGAAGCCTTCCCAACGCTGTAGACCCTTAAATACCGACCATCTATAGCGTTTATCGTAGCTATGAGGTACACATTATTTTTTACCTCTTACCTCTTACCTGCTCCCTGCTCCCTGCTCCCTGCTCCCTAAAAACCAGAAATTTATACCTCACAAGTCGTAGAATTGCTATATAGTAAAATGCCAAAAGACCCAACATCTGACCAGCAGGATCCTCGCATCTACCGGGGCTTAACCCTCAGTGCGGACAGTAGACCAACCCCAGAAGACCAACAACAGCATCTGAGTCGTATGCCACCGCCCCCGCCTTGGCGCACCTTTGGTCTGTCAGTTGAGCAATGGCGTGAAAAAGCACAATCACAAAATACCCAAGACATCGTAAGAAAGATTAATCCAAGGGCATTGGGGTTTGTTCCGACCAAGCAAGCCATAGAATTGGTCAATGCTGCATTGTGTTTACGTCGCCCTTTACTGATTGAAGGAAATCCCGGTAGCGGCAAAACATCCTTAGCCTATGCAGTAGCAGCTGAATTGGGACTACCGGGGCCTTACCGCTGGTCAATTGTTTCTCGGACTACTTTGAAAGATGGTCTCTATGCCTACGATGCCATTGGGCGACTACAACAAGTGTCTTTACTGAGGCAACAAGTTGGTAATACAGAGAGAATTGAAGAACCTGATATTGGTGACTATTTAAGATTAAGACCAATGGGTATGGCATTTCATCAATCTCAACCAGGTAGACCGGCAGTGCTGTTAATTGACGAAATTGATAAGAGTGATATTGATATGCCCAATGATCTCTTACATATATTTGAGGAAGGATTTTTTGAGATTCCAGAACTGAGTCGCTTAAAACGTAACACCCAAAACGTACTTCCTTACCGCAGTCAAAGCCATGATAGTGATGAAAAAATTTCGGTTGACAAAGGATTAATTCAATGTCAAGAGTTTCCCTTAGTCTTGATGACCAGTAATGAAGCACGGGAGTTTCCACCAGCCTTTCTACGCCGATGTCTACGGTTATCTCTCAAGCAACCTGATACCGAAGAGGGTTTCTATCAAATTTTAGAAAATCGCTTTGATGCCACCCATTTAAAGCAACTGGATGAGCCAGCTCGGAAATTAATCAAGGATTTTTTGGCACGGATTAAGGCAAGAGACACAACGTTAGCAACGGATCAATTGTTGAATGCTATCTATTTATTACTACAAGGAGATGACCTGACTGAAGAAACACGAAAAGATGTATTGAATACTATCTTCAAATCACTGTGAGGTCAGGGGGAAATGGTGAGTGAAACAAATCAATGGTGGCAAGATGATAGAGAAGTGGCAGAGCTGATCTGGTGCGCGGCTCACTTAGATCGTATTGTCACTCCTCCATTGTCTCAAGACATCAAATCACCAGAAGATGTACACCATTGTGATCCGGAATCATCCACTGAAAATCCCTCAGACAATTATCCAAAGATTCCTCCCTCAGTAACAGAAAAAGAAGAACCACAGATACCGATTAGGACTTATCCTCAACAGTCCGACCATCCCCCGACTTCCCCTCAAAAACCTGAATCATCCTCCAGTAATTACAGCTCTCCTATTCGTGTTCCTGACCCCTTTCCCTTACCCAAACCTAGGGAAATTAGTAAGGCACTTTTGCCTTTATCTAAGCGTGTTTCTGGACTGCTAGCCAATGAACTGGATATTGAGGCAACCGTTGAACAAACAGCCGAAGCTGATGGATTGCCAATGGTGGCATTTCGTTCTCCCCTAGAGCGATGGTTTGAGGTACATTTATTGATTGACCACTCCCCTTCCATGGCATTTTGGGGAGATTTAGCAGAAGGGGTGGCAACGCTTTTTCGCTGGCAAGGGTTTTTCCGGGATGTCCGGATTTGGTACTTCGATACAACAGAACCTACCCCCCAATTGTTTTCAGGTGTTGACCGGATTGAACGGGATGTTCGTAGCCTGATCGCACCAGGAGGACATCGACTCTTTATTGTCTTAACGGATACTTTGGGAAAGGCTTGGTATTCCGGTCAAGCCTTTGAGGTTTTAGCAGAATTAGGAGAACAGCATCCTGTTAGTATTGCCCATGTTTTTCCTCAAACCCTATGGCAGCGAACAGCTCTAGATCAGGCAATTCAACGACCATTAATTGCTCGTGAGGCAGAGTCTGCTAACTCCATGTTACAAGTAGGAGCTAGGCTTCGTACAACGGCTAGGTTATATAAATTTCCAATTTTCAATTTATCCGTTAACCACTTTAGCACTTGGGCGAACTTTATCACCGGGAGTGGCAGCAATTCGATTCAAGGGGTTTTAATTAGACAGCATAAGCCCCAAACAGACACAACTAATCCTAGAAAGCAAAGGTCGGAACAACCTGAATCAGTAGCGGAAACTCCTCAACAGTTACTGAGAGAATTCTTGGCTAATGCTAGTCCCAAAGCCCGAAAACTTGCTGAAGTTCTAGCTGCTGTTCCCCTCATTCCTCCAGTGATGCGCTTGGCACAACAGTGGTTTTTACCCGATAGCGAACACTGGCATCTGGCAGAAGTTTTTTTTAGTGGTCTTCTCCAAAAGTCTTCCTTCGGGCCAGACCAAGCAACTGTTCCCGAAACTTGGTATGAATTTCGTCCGGGAATTCGGGAGTTACTGCTAGGAAATAGTCCAGTTCAACGCACCACGGAGATTTGGCGGGAAATTGGAGATTTCATAGAGCACCGTTATGGTAGTCTCCGGGATTTTCCAGCACTGATTCCTAACCCAGCCGGGTCTGTTCCAGGTGTTGCTGGAGATCGAGACCTCTATTTTGCTGAAGTCAAAGCAGCAGTTCTCACCACTTGGGGAGGAGAATACGCTAATTTAGCACAAGAACTCAGGGCAGAAGTAGCGAAACGCAAACGGGAGAAAGATGAGATTGGTAAGGGGACAGTTGATATCACTGACAACTTAGAACCTTTTGAATTTGAAGCAGAAGTTCCCACCATTGGTTTTGAAGAGGAGCCAGAGGAGGATGAAGAGAAATTACAACAGTGGACATTTCAAACCCCGACTGTTAACCATCAGGGAAAAATCATTAAAACCACAACCTACACCGCCTCTTACTTCACCGAAACCCTAACCGATAATGTGGCACTGGAAATGGTGGCTATCCCTGGAGGAACCTTTACCATGGGTTCCCCTGAAAGCGAAAAAGATAGCGAAGACTATGAACGTCCCCAACATAATGTCACACTCCAACCTTTCTTTATAGGGAAATATCCCGTTACCCAAGCCCAATGGAACGCGATCGCATCAATTACAGACTTGAAAGTCGAGAGAGACTTAGATCCAGAGCCGTCAGACTTTCAAGGAGAGAACCGCCCGGTAGAAAACGTAAACTGGTATGAAGCAGTAGAGTTCTGTGACCGCCTTTCTAAGCTAACAGGAAGGGAGTATAGACTGCCTTCTGAAGCCCAATGGGAATATGCTTGTCGAGGGGTGACAGAACCTCTAAACCTTGATGAAGGAGAATCCTATCCCCCATTCTACTTTGGAGAGACGATTACCCGAAAGTTAGCAAATTACGAGGCCTCAAGACCTTATCGGGATGAAGCACCAGGAAAAGAAAGCAAGGAAACCACCCCTGTGGGTCAATTTTATCCGAATCCCTTTGGGTTATATGATATGCAAGGGAATCTTTGGGAATGGTGTTTAGATGATTGGCATCATAACTACGAAAATGCCCCCACAGATGGCAGTGCTTGGATTGATGATAATAAACAGCAAAATGTCAATAGTGAAAATAAGTCATATTCAGCCAAAAATAAGGATAAAAGCTCGTATTCAGGGCTGCGGGGCGGCTCCTGGGACTACTATCCTGATTACTGCCGTTCTGGGTTTCGAAACTACATTGATAGGCGTGACGTCCACTTCATCACTGTTGGTTTTCGTGTAGTATGCGCTGGATGAAGTCAGAAATTTGAAGTCAGAAGAATTATGGCCAAACTGACCATAAAACGCCCAAAACAAACCTTTCGAGGCTACAGAGAATACATCAACGGTATCCCTCTTGAAATGGTCTTAATCCCTGATGGAACCTTTACAATGGGCGCACCGGAGAGTGAAGAAGGGAGTCGTGACAATGAAAGACCCCAACATGATGTAACTATTTCCTCGTTTTTAATGGGACGTTACCCCATTACTCAAGCTCAATGGAAAGCGATCGCATCTCGATCTGACCTTAAGGTAAATCAATATTTAGATCCAGACCCCTCTTATTTTAAAGAGCCCTATCAAGGAATAGATAGATGGCAAAGACCTGTTGAACAAGTCGATTGGTATGATGCAGTAGAGTTCTGTCACCGCCTTTCTAAGCTAACAGGAAGGGAGTATAGACTACCTTCTGAAGCCCAATGGGAATATGCCTGTCGAGGGGTTACAAAACCCCTTAACCTGGAAGCTGGAGCATCCTATCCCCCATTCCATTTCGGAGAAACCATGACAACAGCTTTGGCTAATTATCGCGGGACGGATGATAAAACATTTGAATTGTCAGGATCTTATGGTAGAGGGCAAAAAGGAGAATACCGTGATGAAACAAGACCAGTAGGCTATTTTGAAGTCGTCAACTCTTTTGGACTCAGTGATATGCACGGGAACGTTTGGGAATGGTGCGCTGATGATTGGCATGATAACAGA